>JAICGZ010000001.1 GCA_025922875.1 Pyrinomonadaceae bacterium
CGCTCGCCACGAGACAGTTACCAGGGCGCAGATAGTAGACGCAGCAGGGCGGCAGCCAAGTAATGAGAATTTTGACGCCTTGGAGTGCGGCGGCCTGGCGCCGCTTTGGACTCGATTACGCACCATCGATAACAAAGCGGCGCCAGGCCGCCGCACTCCAAGGCGGTGAGTGGAGGTAGACGTAAGTGAAGTATTTCGGTGTTCTTGTTTTATTGCTGGCTGTCGCCTTTGGCGTATGTGCACAGCAGTCTTCATCCCCCTGGTTAACAGAAGCAGAACAGGCGCGCTTCGAGGAACTCCGGCGCAGCGGTCTCGACGCGCTCTACAACATCGACTACGAGAAAGCGCAGCGCGACTTCAAGGAGATCGTTGAGCTTTACCCGAACCATCCCGGCGGCTATCAACTGCTTGCCGCACGCTTGTGGATCAAAACGCTTTATGAATCACGGCGTTTGCAAGCGTCGCTTTACAGCTCGGAATCGTTCTATTCAAACGGCGACGATAAAGTCGATCCGAAGATCATTACCGAGTTTCGCAATCTGACTCGCGAAGCCAAACGCCTCGCTGAAGCCAAACTCAAGCAGGAACCTAAGAATATCGAGGCGCTCGACTTTCTCGCGAACACAGAAGGACTCAAAGCGTCGTTCGAAGAAGCTGTCGAACGACGCCATTTCGCGGCCCTGCGCGATGGAAACGACGCCGTCAAGCATCATCGCGAAGTGCTGAAGCTCGATCCTAAATATATCGATGCGCAGATAACGATCGGTCTTTACGAATACGTCGTCGGTTCGTTGCCTCTGCCGATAAAGATCCTCGCCGGCGCCACGGGTTACCGCGGTTCGAAAAAGCGTGGACTGGCGATGCTCGAACAGGTTGCGAAGGAAGGGCGTTGGGCACAGGACGATGCCAAGTCGGTCCTGATACTGCTTTACCGCCGCGAAAAGCGCTTTGCTGACGTGCTCAAGCTAACGCGAGAGCTCAGTGCAAAATATCCGCGCAATTATCTACTGAAACTGGAAACCGCTGACGCACTCGTTTCTCTTGCCGGAGTTAAAAGAAAAGAGAAAGACGTCGCAGGCGCGGTCGAGGCGGAAAAAGAAGCGTTTGCTACGTTCGAGGAAGTGTTGCGCGATCGAAACGTGCGCGACACGGCCGTGCGTGCGTTGGATCTGATTCACTTCAAATACGGCGAAGTGCTGTTGACGGCTGGTTATCACGATCGTGCGGCGAAGGAGTTTCTTGCAGCGACAAAAGTCGATCGCGCGGAGCCCGGCTTGATCACGATGGCCCATCTTTATGCCGCGCGTTCTTACGATGCGGCAGGCAAGCGTGACGAAGCGCTGGCGCAATACAAGCAGGTGTTGGCGCGTCCAAACGTTTACGACGCACACGAAGAAGCGAAGCGAGGATTGCGCCAGGCTTACAAGGCTGAGGAGGCTACGAAACGGGAGGCCGAGAGCAGTAAAGAGGGAGCAGGAGAACATGCAGGGTAACGGTGCTGGTAAAACCCGTCCTCGACGGCTTCTTTTGTGTCTGGACGGTGTTCCTCACAAAGTCATCGAGCAGGAAAAAGGTCGCGGACTGTTCGACAGTTTTGGACCACCGACTCGACTTCTTTCACCATTTCCAACTATGACTAACGTTGCGCTCTCGGCGATGCTTGGCGCTTCGCCGCCGGAGGGCTATGAAAGTCTGTACTTCGATCGCAAAGCAGGCGAACTGCGCGGTGGAATCAGGAAATATCTCGGTCGCCGCACGCCCGACAAGATCCCATCGTCGTACATGGACGATCTCGACTACCAGGAACCGCTGGCTTTCGAGTTTTTGATTTACGTTGCACCCGACAGGATTTGGCGGGCCGACATGCAACGGTTCCGCGAGCGGTTCCGCGCCGCGCCGCAAACACACGATTACTTCGCATTCCTGAAAGCCACCGACGGTTTGCTCCACGCGCAGGGACCCGAACGCCTCGCGATTGCGCTCGAGTCGCTCGATAAGATTCTGCGAGAGATTCAGAGTTCTTGCGGTAAGGAAACGGAGATCGTGATGTTCTCGGATCACGGTATGAATCTCGAGGAGAATCGCCGTGTGCCACTAACCGAGGCCCTGCAACGTCGTGGTTTTCAGGTTGTGATTCCCGCGTTCGGACTTTGCAGTTATGCCGCGCTTTATTGCCGGGATACTGACGTGATTCCCGAGGTGGCGCGTGCGAGTGCGGAAATCACCGGCGTAGATTTCGCGATCTATAAAGACTCGGGTGATGTTGTTATCGAAAGCGAACACGGACAGGCGCGAATTGAGCAACGTTTAGATGGCGACGCTGCTTCGTATCGCTACGTGGTCGTTAGTGGCGATCCACTTCGGTTGAAAGATTTTCACGACAGATTTGCTACGGACCATGATTGGTTTGAGCAAACTGCCGGACACCGCTATCCGGATGCGCTGCCTAATATCTACAAGTCCCTTTTCACGTCGCGAGTGAAACATACTGCGGACATCCTCGTCTCACTCAAAGATGGTTACTACTACGGCTGGTCACCGTTCGGCCGCATCGTCCGCCTCGCTGCGACGCACGGCAACGCATTGCAATCCAGCTCAAACGCCTTTCTCATGAGCACGCACCGGGAACTTCCAGCGTTTGTACGTGCCGACGACGCCAAGGCACTACTACGTAATTAGCCACGGATAACACGGATTTTCACAGATAGCTATCCGTTTAAATCCGCGTTAATCTGTGGCCAATGTCCGCAACGCCCGCAGTCGAGACCTTTTCACTCGTCAAGCAGTTCGGTGGCTTTGTCGCCGTGGATCACATCAATCTACGCGTGAATCGCGGCAGCTTCTTCGGCTTTCTCGGTCCGAACGGCGCGGGTAAGTCAACAACGATCAAGATGCTGACCGGCCTGTTAGCACCAACCAGCGGCACCTTGCGCGTCCTTGATTTCGACATCTCCGAACAACCGATGGAAGTGAAGAGACGAATCGGAGTCGTTCCCGAAGACCTGAACCTGTTTGAACGATTAACCGGCGCGGAGATGTTGTCGTTTACTGGACGAATGTACGGCCTTCGCAGTGAAGAGATCGCGCAACGCTCCAAAGAACTACTCGAGTTAATGGAACTACAGGACGAGCCGAGAAAACTGATTATCGAATACTCCCACGGCATGAAGAAAAAACTCTCGCTTGCCTGCGCGCTCATTCACCGGCCGGAGATACTCTTCCTCGACGAGCCGTTCGAAGGCATTGACGCCATTGCCTCACGAACATTGAAGGATTTGTTGTCGCGACTCACCACCAGAGGTTTGACCGTTTTTCTCACGTCACACGTGCTCGAGATCGTCGAACGTCTTTGCAGCGATATCGCGATCATCGCGCAGGGTAAGTTACTCGCTTCCGGATCGCTGAACGAACTGCGCAAAGGAATACGTGTTGAGGGAGACGGCGAGGGTCCGGTGTCGCTCGAGGAGTATTTCATTCATATCGTGGGTGGCACACGCAGCTCGAATGAGGAAGAAGTTCTGCAGTGGCTGACATAAAGCGAACCACGGATTAGACGGATTTCTGTGATAACCGCGGATTTTTCCGTGTAATCCGTGGCTAAAGAAAACTCTTGGCCTGACGCCCTCCGGTCGGCTAGAATCAATTCCGTTGTACCTCACCGCCCGAGCTTTCCTATAACTCGTTAAGCCCAGAACGAGGTCCCAGTCTATGGATTCGAATATTGGTCTGGCCATTCAATGTGCCGGCGTTCTGCTGATCGCGCTGCTTTCAATCTTCATGCGGTCCTCCATCAAGAGCAATGCTCTGAAGTACTGGACTGCGTCATGGGCGAGCCTGTCGTTCTCGCTCGTAATCCTGTTTACTGCTTTTCACATTTCTTTCAGGCAGACGATCTTATCTGTCGTGTTCATGATCGGTTTCTTTGGGACAGTGAAGGTGTTGATGCAGAGCGTGCGACGCGAAGTCGAAGTGGCAAATACAAAACTGACCAAAGCACGCGATCAACTCGAGTTGCTGGTCCAGATGGATCCGCTCACGGAAGCGTTGAATCGCCACGCGTTTCATTCGCTGCTGCGACGGCCTGAAGCCGGCCACGACGCGGTGACGTCCGGCAGTGTGGCAGTGCTCGACATTGACAATCTGAAACCGATCAACGACACGATGGGCCATAGTGCGGGAGACAAAGCAATTCGTGCAGTCGCACGCGCAACGCGTTCGCTGGTGCGCGCGGACGACATGTTGTTCCGTTGGGGTGGTGACGAGTTTCTTGTACTGATGTTCAAGCTGCCACAACCTGAAGCCAGCCGTCGCATGGAAAAACTGAACAAGATTCTCGAGGAGAACTGTGAGAATTGGATTGGAATGCAGCTCAGCGTCACCGTTTCTTTCGGCGTAGCGGGATTTACTTCACTGACGGATCTGGGCCAGGCGATCGAACAGGCCGACAAAGCAATGTACGCTCAGCGCAATCGTGTGCGGAGAACTAAGGTCGTCGAGGAGAAACTTGGCGAGCCCGTGTTCTGAAAAGGCTTTTCGCGCAAAGGCGCAAAGGACGCAAAGACGCAAAGGAACCCAAATTCTTCCTTTGCGTGCTTTGCGCCTTTGCGCGAAAAAATTGTGGAGAACCTATGGTGCGTCGACGATCAGTTCCCGGCCGAATTGGAAGTTGGGCTTTTTACGTCCCTTCATGTACTTCGCCGCGGTTTGTGAGAGCGACGTGATCAGTATCGGTAGGGCGATAGTCGCATCACACGGAACGTACGCGGTATGGGCGCCGCGCGCCAGTTTCCCGTAGATCAATCCTTCATCAAACGACACTGCGTTCGAACGGCCTCCCGGATGCGGAGCGTCGGTCGAGATCTGAATCGCGTACTTGTGCCCGTGATGATGTTCCTTTTGCAGGAACGACGAAAGAGTCGCCTGTTGAATAAAACTCTTCGTTGTTCCGCCACCGAGATTGAGTATCCCTGAGACGCGCGCATTCACCATGACGTTCATCATGTCGAGCACGTCCTGAATGACGTCGAACATAAAGTTGTTCTTCTTTTCGAAGCGCGCGCCGGCGATACCCACGGCGAGACCACTGTCAGCAATGGCGGGACAGAAGATCGGCACTCGCGACTTGTAAGCCGAAGTGAGTACACCATCTTCGGACGCGATCTCGGCAAGCTCACGGCCGAGCAGATGCAGGAACTCACGGGGCGCGTAAGGACGTGTTTGATCCAGTTGGTTCGTGAAACCGCCGATCCACTCCTTTGCCTCTCGATATTCTTCGTCACTCGCGAGCAAGTCCCACATGCGGCTGATCTGCGCCGACTCCAACTCCGCGTCCGTCATCGATGGATGGGCCTGGAAGTGATAACGCCCGAGTGTTTCGTGCAGATCGTGAAAGAGCAACGAACCGGAAAGCACCAGCACATCCACAAAACGATTCTTGATTACGTAAGCGAGCAAACGCCGCATTCCGGCTGGAATCAGCGCGCCTGAGGCTGCCACCATGATGGTTGTGTTGTCGCCAAGCATGTCGAGCCAGATGCGATGGGCCTCGGCGAGTTGGCGTCCTCCGAAGCCTGTTCCTTCCATCTTCTCGAGGAGTCCGGCCACCGAACGATCGCGATCCACCTGAACGGGACGCGTGGGAGTGGTCAGGTACTTCGATGCTTTTGGTTTTCGTTGAGTGACCATGCAGGTTTGTCAACCTCTCGGATTGAACGTTTCGAGATAGCTTGCTGGTATTACATAACTAATAATCCGTTCTGCGCCGCGAACGTTTCACTCCATTCACTGCGAGATAGGTGTAGGCGTCATAACGAGATTCGTAGAACTGGGCCAGCTCGGCTCCGTCAGCCTCGCTCAACTCGCCCTCTTTAACGCGACGATTGATCAGCCGGCGAAAGCCGTCGTGCAGCAGACTGCGCTCGTAACGAGCACGCTCCACGGCCGCGCCTACAGTCGTTCCCTTGATGACCTTCTTGATGAGAAAACCATCCTCGTCGATGTGTACATGGGCCTCGTGCGGTGCACCGAAGAGATTGTGATTGTTTCCCATCACTTCCTGGTACGCGCCGACGAGCATGAACGCCAGGTAGTAAGGCTCGTCCGGATTGAGATGGTGAAGCTCCAGCACTTGTTTGACGTCGTGCAGGTCCACAAACTTATCGACAATGCCGTCGGAGTCGCAGGTGATATCGCACAACGTGGTGTATTCCGTTGGCGTCTTGTTGAGATGATGAATCGGCACTATGGGAAACAGTTGATCGAGCGCCCAATGATCCGGCAACGAGCGAAACACTGAAAAGTTTGTCAGGTACTTGGCGCAAAGCAGCCGCCGCAGATCGCCAAACTCCTCTGACACGTACTTCGCCTGCTGCGCGTACTTGTCCGCGCGTTCACAAACGTCCCAAAAGAGCACTTCACCCTTGGCGCGATCTTCGAGCGAGATCAATCCGAGATTGAACAACGTGAACAACTCTTCGCGATGTTCGAGTGCGTCGTGATAGTACTCGCGATAGTTCTTGACCGTGATCGACTCGCGCAAGTCGCCGAGTTCGATAACTACTTGCGGATCGTCCTCGCCTATTTCGATCGGAGTGATGTCTTCCACAACGGTTTCGATTTCATCCAGTACGTTGGTCACGAGGATCGCGTGATAAGCCGCCAGAAACCGGCCGGACTCCTGGATGATCGTCGGATGAGGTACGTTCTCGTCGTCGCACACCTGCTTGATCGTGTAGATAACGTCGTTTGCAAACTCCTGCGCCGTGTAGTTTGCCGATGAATCAAACGCGGTCTTCGAGCCATCGTAGTCCACCGCCATACCGCCGCCGACATCCAGCAGCTCGATGGGAACTTTCATCTGGTAGACTTTTGCGTAAACGCGCGCCGCTTCCTTCATCGCATTCTTTATGCGCTTGATGTCGGTGAGTTGGGAACCGATGTGGAAGTGGAGCAGCTTGAGCATGTCCATGCGATCGGCTTCTTCGAGACGCCGGATCACTTCCAGCAGTTCGGTTGTCGTCAGGCCGAACTTCGCGGCCTCACCGCCTGACTTTTCCCAGCGACCGGAGCCTTTCGAGTAAAGCTTCACGCGCATGCCGATCATCGGCAGCGGGCCATCAGTTCGCTCAGCGACGTTAAGCACGTGATCGAGTTCGTTCAGCTTCTCGATCACGATTACAACTTTCTTTCCCACTCTCGCGCCGGCAAACGCCAGCTCAATAAATTCCTCGTCTTTGAAACCATTGAGGACGAGCAGGCTGTCGCCCGGCTGTTCGAGAGCGAGAGCGGCGTAGAGTTCAGCTTTCGATCCTGCTTCGAGTCCGAAGTCGTAGCGCGAGCCTTCGCGGAGATACTCCTCCACCACCGCACGCTGCTGGTTTACCTTCATCGGGTAAACACACATGTGCGCTCCCTGGTACTCAAACTCGCGTATCGAGCGGCTAAAAGCGCGCTGAAGTTTTCTTACTTGAGCTGCGACCAACTGCGGAAAGCGCAGGAGAACGGGCGTGGTAATGCCGCGTTTGGCAAGGTCGTCAATGATTTCTTTCAAGTCCGCTGAGCGGGGATCTCCCTCGATCGGGCGGACGATAAGATTTCCCTTCCGGTTAACATCGAAGTAGCCAGCGGCCCAGTTTTCGATTCCATAAGTTTCGAGCGTTTGCTCGATTGCCGTGGTCAATTAGCGGGTCTCCTGCTTTTTGAAGTAAAACTTGATCGATATGATTCCCATCGCTGAATCATAGATGTACATCTATCCGGTCGAGTTGCGGAGTTTGTGTTTGGGTGGAACGCTTTAGCCGCGCAATGTAACAGAAAACGGCCGCTGCGGTCTATAACTTTTTTGTTTCAGAAGGACCAGCAGAACCGCGGATTTTCGTGAAAAATACTAGACTTTCAGTCGCCTACGCGCCTCCCCGGAGTGCGGCGGCATGGAGGCGTTTTGCCTTTGATCACGAGATCGAGAACAAAGTGGCGCCAGGCCGCCGCACTCCAGGGAGGCGCCCATTTCAATTTGTCCTTGACATCACTACATGCGTGCCTATAATGGCAGTTTTTTACGTGGCTAGCCTTCAATGCGGTACGACTGTTTTCTCGAAGTCGTTAAGCTCCCGATCATACTTCGCACCAAACACCACGCCGGGGCGAAGAGTACCCCCAACACTCCCTTAATGTTTAGGAGATCAAATGAAACCTAAGACTGTCTTGGATTATGCATCCGAAAATGGAGCCAAATTTGTTTCTGTTCGTTTCACGGATTTGCCCGGTTCCTGGCAACACCTTACCTTTCCAATCGCCGAACTTGGGGAAGATCAGTTTGAAGACGGCTTCGGTTTCGACGCGTCTTCAATTCGCGGCTGGGCAGCGATCCACGAGTCAGACATGTTGCTCGTCCCCGATGCCACGCGCTTCTGGATGGATCCATTTGCCGAGCAACCGACCCTCTGTTTGATCGGCAGCGCCGTCGATCCGATAACCAAAGAAGGTTACGCCTACGATCCGCGCTCGGTTGCGCAACGCGCCGAAAGCTATCTCAAATTCACCGGACTCGCGGACACTGCTTACTTTGGTCCCGAAGCCGAGTTCTTTGTGTTTGACTCAGTTAAGTTTCATAACGAACCACATTCCACGGGTTTCTCTCTCGATTCGGATGAAGCACATTGGAACAGCGGTCGCGATGCAAACGAGTTTGCGGGATCGAACCTCGGTTATCGAATTCGTCCCAAGGAAGGTTATGTTCCCGTCCCGCCGACTGATTCATTATCGGATCTGCGATCTGAGATCTCATTAACTCTGGCGAAGTGTGGCGTAACCGTCGAATGTCATCACCATGAAGTTGCGACGGCCGGTCAATGTGAGATCGATTTTCGCTACTCGACGATGTTGGGACCGGCCGATAATCTTCAAATATTTAAATACGTAGTTCGCAATACTGCGCACCAGTTTGGGAAGTCCGCGACGTTCATGCCGAAGCCGCTGTATGGCGATAACGGTTCGGGAATGCACTGTCACCAGTCGTTGTGGAAAGGTGAGAAGCCCCTCTTTTCCGGCGATGGTTACGCAGGACTATCTGACACCGCGCGCTATTACATCGGTGGCTTGTTGAAACACGCTGCCGCGGTTGTTGCTTTCGCTGCGCCGACGACGAACAGTTATAAACGCCTGGTGCCTGGTTTCGAGGCTCCGGTGAATCTCGCCTATTCGGCTCGCAACCGTTCGGCCGCGATTCGCATTCCAATGTTCTCGACCAATCCGAAATTGAAACGGCTCGAGTTTCGTCCGCCCGATCCGTCGTGTAACGCGTATCTCGCGTTTTCGGCGATGCTACTCGCGGGACTGGACGGCGTTCAGAACCGGATCGATCCGGGTGAACCACTCGAAAAGGACATCTACGATCTGTCTCCGGAGGAATTGAAAGACGTGCCGACCTTGCCGGGTACGTTGGACGATTCACTGAAAGCGCTGGAAGCCGATCACGATTTTCTTTTGAAGGGCGACGTGTTCAGTCCGCAATTGATCGAGCGTTGGATTAGCTACAAGCGCGATCGGGAGATCACGCCGATGCGCATGCGGCCGCATCCGCTCGAGTTTTCGCTCTACTACGACATCTAAAGCGGTGGGACAAAATAGGTCCTATAGGTCCCCTATGACCTATAGGACCGATTAGCTCTTGTACAATGGGCGCTGTGCCCAATCTCGAATTCTTACTCCGCGATCTGCCCGATCAGAATGGCGCTCGTCTGTTTCTCGAGCGGCTGGAGAAAGAGCAGCCGCGTGCACATCAAAAACTACTGAAACAACCCGCGTTGCTGTCGGATGTCCTCGCTCTCGCTGCGTGGAGTCCGTTGTTGGCGACAACGATCGAGCAGAACTCGGAATATCTCTCCTGGCTGTCTCGTGAGCGATCCGATCCTCGCGTCAGAACGCGCGACGAGTTCAAAGAATCTCTCGCACGTTTTGCCCTTACACATTCTTCCCTGAATCCACAGTTGTTGTTCGCGCGTTTTCGACGTCGCGAGTTGCTACGCACTTACCTGCATGACATTCGTCGCTCACAAACCCTCGTCGAAACGATGGAAGAGTTGTCGAACCTTGCGGACGCGATTCTGGATTACGCGCTTAGCCTGGCGCGCCAGGATCTCGACAATCGCTACGGTCTGCCGCGTCACGTTGACGAGCGAGGCCGTAGCGCGACCGCCGAGTTCTGCGTTATCGCACTCGGAAAGCTCGGATCGATGGAACTCAACTACGCTTCCGATATCGATCTGATCTTTCTCTATTCAGAAGATGGAACGACAGCCGCCACAGGCGATCGAGGTGAGGTCACTAACCGCGAGTACTTCGTAAAGCTCTCAGAAGCGATCGCGCGTCTTGTCGGACAATCGGGAGGTGAAGGAGCAGCATATCGCGTAGATTTAAGACTTCGTCCGCACGGTCGCGATGGCGCGCTTGCGTGTTCCTTGCAGGAAGCCACGCGCTACTACATGCATTCAGCACAGGACTGGGAGCGACAGACTTTGATTCGTTCCCGCGCCGCAGCGGGTTCGGCAGAACTGTTTTCTCGTTTCAAGGAAGCAGTCACGCCTGCCGTTTTTCGACCGAACGTGCCTGTAAGCGGGGCGCTTGCGAGTGTTCGTCTGGCCAAGCAGAAGATCGATCGGCAAGTTGAAAGAAAGAGCGGATTCAACGTGAAGTTGGGCCGTGGCGGAATTCGCGAGATCGAGTTCATCGCGCAGGCGCTTCAGTTGGCTCACGGTGGTCGCGACGATTGGTTGCGTGTGCCGCACACTCTGGTGAGTCTCGGCAGACTTGCCGATCGCGGTTTTATCACACAACCGGAACGCAGCGCGTTGTCGGATGCCTACTATTTTCTCCGCGGGCTCGAACACCGGTTGCAGATGGAGCACGGTCTGCAAACGCACACCGTTCCTGATGCCGCGGAAGCGCAAGCAGTCGTTGCGCGCCGGATGGGATTTTCAACGTCGAAAAACTTTGCCGCAGCTTTGAAAACGCACACGACGAATGTGCGTAACACTTACGATCGCCTGTTTTCGGAGATCGAAATGAGCACCGGCGTGGTGGTTGATTCTCCCACGCATCTCGATAGAGTCGATCAAGACACCGCGCTCGCAATCGTCTCAGCCCGCGTGTTCGCGTCGCACATGGACAAAGCCGAGCGCGCGCCGTCGAAAGAGTTGGCGAACCGAATTCTTTCACTCGCAAACAAATCACTCAACCCTCATCGTGCTTTGGTCCAGGCTGCTCGTATCGCGGCGTCACTGGAAAAAACCGATCGCCGTTTGCTGATTTCGGAAGCTAACCTCGCATCTTTGCTGCAACTCTGTGGCTCCTCTGAATCATTCGCTGACATGATCGCCGCGAATCCTGCGTTGATTACAGCGCTTGGCACATCGGCAGCCACAGTCCTCCGGCGCGACCATCGCGCGATTCTTCGCGCCGCGATCGACGCCGAGCACAGTTTCCCCGCGGAGCTCGCCGCGCTGCGGTTGAAATGGGCCGAGTTGATTGCCGAAATCGGAGCCCTCGACGTTTCACACGAACTCTCAATCTTCGAGGCTAACCAGTTACAAACGGACCTCGCGACCGCGAGCATGAACGTCGCTTATCTGATTGCGCGGCGTGAAATGGCGCGGCGTTATGGTTCGTTCCGCGGCGGTCCGCGCGTCGCATTTTACGGTTTGGGCCGGCTCAGCACCGGCGGCGTCGATTACGGATCCGATCTCGACATTCTGATTACTTACGACTCGCTGGTCCCGTCGCCGATAAAAACACTGACGCAGGACGAAACTTACGCGCGCCTCGCTGAGTTTATGATCGCCGCGCTCTCGAGCATCACGAGGGAAGGCTACCTCTACCGCGTCGATTTGCGTTTGCGGCCGCACGGTAAGAATGGACCACTCGTCAGCAGTTCGGAAGGTTTTCTCGATTACTTGAAAGAGGAAAGCGCGCCATGGGAATGGCTGGCCTACGTCAAGCTGCGCTGTGTCGGCGGCGATCAGGAACTGGGGAGGATGATCGAGACCCATGCTCGTCATCGCATACACGCGAATGCTTTGCGGCTCGATCCGGAAGAGTTGAAGTCGGTGACAAGGCATGTCAGGGATCGACTCGAAAAGGAGAAGGGCGGGCGTGGCAGGAAGTTGGGAGTTGATATCAAGTACGGGCCGGGTGGAATGCTCGATGTGTATTTTGCCGTAAGGTATTTGCAGTTACGCGATGAAGTGCCGGATGAAGGTGAAGATCGATCGACTGCGTTTACTTTAGAACGACTGCGAGAGGAAGGATCGCTCAGCGAAGAGGATTGTTCGATCCTGACCGGCGGCTACAGCCTTTTACGTTCGCTCGATCACAACTTGCGATTGATTGTTGGACGCTCGACGCGCTTGCCGGATCCGAACCACGTCACTGCGCGGGATGTGGCGCGCCGCATGGGGTTCGGATCGGTCGCTGAGTTGCAGCAGACGCTTACGGATCAAATGCAGGCAATTCGCGCCACTTACAAACGGATCCTTGAACAGGATTGACAGGATTTCAGGATAAATCATGCAAATCCCGTCGTTCTGTCAACGTCTTCCCACCAGCAGCGAGTGCACCAGCGATGGCTGGCTTGACGTTCTGCGAGCGGGTATTGAGCCGAGAGCGGCAGTCGCTTCACGACCTCGCGCTGTTCGTCGTTCAATTCGCTCCAGGTCTTGAGCCCGGGTTTTTCGCAACGCGGGCAACTCTGCTTAGTACTCATACAAATAGATATTTACTACCAAACAGTCCTCGTGTAACTTAGCAATGGCGCGACGGGAAACCAAGTCGTCTTCACCTCGCATCAATGTCTCGAAGAAACGGTTAACGGAGAATAAATGTTTCGAATCAAGGCCTCGTACGCAGATCAATTGGAATTACGGACCACCATCGAACGGGCCCGTGAGTTTTTTGGCGAGCTCCGTAATTTTGCGGATCTGATGCCCGGTATCGAAGGTATACGCAAAGAAGCGGGAGGCATCATGCGCTGGATGGTACGCGCGGAAGTGCCGATCATAGGGGCTGTTCAGGCGTCGTTCACGGTGGAGAAGACAGAAGATTCTCCCGACCGCCTCGAGTGGTCACCAGCGCGCTCTGAAATGAAGAACTACCTTCGCTACGCGGCGGCGTTTGAGGAGCGCGGGCATAAGGTTCTGATCAAGATCGTCCAGCACGTGGAACTGCGCCGGCAGCACGCGAAGGATCTGCATCGTTTCGCGATTCTGGTTGGAGAGAGTGCGATCAGCGCCGAGATGCAGAAACGCGTCCGCGAGATGATTAAAACATTTCTCGAACGCGCGCGCGTAAAACTCGAAGCCGAAGAATCCCTCGATTCAGAAGGAATGCTCGACTCGCCCGCTTAAAAGATCCGCGTTTTTAATCCGCGCAGATCCGCGGTTAGTCTTCCTTCCGCCTTCCATAACTAATCAAATTCGCAAAGACCCTGTAACCTCCCGGCAGTCCCGCGCGAAGTTGTCGATACCAAACGAAGCTCGTGTAGATATAGTTACCTCGCCCGTAAGGCGCTACGAGCAGTCCGCCTTTTAACTGAGGCTCGCCCTTGTCACTGGTTGCCAGGATAGGCGTGTAGTGTTCGTCCCACTCACTCGGAAAATAAAGTCCGCGCTCCTGAACCCAGTCCGCGAAATCCTTCTGCGTGATCCTGTTTGGAAAATTCAGCAGCGGATGCCGCGGTTGGAGAAACATAACCGGCGCATCTTCTTCGGTAACGCGCTGGTTGCCGACGGTGATCGGATACGGCGCGAGCTGTGGCCGCGCTCGCCTTTCGTCAGGGTTCCACTCGTTAACGCGGTGATAGAACACGAGCAGCGTGCCGCCATCTTCGACGAACTTGAGCAGTCGATTATTGACCGGGATCAAATCCTGATGCGCTTCATAGCCGCGATTGTCGATGATGATTGTGTGAAAGACTGAAAGATCAGACTTGGCAATCTCATCGACACTCAACTGTTTCGCGTCAACACCTAACGATGCCAGCGCGCGTTGCAGAGTTTCGTCGTAGCTCGGCACGTAACCGACCTTGCGCCCGCTTACAACCACCGCTTCCGCATAGACCAGCGGAATGTTTCTCTTCGCGATCGGTTCTTTGGGAATCGGCAGATCGACCATGACGGCTACGTTCGAGCCCTGGCTCCGTGCGCTCAATGGCAACGCGGTGCGTACCACGAGGTTTGAAGTCGCCGTTTCGTTTGGCCGAAGTTTTATTTCGCGCCCTGTCTCCAAACTCTGGCCTCTTACTCTCAACAGTCCACGGAAGTCGTTTCGCAAATGATTCTTCAGCGTGATCGTGAAATCGAGTGGCTTTTGAGAAGTGGCCGGCGTGCTGACGTATGGCGATGGTTTAACGTCAACTATTTCAACAGCCGGTGCGACGTCTCTGCGCGTTTGGTTCTCAACGATGAATGAGACGCCTTCGAGAGCCAGTTCAGCTTCGACTCTCAGCGGTTCACCAAACAAGCGGCCATCGTAGAGATGTTCTGACGATGGAACGGTTAAGCTCAGCGTCTTCGGTGTGGTGACATTCACTTCGACCGAAGTCTCAGTGCCGGGCAACATCTTTTCGGCAGCGTCAAGCCGTTTATCGACGCCGAGACCGCGAAATCGCAACTGCTTGATCTGAATTTCGCCGATGCCAGTGTTTGTAACCACGGCTGCAAGTGGAGCTTCTTCACCGGGAACCAGGGCAGCGTCGTTCAAGGTTATTGATGTGCCAGTGGCCACGGCCAAAGCATCATCCAAACGCGACGACATCAGTTTGAATCGATGCCGATCAGTATCAACGACTTCTTTAGGTGCCGTGAACGCGCCACGCCGGCGCGCGTTGAGAAGCGCCACGAGCACTTCGAGACGGCGGTCGATGAACTCCGTCAGCGGTTTACCTTCAATGGTGGGCGCGACGAGTTTTGCAGCAACAGCTTCGGGCAAAGTCAGACCGTCGACGGGTGTCTTCGCGCTCGCAGGCAGCGGAGGAGCAGATTGAACCTGTCGCACAAGGTTGTAGCGAATCTGACGAGCACCGCCGGGAGGAACTGTCTTCGGCCATGGTCCCTGCGTCGCGTGCTTGTGTAGACCCGAGAGTGCTTGTTGCGCGTAAGTAACGCCGCGCACGGGATCGGTTTCATTCGGATCGATTGTTATAACTTGCGGTGGAGCATCCGGCGCGGATGGCGTTGCCGCTTGACCACGCGAACGGACGAACAGTCTCTTCACTTGCCACGTGCCCACTTGCGCAAGCTGTTCGGGAAACTGTTTGGGATCGGCAGCGGCATCGAATGCCTGCAAAACAGTGCGACCGGTCGCCTGGTGATGACCGTGTCCGCTTGTCGCGTCGTGATTCGTGATGATGACATCCGGACGAAGCAAACGAATCTGTAGGACCATGCGCCGCAGGATCTCTCTTTCACCCCACGCGCGAAACGTCTCTTCAGCCGACTTCGAAAAACCAAAATCGCGGAAACCGAGGAAGTGTGGTTCGGAACCTTGCACTTCCGAAGCAGCCATCGTTTCGCGCGCGCGTATCACGCCGAGTTCTTCGTAGAGTTCAGGTCCGACAGCGTTCTGTCCGCCTTCACCGAAAGTTGAGAACAGGGAAACAGTGTGAATACCGTACTTGCGACGAAGGACAGTTAACGTACTGCCGTCTTCGTCGTCAGGATGCGCGGCGACACACATCACGGTCCATGGATTTGTGAGATCGAGTAGTGCCTGGTGAAGCTCTGCTTTGTCAGGTTTCCCGTTTGCGGTTGCATCGGTGGACTGCACCGATTGCGCGTGCGGCTGCTGATGTAAGAGGAGGAGAGATAGCAGCAGAGCAATGTAAGGTCGTTTAAAGTGTCGAAATTTCATTAATCTTTTTCCTGTTTTCCTCGCAAAGGCGCAAAGGCGGCAAAGAAAAAACTTAACGAGGTTTAACTTGGCGCCTTTGCGTCTTTGCGAGGAGAACTTTTATTTAACTTCGCAATCGCTCTAGCTTACCCGCAACCATCATGCTGATTGAGATGATGACAATCAGCACCACGCCGTATGCGGCCGCCGCACCGAGATTGAAATCCCGCAACTCAGATGCGATCGCAATCGAAATGGGCCGATTGCCGGGAACGAACACCAACACCGAAGCCACATATTCGCCTAACGCGATCACAAACGCCAGCAGGGTACCTGCGACCGCGCCCGGCCAGACCAGCGGCAGCGTCACTCGTGTAAATCGTTGCCATGCACGCGCGCCGAGCGATCCCGCGGCTTCCTCCAGCGTCGGATCCAATTGCTCCATGCTGGCCTGAAGCGCGCGGACCACCAGCGGCATGAATCGCAGAAAGTAAACCACCGGCAAGATCCAAAAGGTTCCCACCAGCACAAAAGAACCCAGCAACGAGCCCGGGCTTCCGTAAGCATCGGCCACCGAAACTGCTACCACCGTACCCGGCAACGCCCACGGAATCAAAACCAGCAACGATACCAATCTGCGCCCGACGAATCTGCGTCGCCTCAGAAATGTAACGACACAAAAACTCCACAGCAACGCCGCGACCGCAGCAATCGCCGACATCGTGAAGCTGTTGAAGAACACTTCGGAGGCGAACGGATCGGCGAACAGGCGTTGATAATTTGCCAGTGTGTAGTCTGACGGCAGTGTCTGTGTGGTCCACGATCCCTCGCGCGCGAAACTCACCAGGAACAAAGTCGCAACCGGCAAAACTAAAACGATCGCAAAGATCACAGCGACAACCGTGGCAAGCACACGCGCCTTTCCGCTGGCGATGATCGCTCGCCTGCGTGGTGCGCCTTTCATCGCCGCGGCGGCGAACTTGCGCGTTCCTTCGTAACGTTGGAAAAAGACAAGCGCGCCGAGCGAGATGATCGCTAGTACGACAGTCTCAGTCACCGCCATCACGGCATCGCCACGCTGGCGCGCCGTGAAGATCTCGAGCGTTAGCACACGTACGTCTCCACCGAAGAATAGCGGCGCACTGAACGAAGCCATCGAGGTCATGAATGTCAAAAGCGCGGCGGCCAGCAGTGACGGAGTTAGCTGTGGCAGCACTACGCGCCTGAGTACGACAGTCTTCGAGGCTCCCAGACTGCGTGCTGCTTCGGCGAGACTTGCGTCGATCCTGCGCAAGCCCGCGCCAGTGAGCACGTAGAAAAACGGATACATCGTGTAGGTGTGAAAGAGCAGCAGGGCAGGCCAGCCGCGGAGGCGCCACGGCGGATTTTCGAGTGCTAAAAAATTTTGGATGCCGTGAGCGAGAATCCCTGACTCGCCGAACAGAAAAATGAAAGCCACTGTGCCAACCAGCGGCGGCAGGACAAGTGGCAGCGTAGCGAGTGCGGCGAACAGTCGCCGGCCAGGAAAGGTGAAACGTTCGAAAAGAAACGCGAGCGGCACACCGACAATCGCACACAACAAGACTGTGCCCACTGACAGACCAAGACTGCTGACAATCGCTTCGATTACGACCCACTGCGACAGTACTTCGCGATAATTAACCAGTGTCCAGGCGCCGGCGCGTTGAAACGAAGTGATCAGTACGGAGAGATTTGGATAGATGACGCCGTAGACGAGCACTACGGCTGTAATGAAGAATAGAACCACGGATCTCCACGGATAGAAACGGATCTGCCTTAACGAATCCGTGTTCATCCGCGTCCGTTTTTGAGGAGCGTGAGCCGGTCCTTCGGGAGGATCACGCTGCATGGCTGGTCCACTTCAAACCCATCGGCACGCAACACGAGCGCTTCGAGTAACAACCCTCCGGCATCGACGTGTACGGTCGAGGTCGCGCCCGCAAACACGATCTCGCGAATGTTTCCGCGCAGTGAATTCTCGGCCTCGTGATCGTTCGTGCTGAGTTGTACGTGCTCGGGTCGAATCGCGAGAAATACCGGCTTGTTCAACGGCGCAAGGTCCTCGTGTTTTACCGGCAGATGAAGTGTGTGTCCGCCTTCCAGCGTCTTGAACTCACCTTCAGCCGTTTTACTGGAACTCAAACGCATCGCTTTGATGAGATTGTTTCGGCCTAAGAAACTTGCAACTGAAATCTCGGCGGGTTGTTCGTAAAGCTCGCGCGGGCGGCCCGTCTGCATGAGTTTCCCGCCAACCATCACGCTGATCCGATCGCAAAGTGCAAAAGCCTCTTCCTGATCGTGCGTGACGTAAACGGCAGTCAAGCCCAGACGTGTTACAAGTTCGCGCAGTTCGCTGCGAGTTTCTTCACGAAGTGACACGTCGAGATTCGAGAGTGGCTCGTCAAACAACAACAACGCCGGTTCGATGGCGATCGCGCGCGCGATGGCGACGCGTTGTTGCTGTCCGCCGGAGAGTTCGTCGACCGGGCGTTTGCCGTAACCGGGAAGTTGGACCAGTTCGAGTGCGCTTGCCACTCGTTCGGCCATTTCTGCTTTGGTTTTATGACGCGCGCGGAGCCCGAAGGCGACGTTGTCGAAGACGTTCAGGTGAGGGAAGAGAGCGTAATTTTGAAAGACCATCCCAAAGCCGCGTCGCTCCGGCGGCAGGTTCGTGATATCGGAGCCTTGAAATTCAATCGAGCCTGAATCGGGTTTTTCCAGTCCCGCGATCATTCGCAGCGTAGTGGTCTTGCCGCAGCCTGATGGTCCAAGGAGGCCAAAAAACTCGCCTTGATGGACATCGAGCCAGACGTCAGCGACTGCTCGCGTCGTGCCAAAGGACCGGGAGATACCGTTAAGCGAAAGAAAAGACATTTTACAGGATGACAGGATTTTACAAGATTAACAGGATGAATCATGTAAATCTTGAAAAATCCAGTCATCCTGTCTAATTGCGCCCGCGAATTTCAGTGTCCCAGTATCTTAACCACTCACTCCCGTTCTTGCGCAACAGGTCCCAGTCCAGCGGCAAGCGTGTGAACGGCTCATTCATCCAGGCCGGCAGTTGAGAACGATCGAGGTCAGTGCGCACGGGAATGCGGTAATACTTATGCGCCGCGTAAACGAGACTCTCCGGAGTAGTTACAAACTCGTAGAAACGTTTCGCTTCCTCCTGGTTCGGTGCGCCGCGAATGATGGCAATGCCGTCGATGATCACAGGCGTGCCGCTCGCCGGAACAAAGTAGCCCACCGGAAAGTTCTTTTGCTCTTTGAAAAGTCGTACATCGGGCATGTCCCAAAGCGTAATCAGCCCCTCACGTCTTCCGAGCTTTTGCATCAGGAGCGTTCCGTCAGCGGTGTATTCGCGAACATTAGCGTCGAGTTTTCGCAGCCAGTCGTAGCCTTTATCGGGAGAACCCGTGTCTTTATAAAATCGCCAAATCATCGCGCCGAAGATCGCGCGCATCGTGTCTGAAGGATTTGGATTTCGAATGAGAACTTTGTCGCGCCACTTTGGATCGATTACATCGTCCCAGTCGCGCGGCGCTTCTGCTTCGCTAACCTCTTCGCTGTTGTAGGCGATCACCTGCGGCGTTTCGTAAGTGCCATACCAGCGATCATTTGCGTCGCGCGATGAAGCGGGAATTTTGTCGGTCCAACTTGGCCGAAACTCGAGCAACAGGTTTTCTTCAGCAGCGGTTTGAAATGTGGTGTGAGAAGCGCCCCACCAAAGATCTGCCTGCGGGCGGTTTCGTTCGACGCGCACGCGTTCGAGCACTTCGCGCGAACCCATGTCGAGAAACTGCACGTCAGCATCCGGATACTGTTGCTTGTAACGGGCGATGAAGTCTTTCAGTAGATCCTGTCCGTGCGGCGTGTAGATCAGGAGGCGGTTCTTGTTACCGGAGCCGGAATTACAGGAAAGTAGCAACGCAATTGCGAGAATTGCGCAGGCCAGCCAAAAGAGCTTGAGTCGCATCGAAATGCATGCTATCACGTTTAGGGGTACAAGGATGACCACACTCAAACGCAGAATCATCAGGGCCGGTGGCTGGGGCGTCGCTAAGCGCCTCATCAAACCCATTCCGATTATCGGGTCGCTATTTGCCGTTGGGCTGGCGGGATACGAGATCAAGAGGAAGGGCTTGATACCGGGCGCCTTTCATGTGGGACTGGACGTGACGCCGGTCGTCGGCACCGCCAAAAACGTGGTTGAGATCTTCACGGGCGACCTAATCCCAGACAAACCAAAACCACGGATTACACGGATTGATCCGGATTTGATCAGTAAAAAATCCGCGTAATCCGTGGTTAAGAAGCGCTGATGGGCGGGCGCTCAGTGAATGGACGCGCCTGTTCGTAGCCGTGGGCTAATTTGAACAGCGTCGGTTCGGACCAGTATGGTCCAACCAACTGAAATCCGATCGGCAAACGTTCGGACGACAGACCACACGGCACGCTGATGCCGGGCACACCCGCCAGATTTGCAGTCACTGTGTAGATGTCGTTCAAGTACATCGCGAGTGGATCGTCAGCTTTTTCGCCGATCTCAAAAGCAGGAGTTGGTGTAGTTGGCGTAATTAACGCGTCGCAACGCTCGAACGCATTTAGAAAATCATTTTTGATGAGTGTGCGGACCTGCTGGGCCTTGCGATAGTATGCATCGTAATAACCTGCTGACAGCACATACGTGCCAAGCATGATGCGCCGCTTGACCTCCGCGCCGAACCCTTCCTCTCGTGTGCGTCGATACATCAGGCGCAACTCCGGCGTATCCTCCGCGCGAAATCCGTAACGCACACCGTCGAATCGAGCGAGATTCGAAGATGCTTCCGCTGTCGCAATGATGTAGTAGACCGCGATCGCATATCGCGCATGAGGAAGTTCGACATCGACAATTTCAGCGCCGAGATCGCGATACACGTCGACCACGCTTTCAACTGACTTCTTTACCTCCTCATCAAGACCTTCGCCAAAGAGTGTGCGTGGGAAGCCGAGACGCGCGCCCTTAAGATCCCCAGTAAGTGAGGCACTGTAGTCGGGGACAGGCGCGTCGGCTGTGGTTGCGTCACGTGGATCACGACCAGCAATGACTCCGAGGATACGCGCAACATCTTCAACCTTGCGTCCAAAGACACCGACCTGGTCCAGCGACGATGCAAATGCCACCAGACCGTAACGAGAGTTGCGGCCATAAGTTGGTTTCAACCCGATCACTCCGCAAAGAGAAGCTGGTTGACGAACCGAACCGCCAGTATCGGAACCGAGAGCCACTGGCACGATTCCGGCGGCAACGGCTGTTGCGGACCCTCCGGACGAACCCCCGGAAACTCGCGTCGTGTCCCACGGATTTCGCACTGGACCAAACGCTGAGTTTTCATTAGACGAACCCATTGCAAACTCATCACAGTTCGTTTTTCCAATGACGACAGCACCGGCGTTGGTGAGACGTTCGATAACGGTGGCATTGTAAGGTGGTTGATAATCGCCCAGAATCTTCGACCCGCACGACGCCTGCATTCCGCGCACGCAGATATTGTCTTTAACCGCGATCGGAATTCCGGCTAATGCGCCCGCATTACCGCTCTCCTCGATCTCCCTGGCGCGTGTTAACGCCCCTTCACGATCGATCTCGAGAAACGCATTGAGCGTCTCATTAAGCCTCTCGGCCGCAGCTATCGAAAACTCTACACTCTGACGCGACATGAATCCTGTTAATCCTGTCTATAAAACTTTTGGAACGCGGAAGTGGCCCGATGAGGGATCGGGGGCTTCGGCGAGGGCGATCTTTTGGCCGAGTGAGCCGGCGATCTCGTCGCGACGGGAGGATTCGGTCTTTTCACCTTCCGCTGTGAGGCCGCCCAGGGCCGGTTCGACGTTGGTGGTGTCGAGTTCGTTGAGCTGTTCCACGTAATTAATAATTTCGGTTATCTGTGATCCAAAAGTTTTTAGCTCTTCTTCCGCGAGCTCCAGATGCGCGAGATTAGCAACCTTCTCGATGTCTGATTGATTGATAGGCATTTCGATCAACGCTTACGTTTGAGTGAAAGTGTGGCGGTTTTTAGAAAACTCCGGCGCAGTTGTTTGTCCTGGATCGCGTTAGCCGCCGACCATAATTCAAGCGGCACTTCGTTATCGAGTGGCTCTTCTCTCTCCTGTTGTTGCACGGGGGGCGCAAAGAGCTTCGGATCGATCACGAATTCAATCGCGCCGACGACGGGTTGGCCCAAAATTGAATTTACTCGGAAGAGAAGCTGCCCGCGCATCGAGTGCAACTGCTTTTGCCAGATGGCGTCAGCGACTGAGACTGTCAGCGTACGGTCTTCGAGTTTGACAGGCACCGCGCGACCCTTCAAACCCTCACCGGCCGCATGTTTCCACGCCGCGATTGCAGCGGCTTCCGCGACTTCCGCGGAGTCGCCTGCCGCGCGCAGAACGTTTGGTAATGATTTAATCAGTTGGTTCATGTTGCTCTTGCGCTCGCCGATTGAAACACGCAAACTCTGCCGCAGCAAGTCATGAGTCATCTACGCGAAAAACTCGTGCTCGCGTCCGGCAGTCCGCGGCGTGCGGAAATACTCGAGCGCGCCGGCTGGCCGTACGAAGTGATCGTGGCCGGCATCGACGAAACACTTCACGCACGCGAACCGGCAGTCGCTTATGTGCAGCGACTCGCTCGATCCAAAGCTGAGGCTGTGGCCCAAAAACTCGAAGAGGGCCTGGTACTCGGCGCCGACACGACTGTCGTTATCGCAGGTCAGATCCTCGGCCAGCCTCAAGATGATGCCGATGCAAGAAGGATGTTGAAGTTACTAAACGGCAAGTGGCACGAAGTGCTGACCGGTGTGGCGTTGGTAAGAGTTGGAGGTGAGACGCGAGTCGATTACGAAACGACGCATGTGCGCTTTGCGGAAATGAGCGAGAGCGAGATCGACTGGTACATCTCGACAGGCGAGCCATTCGGAAAAGCCGGTGCTTACGGAATACAAGGAAAGGCTGCGCTTTTCATCGAAGAGATCCAGGGCGACTATTTCAACATCATGGGATTGCCGATCAGACTCGTGTATGAGTTAGCCGCGGATAACACAGATCGGAAGATTGATCAGCGCTGATCAGGAAAAAGATCCGTGTAATCCGTGGTTAAAGTACGGTCCCACCGTCGATATTAATGCCCTGGCCGTTGATTCCTCGCCCTTCGTCAGAAGCAAGCAACAAAGCCACAGCCGCAACTTCCTCAACGGTGACGAGTCGATTCTGCGGGCTCATCTTCTTCAGTGAGTCCAACGCTTCTTCAGCCGTGCGGCCTGTCTTCGTCGTAATTTGCTCGATGCCGCGCGAGACCATGTCAGTCTCGACGTAACCGGGACAGATCGCGTTCACAGTGATACCTGTAGTCGCGACTTCGAGAGCGACCGAGCGCGTCAGGCCCAACACGCCGTGCTTCGATGCCGAGTAGGCGGCGATGTAGGGCGCGCCGGTCTTACCGGCAATCGATGCGATGTTTATTACTCGACCCCAGCCTTTTTTCAACATCGCGGGCAGCGCCGCTCGCGTGCAGTAGAAAGTGCCTGACAGATTGATGGCTAAATGGCGATGCCAGAGTTCGTCAGTAGTACTGACGAGTGTTGCGCTCTCTGCGATGCCGGCGTTGTTGACGAGAATGTCAGCATCGCCTAGTTGTTCGCGCAACTCAGTGAACATACGCGTGACGCTTTCCGGATCGGCAACGTCGCAGACAAGCGCTATTGCTCCATTGCCAATCTCATGAGCGACTTGTTCGACCTGTTCGGCAGTTCGCGCCGCGACCGCGACTCGTATGCCCTCGCGTGCGAAGGCCACGGCAATTGCGCGACCAATGCCTCGGCCGCCGCCAGTTATCAGTGCTGTTTTAACCACGGATGACACGCATTTGAGAACGGATTAGTGTCCGGTGAATTTCGGATCGCGTTTTTCGAGAAATGCCCTCACGCCTTCGTGCCCGTCGTCGGATTCAAAGCAACGCAACTGAGCCTCGGTTTCGTAGCGCAGCATCTCTTCGAGATCCGATCCTTGACTCATGTAGACCGCGTGCTTCGCTG
Source organism: Pyrinomonadaceae bacterium (assembly GCA_025922875.1). Taxonomy (GTDB): domain Bacteria; phylum Acidobacteriota; class Blastocatellia; order Pyrinomonadales; family Pyrinomonadaceae; genus PSRF01. The sequence goes on from JAICGZ010000001.1 coordinate 23,979, forward strand.
CCGCCAGTGCAATTGGCGGCGCCGCTCGCAAACCCTCAGCGAGTTGCAGTGTTGCGTTTTCCAACTCTTCCGGTGCGACGACTTGATTCACGATGCCTAATCGCGCTGCTTCCGCCGCATCGATCGCCTCGCCGAGAAAAAACATCTCGCACGCCTTATTCGGTGTAACCAGGCGCGGCAGGAAGTAAGTTCCACCCCAATCAGGATGAAGCCCCACTTTTGCGAACGACTGACTGAACGTCGCGGTGTTGCTTGCGATTCGCAAGTCACACGCGAATGCGAGATTACATCCGGCGCCCGAAGCTGGACCATTGATCGAAGCGATGACCGGTTTGGTCATTTGACGAATAGCAGTGATAACACGACGACCAGCGCCGAGGATACGAGCAAACTCGTCCGCATCGCGGCGCTGCATCAACTCGGCCATAAAGCCGATGTCGCCACCGGCACAAAACGCTCGGCCCGCGCCCGTGATCACAACGACGCGCACCGAGCGATCGCTGCCGGCGTGTTCGAGTGCTTCCGCGAGATCTCGACGCATGTGGCCGATGAAAGCGTTCAGCTTGTCAGGACGATTCAGCGTGATCGTCACGATGCCGTCAGCTTCCGACACTAGAATGTGCTCGTAAGGCATTTGGTTTCAAATAGGCAAACAGGTCCTATTTCCCCTTGAACTCCGGCTTGCGCTTGTTCACGTAAGCATCGAGGCCTTCTTTCGCGTCCTCTGACTGAAAGAGCTGTTGTTGTAGTTCGCGTTCGAGCGCGAGCGCCGGCTCAAACGAGATCTCCGATCCCGTTTGGACCGCTCGTTTGATCCTGCCGACAGCGTGCGCAGCTTTGTTTGGCGTCGTGAACTGAACTGCATATTCGCGCACCATCTCTACGAAGCGTTCGCCCGTTTCGGCTTCGAAAACTTGATTCAGAATGCCGAGCTCGAGACCGCGTTCGAAATCGAACAACTGTCCAGTCGCCATCAACTCAATCGCTTTCGACTTGCCCACAATTCGCACCAGGCGTTGCGTGCCGCCAGTTCCCGGAAGCACTCCGAGCGAAACCTCAGGCAAGCCCAGCTTCCCCGCGCCCTTTCGCGCGATACGGATATCAGCGGCCATAGCCACTTCCAAACCGCCGCCGACGCAGTGACCGTTTATCGCCGCGATCACGAGCTTCGGAGTCTGTTCGAGGCGCGACAACGTTTCGTTTGCATGAAGACAGAAGTAGTACTTGAACGCCGGCGTGACGTTCGCGAGCATCTGAATGTCGGCGCCGGCGCAAAAGAACTTCTCACCCTTGCCCGTGATCACAATCACTTGAACAGACTCGTCCATTCGTGCAGACAGGATTGCCCGATCGAGCTGCTGCATCATTTCATAGCTGTAGGTATTAGCGGGTGGATCGTTGAGTGTGATGGTCGCAATGCCATCGCGCGTTTCGTAATCCAGTCTTGATCGCGTTTCAGTCATCCGTGTTATCCGTGGCTTAACTTAACCGCCAAACGCTCGGGCTCTCCGTTGGTAAAGCATGTAAATGTCCGTCGACGCGATTCACCAGAAAGCCGTTGAGGAATAGTTTCAGAAGATTACTGGCCAAATCCGAGACTTTCAACTTGCCCTGCGGATCGTACCAGTTATAAATCCAGTTCATCATGCCGAACAGCGCGTAAGTCGCTACGGTCAGGTCGATAGGTTCTTTACTCTCCTGCGTCTGCTGGACCTCGCGAAGGATCTGGCGCGCGAGTTTTGTGTAGTTGTCTTTGCGCGTGGACACGTGTGTGTACAAATCGCCGCGCAGTGATTCTGCTTCGTGTGAGAGCACTTTCATCTCGGACATGTTAGCGGCGAAGAATGAAAGATGGTTTTCGATGAAGATACCGAGCTTGGTAATGGGATCTTCAACGCCTTCGAGTCGCTGCTCCAATCGTTCAAGCACGCGGCCGAAGCAATTGTCCTGGATCAGAAAGAGCAGCTCCTCTTTGGATTTGCAGTAATGATACAGGCCCGCGAGGCTGACGTTCGTTGCACGCGAGATGTCGCGCATCGATGTCGAGTGATAACTCTTCTCGGCAAATATGCGCGCCGCTGTGCGAAGAATGAATTCGAGTTTTTGATCGTATGACTTAGCCACGGATGAACACGGACTTTTGACGGATTTTCTTCAAAGCCTGACGTACTCGAATTCAAATGGCTTACCCTTGATACCCGCGGCCGGCGGCGCGATCCAGTTTGCGATCTTGCCGGGCTCGAAGACCGGATGCATGAGACTGCGCACGTACTCACGATCCTCCATCGTCGGCAGCCACTCAGACTTGCGCCGCTCAAACTCTTCGCGCGAGATCAGATTGCCCTGGAGATCGAACGCGTGGCCCGCGAATTCGCCGACGTGCCGGTGGAAACGTGGATGCGGAAGATACAGACGTTCACTTACGCCTTCATCCGCAAGCACTTTGTTCCAGCGCGCAAGACCCTTCTCGCAGTCTTTGACGTACTCGCCGCGCAACACCTCGTTCAATGCATTTCGCAGCGGCACTTCTCGCGACTTCAGTTGACCATCTTCCACCACTGCCATCGTGAAGGTCTCATTCGCTGCCGTGTGTTCGGTATACTGCTCGCGTTCTTTGTAACGGCCCTTCAAGCCTGCGGCGAAGAAGTCGGCCGAGTTGGAACTGATCTCTCCACCAAAAAGATCGAGCGAGTAACTGAACCAGAAATTGATGTACTTCTGAACGATGTCGAGCGGAATACCGCCAAGCTCGCGCACGTCGCCTTGCTTCATCAACTGAGCCGTGCGCCTCGCCACGCGACCGAGACCCGTGTCGCCGACAAACATGTGGTGCGCTTCTTCCGTGAGCATGAACTGACACGTGCGCGCAAGAGGTTCGAAGCCTGATTCCGCGAGCGCCGAGAGCTGATACTTGCCATCCCGATCGGTAAACATCGTGAAGGCGAAAAAGTTTAGCCAGTCGTCGCACGGTTGATTGAACGCCTCGAGGATGCGTGGTTTGTCAGGATTGCCGCTGCGGCGTTCGAGAAGTTCATCGGCCTCGTCGCGCCCATCACGACCAAAGTAACCGTGCAGCAGGTAGACCATGGCCCACAGGTGCCGGCCTTCTTCGACGTTCACTTGAAACAGATTGCGGAGGTCGTAAAGAGAGGGACAAGTCTTGCCGAGCTGTCGTTGCTGTTCGACTGACGCGGGTTCGGTGTCGCCTTGCGTGACGATGATTCTGCGTAGTGCATTGCGAAACTCGCCTGGCACTTCCTGGTAAGCAGGGCGCCCGTAGTTGTCACCGAAGCCGACCTTTGCATCGGGTTGAGGCGGTTCGAGAAAGATGCCCCAACGATATTCAGGCATCCGCACGTAATCGAAGTGCGCCCATCCTTCGGAACCGACGTCGATAGCGGTGCGCAGCCACACATCCTTTTCCTGAAAGCCTTCAGGTCCCATCTCGCGCCACCAGTCGAGATAGTTTGGCAGCCACTTCTCCAGCGCGCGCTGGAGCTTTTTGTCCTCGGAGAGATTTACGTTGTTAGGAATGCGATCGTATAGATTCATTGCCGATTTCCAATTGCCGATTGCCGATTGATAATTTCCGGTCGCCATTCTTCAAATTGGCAATCGGCAATTCGTTTAGGTTCTTTTGTAATCAAACTGTGGCTGCGTTGGCTTACCGTAGTTAGTCAACGCGCCCTTTTCGCCGACCGCATTCGGACGTTGGAAGATCCAATTCTGCCATGCGGTCAAACGGCCATAAATTTTTGTATCCATCGTTTCAGGACCAGCGAAACGAAGCGATGCTTCCATGCCGGTCAACGCATCGGGCGACAACGACGTGCGTTCTTCGATCGCGACGCGGATCTCGTCTTCCCAGTCGAGATCGTCGGGCGCGAAAGTGATGAGTCCGAGTTCTTCCGCTTCATCAGTGTCGAAGCTTTTCTTGTCGCCAAATATTTCGTCGAGCTTCTCGGGTTCGGCAAGAAAGCGCGATTGCAACCGCGTTAGACCATTGCTCATCGGGAATGCGCCGGCGTTCAACTCCGAGACAGCGAGAGAAGCGTCTGAATCCTGGAGCATGTAGCTGCGATCGGATGCGAGTAGCAGTTCGAGCAGGTTTCCGGCAAAACAACTGCCCGGCTCGACGATAGCAAAGAAACTCTTCGCCGTGAGATCCAGGCGACGCAGCACACGCGCCATGTGCAGCAATATCTCGCGCACGAGCCAGTGATCTCGATTCGCAGTTAACGTCTGGTCCACCGCCAGGACATTTTCGATATCGCCTTTCGTGCGCAGGCAAACGAGACCGATCAAAGGCTCATTCACGCGCAGGTGCAGCAGCGCATCGTCCAGTTCTCGATAAGCTTGCAATGGCCAGTAAGCGTCGCCTAACTCGTGAATCTCTTCCGGCGTACTAGGCTGCGGGCCGTCAGGGCCGTGCACAGTCAAGTCTGCATAGCGCTGTTCGCGATTTAGGTTGAGCTTTACGTATTGGTAGTTTCTCGCGGTATCGCTTGTCTCAAACTGCAAGGGCGTGAGTTTGATTCCTGAGACTGGCGCCTGCTCGGCACCGGCGATTTGCTTCACTCGAGCGTCGATAGATTCCTGAAACTTGCTTGTCGGAAAGTAACCGTCAATCAGTCCCCACTCCTTCGCACGTTTTCCTTTCAAGCCCTCGGCCAATGTTGAAAAAACGTCGGCGCGATCGCGTCGTACTTTTCGTTTGTCGACCAGGCGAGTGAGACCGCCGGTTCCGGGCAACACACCGAGCAAAGGAACTTCAGGTAGCGAGACAGCGGAGTTACCGTCGTCGACGAGATAGATTTCGTCACAGGCGATTGCCAGCTCGTAGCCGCCACCTGAGGCGGTGCCGTTTAGTGCGGCGATGTAGCGACGACCAGAGTGTTTTGAATCGTCTTCGATAGTGCAGCGAGTCTCGTTGGTGAATTTGCAGAAGTTCACCTTAAAAGCGTGCGACGATGTGCCCAGCATGTAGATATTTGCTCCGGCGCAGAAGATCCGTGGCTTAAGGCTCGTGATCACAACCACGCGAACCTCAGGGTGCTCGAAGCGGAGTCGCTGCACAGCATCAGCCAACTCGATATCGACGCCCAGGTCGTACGAGTTGAGCTTGAGTTTGTAGCCGTCGGCGAGTGTCTCGTCCTCCTGGACGTCCATCGAGAGCGTGGCCACCGCCCCCGCGAGCTCCAGTTTCCAATGCTTGTACTTGTCCGGCGACGTTTGGAACACGATTACAGGGACAGGATTTTCAGGATTTGACATGATTAACCGGATTTCTGGTTCGAACGTTCGTTCGAATTTTAGGTGAGATCAGCAACGAGGTCAAATGGTACTCTAGTACGATCCTGTAACTTGACAGTTCTGCCTCCTCACGCGTAGGGTTTGGAGTCTCCGAAAATCGGCGAACATCGGGCCCTCCACCGTGGAGGCGAATCTGTTCTGGTGAACGGCGCGGTCTTCAAAACCGTTAGTGAGACCGTGAGAGCGGGCTCAGGTAGGTTCGATTCCTACACGCCTCCGCCAGTTCAAATGGAAGGCTTTACAGCTCTTTTACAAAGGAATTCCTCACATGATCAGAGATTGGGTTGAGCTCAATATGACACCCGGCATCGGACCTCGCGCCGCTGCCAAACTCCTGGAGCGCTTCGGTTCTGCCGAAGCCGTTTATAACGCAACACGAGCCGAACTCGAACAGTTGCGACTAACGCCGGAGGCCGTCGATACCATCATTGCCCGCGACTTGCAGTCCCGAGCTGATGCCGAGATCACGGCCGTAAAGCAACTCGGCGGCGACATCCTATTGCTGGATGACGGGGTTTATCCCCCATCCTTACGCGAAATTTACGACCCGCCTATTGTTCTCTATGTTAAAGGCGCGTGGTCAGAGTGTTTGGATCAACCATGCATTGGTGTGGTAGGGTCACGTAGGTGTTCGACCTACGGTCAGAACTCCGCAACCATGCTGGCCCGCGACCTGGCACAGCGCAGTGTGACCGTTGTTTCGGGTTTTGCACGTGGAATTGATGCGGCGGCGCATCGGGGCGCACTGGATGCCGGCGGCCGGACAGTGGCCGTTCTCGGAACTGGGATTGACGAGGTTTATCCACGCGATCACAAGAAGTTAGCGGTGGAAATACTCGATCGCGGCGGCGCCCTGGTCAGCCAGTTCCCGCTGGGCACTCCGCCGGTCTCGGAAAACTTTCCGTACCGGAACCGCATCATTAGCGGGCTGAGTCTCGGAGTGGTAATAGTAGAAGCGGCTGAGAATTCGGGTTCTTTGATAACCGCGCGCCTGGCAATGGAACAGAATCGCGAGGTGTTTGCCGTCCCCGGCAACATCACTTCGCGAAACTCGTTCGGCACGAATTACCTGATCAAGGGCGCGGGAGCGAAACTCGTGCAGCAATGGCAGGACGTCGCGGCTGAGTTGCCGCCGCAAATCGCCGCGAAGCTGTTGCCGCCTCCATTTAGCGAACAGAAAAAGGAGACGTCGTTCACGGATCGTTTGTCACTTGTTCCTGAAGGACTTTCGGCGGCGGAGACTTCGGTGTTCAAGTTGTTGACGCCCGACAGCCCGGCACACGTTGATTGGCTTTTTGAAGAAAGTAAGCTTTCAATTCCCGAGTTGACGGGTGCGTTACTGTCGTTGGAAGTTCGAGAGTTGGTGCGTGCACTGCCCGGCAGATGTTTTGTGAGAAAACTTTAGATGGCAAAAAATTTAGTAATCGTTGAATCGCCGGCGAAGGCGAAAACCATAAACAAGTATCTGGGAAAGGACTATCTGGTTAAGGCTTCGATAGGCCACATCAAAGATCTACCTTCGAAAGGACTCGGCGTTGACGTCGAACATAATTTCGAACCCACTTACGAACTGATTCCCGACTCGAAGAAACGAAACAACAAAAAGATCGTCGCTGAACTCAAGAAGGCAGCAAAAGAAGCTGACGCCATTTATCTCGCCGCCGACCCCGATCGTGAAGGCGAAGCAATCTGCCAGCACCTCGCCGAAGAGATCGTTCCAAAGAGACCGGCCAAACCCGCGTATCGCGTGATGTTCAATGAGATCACGAAACGTGCGGTTAACGCTGCTTTCGAACATCCACGTCAAATCGATGAAAATCTTGTCGATGCGCAACAAGCGCGTCGCGTACTCGATCGTCTGGTTGGTTACAAGGTTTCGCCGTTACTGTGCCGCACGATCGGCGGCAGGTTGAGTGCCGGACGCGTCCAGTCGGTGGCGCTGCGGATGGTGGTCGAGCGTGAACGCGAGATCGAGCAGTTTATTAAAACTGAATACTGGACCATCGGCGCGAATCTGAGTGCGAAACTACCGCCGGCCTTTGATGCCCGTCTATTCAAGATTGACGAGCAGACTGTCAAAACCAGCGGCTTCGATCAGGAACTCAAGAAGAACGAGATCCTTATCAAGGAGCAGGCGCAAGCCGACGAGATCGTTGCCGAAGCACGGCAACAGTCGTTCGTCGTTGGCGATGTAACGACGAAGGAGCGAAAGCGCAATCCAGTCCCTCCGTTCATCACGTCAAAACTGCAACAGGAAGCCTCGCGCAAACTCGGCTTCGCAGTTAAGAAGACGATGATGCTCGCGCAGAAGCTTTACGAAGGCGTTGAACTCGGTGACGAAGGGGCTGTCGGTCTCATCACCTACATGCGTACCGACTCCACGCGCGTTTCTGATGCGGCGCTGGGCGAAGTTCGTGACTACATCGATCGACAGTACGGCGCGAACTATCTTCCTGAGAAGGCTGTGTACTATCGCTCGAAGAAGGACGCGCAGGACGCTCACGAAGCGATACGGCCAACCGAAGTGTCGCGCACGCCTGATTCGCTGGCAAAGTATCTCAAGCCGGAAGAGTTGAAGCTTTATCGTTTAATCTGGCAGCGCTTTGTCGCGTCGCAGATGATGCCGGCCGTCTTCGACCAAACCACGATCGATATTCAAGCAGGAAGATTCATCTTCCGCGCGACCGGTTCGGTGCAGAAGTTTGACGGCTTCCTGAAGATCTACCAGGAAGGTCGCGATGAGAAGACTGAAGAAGACGAGGAAGCCGAACGCAGCCTGCCGCTGGTTGAAAAGGGCGAGACTCTGAAGCTGAACTCAATCACCCCGGAACAGCATTTCACCGAGCCGCCGCCACGTTACACGGAAGCGACTTTGGTCAAGGCGCTCGAAGAAAAAGGTATCGGCAGACCGTCGACGTACGCGGCCATCATGTCGACGATCCAGGAGCGCGAGTATGTCGAAAAAATCCAGAGCCGCTTTCATCCCACCGCGCTCGGCAAGACCGTCAACGATCTACTGATCGACGGAGGGTTCGACGATCTTTTCAACGAGAGTTACACCGCGCGGATGGAAGAGGAACTCGACGAAATCGAGGAAGGGAAGATTCGTTGGACCAAAGCGCTGCGCGAGTTCTATGACAAGTTTGAGGGCGACCTCAAACAATTTCAGAAATACGTCAAAGATATAAAAGAGACGAGCGTACCGACCGAAGAGGTGTGCTTGAAGTGCAACACTCCGGGCATGGTCCAGAAGTGGGGACGCTTTGGTCCGTATTTGAAATGTCTCAACTGCGAAGCGACGCGCGACGCGGGTCCACCCGCGGGTGCAGACGGCGACTCCTCGGAGCCGCAGGCGGCCGGTGAAGAAGCAGAACCTGAGAATTGCGAGCTGTGTGGCAAGGCCATGCAGTTGAAGCGCGGACGCTTTGGACCATTTTTAGGCTGCACTGGTTATCCGGAATGTCGGAACATTCGAAAGATTGGAAAGACCGGAGTCGCTGCGCCGCCGCCTGTGCCGCTGGATGAGAAGTGTCCGGTCGATGGCGCGCAACTCGTCAAACGCGTCGGGCGTTTTGGTGAGTTTATTTCCTGCTCGAACTATCCGAAGTGCAAATATATCAAGCAGGAGACTGTCGGCGTTTCGTGCCCGCGGCCGGGTTGTAAAGGTGAGATCGTCGTCAAGAAGTCGAAACGCGGCAAAGCGTTTTATGGGTGTTCGGAGTATCCGAATTGTAACGTGGTCTACTGGGACAAACCTGTTCTCGAAACGTGTCCGCAGTGTAATGCGCCGTTCTTGTTGGAGAAGACGACGAAGAAGCAGGGGACGTTTCGATACTGCGCGAACGAAGACTGTGGGTATCGATCAAACGAGGCTGTCGAACCAATCGTGAAGCCTCCAGCCACACGCCCAAGCCGGTCCGCGAATTAATTTCCCGCAAAGGCGCAAAGGACGACGCCAAGTTTGTTTAAGGTTTTCTTTGCGTCTTCCTTTGCGCCTTTGCGGGAAAACTCTTAGTATTAGCAGTCCAACCTGATTCCTTCGAGGAGAACCACCATGATGCTACGGCGCTACTCAGCCATAGTGCTGCTTCTGATCTTCTTAGCTTCGCCTGCAACGTTAGTCTCGCAAACGACAGCGCCGGCGCCCAATCCAAACGATCCAATTCAGCGCATCAAGGACGAAGGTATGAAACGCTCGCAGGTCATGCAGACCTTGAGTTACTTGAGCGACGTCATCGGACCGCGTCTGACTGGCTCACCCGGGATGAAACGCGCCAACGAGTGGACGCGCGATCAGTTGTCTAAGTGGGGACTCCAAAACGCGCACCTCGAACCTTTCGGTCCGTTTGGCAAAGGCTGGACGTTGAAGAAGTTCTCGGCTCAGGTGACTGAGCCGCTGGCCATTCCACTGATCGCTTATCCCAAAGCGTGGTCGCCCGGTTTAGCAAGTCCACTAACAGCCGACGTGGTTTACTTCGACGCAAAAACCGAAGCAGACTTCGAGAAGTACAAAGGCAAACTCAACGGAAAGATTGTGCTAACCGCTATCACGCGCGAGGTGCCTGCTCACTTCGAGGCACAGGGCACGCGTTTGAATGAAAAAGAGTTGCTTGCGTTAGCTGATGCGCCTGAGCCACGACAAGGCGAAGGCCGCAGAAACTTCGGTCGAGCGGGACAGGAGTTTACAAACGCGAAGCTGCGGTTCTTCCAGGCGGAAGGCGCGGCGATGTTAATCGATCCGAGTCGAGGTGACGGCGGAACAATCTTTGTTCAGTCGGCGCAGGTACCTCAGCCACCGCGCGATCCAAACGCCCCGCCTACCGGTCGTGGCATTCCTCCGTATGCCGCAAATGCACCAAAGGTAACGCCGCAACTTGTTCTGGCAATCGAGCAATACAACCGCATCGTGCGCATGTTGCAGGCAGGCGAGCCGGTAAAAATCAATGTCGATCTGTCTGTTGAATGGCAGGAAGCCGATTTGATGGGCTACAACACGATCGCAGAGATTCCCGGAACGGATCTTAAAGACGAAATCGTGATGCTTGGCGGTCATATGGACTCCTGGCATTCCGGCACTGGCGCTACTGACAATGCAGCCGGCGTATCAGTCGCTATGGAAGCAGTGCGTATCATCCAGGCACTCGGACTGAAACCCAGGCGCACAATTCGAATCGCTTTGTGGAGTGGTGAAGAACAGGGACTGCTCGGATCGCGCGCTTACGTTACCGAGCACTTCGGCAGCCTGCAGAATCCGGCGACGTCAGCGGCACCGGCAACCGGCGCTAACCCCAACACGATGGGCGGCGGCGCGGGAAATGGAAATGGAAACGGAGCTTCACCCGCTCGGCCAACACTTGTGACGAAGGCTGCGTATGACAAGTTCAGCGCCTATTTCAATCTCGACAACGGCACTGGGAAGATTCGCGGAGTTTATTTGCAGGGCAATGAGGCCGTTCGTCCAGTGTTTCGGCAGTGGTTAGCACCGTTCAAAGAGATGGGCGCTTCCACGCTCTCCATCTCAAACACGGGCGGCACTGACCATCTGGCGTTTGATGGGATTGGCTTGCCGGGATTCCAGTTTATTCAGGATGAAATCGAGTACGACACGCGCACGCACCACTCAAACCAGGACGTGTTCGATCGCATTCAAGCGGATGACATGAAACAAGCGGCGACGATCATGGCGGCGTTTGTTTATCAAACCGCGATGCGCGACGAGAAGTTGCCGCGCAAACCCGCACCGGGATCAAGATGAGGTAACTGAGCGCCTCCAGGGAGGCGCTCAAGCTCACTGTTGTCCGCCGCCGGTGAGGACGTACTGCTTGACGTAGCGGCGCAGGTTTTCGATGTTGCTCTTTCGATAGGGACCGAAGTCCTGCACTATGCCTTCGTCAGGCAGCGCCAGCAGAATAAACGCTTCCAACAGTCCTTCTTTCTCGAGCTTTCTCAGAACTTGAATTGACGGGTCAAGCTTCTTGTCATCGACCTTTTGATTTTTTACTGCTTCAAGCGCCCCTCGCAAAGCAGCCGCTTCTTCTTTCAAACTGTGCCGGTAAGTCTTCTCGTTCGGATACTGCCTGGCAAACTCTGATTGCCAGCCGGCTCTTATAATCCCGTACATCATCCACGCCGCTGCGGCACCGCTCTTATCGTCTTTGCCGCCGAAAATACTGGCGTCAAGCGTGATGGTTGTGTCTTTGTCCTTTCGTTTGACGTTGGTAGGAACGTCGACCTGCGGATGAGCAAGAGTGACGTGCACTTTTTGCGCCCACGCCAAAAACCCGGCGCGAGCGAGACGATTGTAAGGCTCCGCAATGAATGCTTCGACAAACTTGTCTTGTGCTTCCGTCACGCGGCCTTGTTTCATGAGTGAGTCGCCCCAGTAGCGATAAGCAGTTTCACGATCCGGATCGATCGCAATTGCACGCGCGAACCATTCGCTTGCTTTTACCTGATCCGCAGTTTTGAAATAAACGTCTCCGGTGAAAAGTGCTGCTTCGTAAAGAGTCGGATCGAGGAGTAGCGCGCGCTGGTACATCTCGATTGCTTTCGGAAAGTTTCCGCTGGCGAAGGCGCCCTCGCCTTCACGCATTGCATCGTCGACCTCTTTTTTCATTGAGAAACTGGAGTCGTCGACGTCAACCGGCCGCTCGAGCATTACCTTCAACAGCGTGCTGTTTGCTCCGAGTTTCTGCGCGCGCAGCAGCAGTTCGCGGCCGCGCACTCGAGCTTGTTTGCGAGCCTCCGCGTCCTTGAGATACGCAGTTTGAGTCATAACCAGCAGCCCGTAAGTCTCGAATACATCCGGATCATTCGGGTAGGTGGCCGCCAACTTCTCAAACAGAGGTAACGCCTCGGTGTTCTTCGCGTCTTTAAAAAGCTGGAAAGCGCGGCGACGCTCCTCATCGTCCTGCGCAGCGAAGACTGCGAACGAGGGAGTCAGGAGTAAGAAACCGAGTAAGAGTGTGGCGAGAATTCTGAGCGGGCGATTCAAAATATCGGAGGTTTGCATGCGGGAGAGTCTATGAGTGAGAGTTCTCCAAGTCAATAAAAGCGTCTCCGTGGAGTGCGGCCGCCGCACTCCACGGAGGTGCTAGTTTTCCTAGGTCGGGTTGCGCTCTAGCGATGGTTCATACGCATGTGCGCCACTCCGGGATTGATCTCGCTGACTTGAGGGAGTTTTCTGCGACCTTTCCGCATTGGGAAGATAGTCCCCAATAAAGTTTCGCAAGGATGTAATCAGGGCCGGCAAGACCACCGTCTTGGCGGTGTTCGATAACTCCTTCACTACCGCGTCGCCGATATTCCCCGCTTCCTCTTTAACTTTCTCAAAGGCGGGCGTGTTAGCTACTTTCTGGAAGAAGCCTGGCCCTTCATCGTGCGTCCCGTTTCCGTGTCTTGACCGCGTGCCTGCTTGCGGCTCCATCGCAGCCGCCGAGGCGCTTCCCAGCATCGCCTGTGAAGAATAGTATTTCGATTCTTCGCCGAAACGATCGATCGCTGACGAATAATCGTAGCGCTCATCGCCCTTGACGAAAGATGCAACACAGTAGCCAACGCAGAAACCAACTCCCATTGCGCCGGCGCTCCAGACCACAGGTCGTTTCTTGAACTGCTCACGCCAGTCAAGCGTGTCTTTAACTGCCTGCACTTGATTTGCCACTGTTTCTTTTATCTCCGTAACCGTATTTGATATTGAATCTCGGGCTTCGCCGAGGCGCCGCTGAAGTTCCTCTTTGGAAGGCTCCTCAGTGGTGGTTTCATGAGCGCGAGCCACTCCTAGAGTTCGTTCTTCAGCCATTGTTTATCCTTTCTCAGTTCTGCAACTGTCCTTTGAGGTACCAGGTCCTGCTTGGCCAAACGGTTCTTCATCAGCAACACCAGAATGCCGCCTACTAAAAGGTAGAAGGCACCGGTTACGACAAAACCTAAAGCAAAGCTGGCAGGCTGGCTAAAGTTTGCCTGCGCGAACAGGGTCGAGACAGCGAAAGCTATCGCCACATTCAGCAGTGCAAACCCAACCACTGCGATTACGGCGCCGACCGCGATCATGGTGACCCCACGAGCGTAGGCGCTGGCCTCCTCCTTGATCTCCACTTTGAATAACGCGAGCTGAGAATTGAAGAGATCCATCACGTCATCGCCCAGACGACTGAAGAGAGTTGGCAGGCTCTCAGTATCAGTGCGTGTTGCTATCTCATCAGCTCTTCCATTCTTCGTCAGACTCGTTTTTGGTGCCGCCATGTTGGTTCACCCCCTGTCCGTTTGTGGTTGGTGACCGGCTTAGCGCCGGCCCCGAATAATCAAACCGAGCAACATACCCACCGCTGCCGAGATGAGCAGTGCCTGGCCTGGTTTTTGACGAGCATATTGCTTGGCGTTTTCGGCGAGTTCGCCGAGGTCCGCATTCTGCAACTCCTTAAACTTTTCGCCTACGACGGAAACCTTGTCGCTGACATAGTCCTTAGCCTGGGTCGCAACTTCAGAAACTTTCTGACCGTAGTCTCTAGCTGTTTGCGATAGTGCGGTCGCGGTTCCAGTTCCTGCTGTTCCAGTATTTCCAGTTGCTCCAGTTGTTCCGGTTGTTCCAGGGGTTCCGGTCGTTCCATGGGTGCCGGCTCCGGTTGTGCCGGTTGTGCCGGTGGTTCCGGTGGTTCCGGTTGTACCCTCGTTGAAATTTTTATTTTCAGCCATGTCGAAATACTCCTTCTTAAAATCGGAATTGGGATTGGGCTAGCGAATAAATCGAGCAAGATTTGTGCCGACAAAATTACGAAAAAAGTTGCCTTTCTGCTCACATCCTTGTTGCGAAAAAGTACGGCAGGGTACGAAAAGCCAGCAAAGAGATCGAGATTCGTACAACCGTTTCACAGGATGTACATGATTGATCAAGATGAACATGTAACTCCTGCTCCATCCTGTGAATCCTGGAAAAATGCCTTCTTGACAACGCCTGTCTCGGGGTGGTAAGTAAGTACTTACTTTGCAGGTAGGAAGGGAATAAGAAGCAGAATTGAGTAAGCAGATGACAGTTGAGGGCGTGACCAGCGCCCGAATGGCCGGCGAAGAACGCCGGCTTCAGATTCTGAGCGTGGCTGTAAGCCTGTTTTCCGAAAGAGGCTTTCGGGGAACAACGACCAAGGAAATCGCCCAGGCCGCTGGGGTCTCCGAGGCGATGGTCTTTCGACATTTCGCCACCAAAGAAGAACTGTATGCCGCCATCCTCGATCACAAGGCCTGCGCAAGCGGCAAGTTTGAGCCGGCGGAGATGGCTGCCGACGCCATCAAGCGCAAAGACGATCGGGCTGTCTTCGAGTCGCTTGCTCTCGGAGCTCTCAACCACCACGAGAAGGATCCGGAGTTTCAACGGTTGCTGCTCCACTCAGCACTCGAAAAGCACGAGCTTGCGCAAATGTTCTTCGATGAGTTTGTTCGTCGAGTTTATGAATTTCTTGGCAGCTACATCCGCGAGCGTCAACGCGAAGGCGCACTGATCGAAATCGATCCCGCCATCGTAGTGCGTAGCTTCATCGGCATGGTGATGCACCACTCGCTCAACAACAATCTGTGGGACCCGAAACGTCGTTTGCTGAACATCTCCAACGAGAGCGCGGCAAAACATTTCACTAACATTCTTTTGAACGGCATTACTGCGAAGACAACCAATAGTTAAAAGATATGCGACCCAAAGGGAAATTAAAGCTTACGGCTCTGATTCTGCTGCTCCTCGTCGCCAGCGTGTTCGTGGCGTCGTGTGGTGGCTCCAGGGCCAACGTCAAAAAAGAGGAACCAGCCGCGCAACCCGTCGCGGTGGACGTCACGACTGCGGCAGCAATTCAGCGCGACCTGCCGCGCTTCTTTGAAGCGACTGGCAGCCTTGCGGGTGACCAGCAAACCGACGTGGCGCCCCAAACCGCTGGCAAGGTCGTCGCCGTGGGTGTCGAGATCGGCACTCCGGTCAAACGTGGTCAGGTACTGGTGCGTCTCGACGAGGCGGAGTTGAAGCTTCGCGTTGAACAAGCGGCGACACAAGTCGAGCAAGCGAAGGCTGCGGTTCGGCAGGCGGAAGAAAGAATCGGTTTGCGTCCGGGCCAGGCTTTTGATCCCCATCGCGTGGCGGAGGTGTCGGCCGCAAGAGTAACACTCGATCTCGCTGAGAAGAATCTGCGACGCGCGGAGAAACTGATCGAATCCGGCGACGTGTCGCGTTCTTTCTACGACGAACAGCGCGCCCGGCGCGATCAGTTGAAGGAGCAGTTCGACGTCGCGTTGGCCCAGGCGCGCCAGAACTACGCAGCGGTTGAAGTGGCGCGCACAAACGTTGCGAACGCCGAGTCGCAGTTAGCACTCGCCCGCAAGAATCTTTCTTACGCGGTTATCCCGTCGCCAATCGATGGGTTTGTGTCGGAAAGGACTGCGGATCTCGGTGAGTACGTTTCACCGCAGCAAAAAGTGGCGACGATCGTTCGCACAAACCCATTACGCATTCGCATCGATATTCCCGAGCATGCAATTCCGGAAGTGCGTGTCGGACAGTCAGTGTCGATCACGACCAGCGCGTGGCCTGACAGGAATTTCGCAGGGCGCGTGGCCCGCATCGCTCCGAACGTATCTGCAACTTCACGCACGCTGACAGTTGAAGCTGAGGTCGAGAACAGCAGCGGCGCATTGAAGCCGGGCCAGTTCGCCACCGTGCGGATTCTACAGGAGCGAGCAGAACCGGCGGTGCTCATTCCCGCGCGTGCTGTCGTG
Source organism: Pyrinomonadaceae bacterium (assembly GCA_025922875.1). GTDB lineage: Bacteria > Acidobacteriota > Blastocatellia > Pyrinomonadales > Pyrinomonadaceae > PSRF01. The sequence continues at coordinate 40,044 of JAICGZ010000001.1, forward strand.
ACCGAGGCAGGCGTGAGCCGTGCGTTTGTGATCAGGGACGGCCGCGCCGAGCAACGTCTCGTGCAGACGGGTCAGACCGAAGGCGACTTGATCGAAGTGAAATCGGGTGTGGCCGCGGATGAGCAGGTCGCGACGAGCAACCTCGAACAATTGAGCGATGGGATCGCTGTAAAGCAATAGCCACAAAGAAGCACAAGAAGCACAAAAGAAATGCAGAAACTTGCTGAAATCTGTGTACGCCGTCCAGTTTTTGCGACGATGCTGATCCTCAGTCTGACTGTCGTCGGGCTGTTCTCCTACAGGTCGCTGGGCGTCGATCTTTTTCCAAAGATCGATTTGCCGACTATCACTGTAACTGTGGTGAACCCCGGCGCGTCGCCGCAGGAAATCGAAACTGAAATTACTGATCTTGTTGAAGGCGCCGTCAACACCATCGCGGGAATCGATGAACTTCGCTCGACCTCGGTCGAAGGTGTTTCTCAGGTCTTCATAACTTTTCTTCTCGAAAAGAACCCTGACGTTGCCGCGCAGGAAGTCAGAAACAAGGTCGATCTGATCGTCAACGATCTTCCGCTTACCGCGGAACAACCCATCGTGCAAAAGCTAGATACGGACGCGGCGCCCGTGGTCCGCATCGCGGTGTCGGCCCCACGCTCGCTCCGTGAAGTCACAGATGTTGCCGACAACAAAATCAAGCAGCAGATCGAATCGATAAACGGTGTCGGCGACGTGCAGATCGTCGGCGGTCGCCGGCGAGAGATTCAGATCTGGGTTGACCCTGACAAGATGCGCGCCTTCAACGTGACGGTGGCGCAGGTCGCCGACGCTGTGCGCGCACAGAACATGGAAGTGCCGGGTGGTCGTATTGAGGAAGGTACACGCGAGTTGACGGTGCGCACGATGGGTCGAATTATTCAGCCCTCTGAATTCAATAACCTCGTCGTCGCGAATCGCGATACTTACTCGGTAAAACTCAGTGACATCGGTTACGCAGAAGACGGCGCGGAAGAGGCGAGAACCGAGGCACGCTTGAACGGCCAGCCGGCGGTGACTTTGATTGTTTCCAAACAGTCAGGTGAGAACACTGTCGCTGTTGCCGATGCGGTCAAGCAGCGTCTGCAGGAGATTAGCAACACGCTGCCACCGGGTTTCAAAACTGAGGTTGTAGGCGACCAATCGATCTTCATCAAAGCGTCACTTAATGCGATTCAGACACACCTGGTCGAAGGCAGTATCCTGGCCGCGATCGTAGTCTTCGTCTTTCTGTGGAGTTTTCGTTCGACGCTCATCGCAGGCCTTGCGATTCCGACGTCGATCGTCGCTACCTTCGGTTTGATGGCAGCGATGGGTTTTACTCTCAACAACATCACAATGCTGGCGTTGACGTTGATGGTGGGTATCGTGATCGACGACGCAATCGTGGTGCTCGAAAACATCTTTCGCTTCATCGAAGAGAAAGGTGTGCCGCCATTTCAGGCTGCGATTGACGGAACGAAGGAGATCGGTCTGGCCGTCATGGCCACGACGCTCTCTCTGCTCGCCGTGTTCCTGCCCGTCGGCTTCATGGGCGGAATCGTTGGCCGGTTCATGTCGTCGTTTGGGCTGACGTCGTCGTTTGCAATCGCCGTGTCGCTGCTGGTGTCGTTTACGTTGACGCCAATGTTGGCGGCGCGATTGATCAAGCGCAAAGCAGATAAAAAAGAACTCTCTCTCGAAAAGAGCACCGAACGCGCCAGTCATGATTCGAAAGAATCGCGTTTTTATCGTCCTATCGATCGCACGTATACGAAGATGCTGGGGTGGTCCATGAACCACCGTTGGGCCATCGTGCTTGCCTGTGTGCTCGTGATCGTAAGCATCGTGCCGCTTTTCATGTTCGTCGGAAAGAACTTCCTGCCCGTTGACGATCAATCTCAGTTTGAAATCAACGTGCGGGCGCCTGAGGGCTTTTCGCTTCCGGCCACGTCGACTTTGGCTGAACGCATCGCGGTGGATCTGCGCAGTCTCCCCGGCGTGACTGACACGTTGACCACGATCGGTGGGGGCCAGCAGGAACAGGTCAACGTCGCTTCCATCTACGTAAAGATGACACCGATCGAGGAGCGGAACGTCTCGCAGGAAAACGTGATGGTCCGTGCGCGTACGGAAGTTCTTGGTAAGTACGCAAAACTCTATCCCGGGCAATTACGCACGAGCGTGCAGCAGGTCGCCGCGATCTCCGGCGGCGGCTTCCGCAACTCCGATATCCAGTATGTGATTGGCGGGCCGGATCTGAAGAAACTGACAGAGTATTCAGACGCGCTGCTGGAGAAGATGAAGACCATTCCTGACGTGGTCGATGCTGATTCAACTCTAATCAGCGGAAAACCGGAATTGCGAGTTGTTATCGATCGCGCGCGCGCCGCCGATCTCGGCGTCAGAGTCGGTGATATCGCCCAGGCGCTTAACTCCCTCGTCGCGGGACAAAAAGTATCGACGTTCAACGCCGGTACCGATCAGTACGACGTGCGAGTGCGCTCGGTGGGAGAGTTTCGTACGAGTGCCGAAGGTTTGAAGAGAATGATCGTATCGTCGACCAAAGTCGGTTGGGTCAGTCTCGACAACCTTGTGCGCATTAACGAGGGAACCGGGCCTGCTGCGATCGATCGTTTGAACCGGCAGCGGCAGGTGATGTTGCTGGCCAACATCAGGCCGGGAGGTTCGCAGGCGGCGGTCATCCAGCAGTTGGACCAGTTTGCGAGGGAAATCCAGATCGATCCTTCTTACTCGACGGGACTGGCGGGTCGCTCGAAGGAGCTCGGCCGGGCCGGCTATTACTTCGGACTGGCGTTCCTGCTGTCGTTTGTATTCATGTACATGGTGCTCGCGGCGCAGTTTGAGTCGTTCATTCACCCGGTGACGATTCTGTTGACATTACCGCTCGCGGTTCCGTTCGGCATTCTTTCGTTACTGATGACCGGCCAGACGGTGAACATCTTTTCCGGACTCGGGTTGTTGCTGCTGTTCGGTGTGGTCAAGAAGAACGCGATCTTGCAGATCGATCACACGAATCAATTGCGCGCGCGCGGCATGGAACGGTACGAGGCGATCATTCGCGCGAACCGAGACCGGTTGCGCCCGATCCTGATGACGACGATCGCGCTCGTGGCGGGCATGTTGCCGTTGACGATCTCGACTGGTCCAGGTTCGGGTACCAATAGATCCATCGGCGTGCTGGTCGTGGGCGGACAGACGCTCTGCTTGCTGCTGACGCTGCTGGCGGTGCCGGTCTTTTACTCACTGTTCGACGACCTGGCGAGAAGTCGTGTTTGGGGTCAGATGAGAGCAGGAGTAAACGGAGTCTTCGGTCGCGTGCGTCGCCGGGCAGCGAGCACCGCCGCGTCGCTGTTTGGTTTGATTTCGAAGCAATGAGGAAGTTTTTTCGCGCAAAGGCGCAAAGGGAGCAAAGAAGAGATAGCAATTAGAAATCCTTTGCTTCCTTTGCGCCTTTGCGCGAGAACTAGTTAAGGAAAAGCAATGCAAAAGAGGATTTTGTTAGTAACCATTCTTGCGTTGGGCCTGGGTTCGGTTGCAACAGCGCAACAGCCGTCGCCTTCGCCTGAACCGTCGCAGATACAGCAACTGCCGGTGCCGTCGATCGCGCCGGACTTTCGCGCGCCGCAAAAACCATTACCGGAACTCAACCGCGTCGGCGTCGACATGAATCAGCAGCGCCCGTTGTCTCTGCGCGAGGCGTTGTCGATGGCGCTGGAAAACAACAAGGACATCGAAGTAGCTCGCGAGAATGTGAGAATCGCCGAGTTTGATCTGCTCGGCGCTAAGGGTGTTTACGATCCGCGTATCACTACCACCGCGTTTTACGAACGCGCTGAGAACCCGATCGCGAGCTTTTTGAGTGGTGGCCAGAACGGGTCCGTCATTGAAAACGATTACACCGGAACCGCTCGACTTGAAGGACAATCGCCATTTCTCGGCGGCAATTATCGTCTCGATTTCTCGTCAGTAAGGTTGACCACCAACAACCAATTCACTGCCCTGAGTCCGCAGTATCCGACCGCGTTGACGTTCAGTTACACGCAACCACTATTGCGCGGGCTGAAGATTGATAACAATCGCCGGCAGATTGAGATTGCACGGAAAAATCTTTCTTTAACTGATGCACAGTTTCGCCAGCGCGCGATCGACACGATCACTAACGTGCAGCGTGCTTACTGGGATCTCGTGTTTTCGCTGCGCAGTCTTCAAGTGCAGCGCGACGCAGTGACTGTTGCGCGCACGCAGCTCGAGCACAACAAGCGCCTGGTCCGGGAGGGACAACTCGCGCCGATCGACGTCGTCGCAGCCGAGGCGCAGATCTCGACTTACGAGCAGGGTGTTTTCAACGCGCTCGAAGGTGTCTCACGCGCTGAGAACAATTTGAAGAACCTGGTTGCCGAGAATCAAAAGGCGCCGATTTGGAGCGAGTCGCTGGTACCGGCCGATCCGGTTGATCTCGCTGTGCCGAACGTTTCTCTTCCTGATGCTTTGAAGACGGCGATGGAGAACCGGCCGGAGCTGCAGCAGTCGAACGTCCTGCGCGAGATCAATGAAACCGATCAGCGCTACTTCAAAGATCAAACGAAGCCCGGAATCGATCTGGTAGGGACATACGGCGTCACTGGCCTTGCTGGTTCAGTCAGCTCGGGCATAAATCCATTTACTGCGTCGAACCTGGAGTTGCGGGAACGCGTCAACGAACTCTCGAGGCTCGAGCAACTGGACCCGTTGCCGGTTGTGCCGCCGCAAACGTTCTCGCCTGACTTGCTCGGCGGCTACAACCAATCGTTGCAGAACCTGCTGGCGAATCGTTACAACAATTTCAGAGTCGGAGTGCAGATCACTTTGCCTCTGCGCAATCGCACAGCGGAAGCGCAGTTGGGCCGTTCGCTCGTTGAAGGTGAGCGGATCGAAACTCAACGCGAACAGCTCGAACAGACAATTCAGGTTGACGTTCGTAACGCGTTGCAGGCGATGCGCAGCTCCGAGGCGCGTCTGCGGGCCGCGGTCGCGACGCGTGAAGCGAACGAGCAGCAGTTTGCGAGTGAGCAAAGAAAACTGGACGCGGGCCAGTCGACGGTATTTCTGGTGTTGGAACGGCAGACGGCTCTGACTGAAGCGCGTGGGCGAGAGTTGCAAGCGCAGACGGATCTGAACAAGGCTATTGCTGATTTGCAACGAGCCACCGGCAACGCTTTAACCGTCAACAGTATCGTCGTACGGAGCCACTAATTGTAGGGGCGGCCCTCCGTGGCCGCCCCTCTCGGAATGGCACGGAAACGAGGGGCGGCCCAGGGCCGCCCCTACAACATTAATTCGACGATTTTGAAGGCGACGTAGAGGCCGGCGATGCCTCCGATCCCGGCGAGTAAATACCACAACGGCAACTTGGTTTGACAAGCTGGACAGCGGGCACGGGTTGGGGGCACGTCCCTTTCGCAATTAGGACACCTCATTGTGGCATCTTAACGTTGGTCCATAACGGCCAATGATCGGAAACCTCAACTTCGCGATCGATACCAAAACTAGCAGGTTCCAATCCCCGAAGCCAAACCCAATCCAACTCCAACTCGATTGGCACAAGCATAACCCGCCGCTTGAACGTTGGCTTATTTCCAAACGGGGTCTTCATACCCGCGTCCGAGAAGAATTTGATCGTCTTGCGGCCTGCTTTTGGTTCCCACGTATTCAGATCACCCATAATGATTGCCGGCGTGTTTGGTGGGTATTGAGCGAGATCGTCGAGCATTGCTTTGAACTGTTCCAGCTTCTTATCGAAGGCTATCCTCGTCTCAGCATGCGCCGAATAAACGCGCCACTGGCGCTTGTCGATCTCAACAGTTGCGCCCAGCGCTACGCGGCGTCTTTTGTTTGGACCTTCGTGCGGTAAGACGATGCGACGCACATCCGAGAGAGGATAGACACTCAGGATTGCAACGCCGGTTTCCTCCTCGTCATTCGGCTTCGCAGCCGGCGGCGCCGCCCACGCGTAGTGCAATCCCAATTCGTCGGCGATCATTTTCACTGTGTTGGTGTTGCCGCTGCGTTTCTTACGTCGATCGACTTCCTGGAGTGCGAGGATCGCGGCCCCGCCGATCTCGGGATCGTCTTTGAAGAGTTTTATGAGGAGGTTGAGATCGTCGCCGCTGCGCCAACGGATGTTGTAAGAGACGATCTTGATCGCGGGCGTCGCGGCAGTTGGTTTTCGTAGTGGCTCCCCCTTGCCGGATTCGAGTAATGGAACGTCCGGCCGCGGGAACACTAAGAATAGAAAGACCAGCAGGATTCTTATCATTGAGCTAGATCTCCAACCTCATGCCGTCTTTTGCTTCGATCGTTACGCCGGACCACAGTGCTTTAGCCTCGGCGGCAAGATCCACGTTATCCCACTCCGCATAAAGATGAGTCAACACCAATTTAGCAGGCACGCACTCGTGGGCGAGCCGCATTGCGTCCGCGAGTTCGAGGTGCTTCGAAACCGGTTTATTGCTTCTGAAAGAACATTCCATCAGTAGCAAAGCAGCCTCTTTTGCGAATGGAGCTAAATCTTCCGAGACACCGGTGTCAGAAGTATAAACAAACAGTTTCGACTCATCGACTTTCAAACGCAGCGCCATGCTTTCTCTGGTATGAGGAGTGGAGAGGGTTGTCGCGGCGATGTTCGGCAGGATTTCAAACTCCTTGTCCGGTGCTACCTCGACGATCTCAACGTCGAACCGTTGTTTGAATAAACGATAGTTATTCGAATCGTTCACTGCGTCGACAATTCCGCGCAAGCCTTCCGGACCAAAGATTCGCAACGGCTTGTTCCGGCTTTCCGTCTGCGGCGCCCATTTCAAACTGAAAAGAAAAGGAGTCAGTCCTCCCACGTGATCGAGATGAAAATGGCTGATCCAGATCGCGTCGAGATTGGACCAGTCGAGATTTTCCTGCGCCATCCGGCGAGGGGCATCGGCGCTCACGTCCAGCAGGAGTGTGCCATTATTAGTTTCGAGCCAGTGTGCGGGCGACGCGCGTTCAGGATGCGGCACGGAAGTACCCGAACCGAGGATCGTTAGTTTCATGTGTGTATTTTAAGCTAAACTTCGCCCATGAGTCCGAGTGAGACCCAAATAGATGTTCTTGCAGTTTTTTCACATCCTGATGACGCGGAGTTGTCTGTTGCTGGAACACTTCTCAAACTGAAATCCCTGGGCTATCGCACGGGTGTTTGCGATCTCACGCGCGGCGAAATGGGAACACGCGGCACGCCCGAGATTCGCGCCGAAGAAGCGCTCGAGGCCGCGCGCATTATGAAACTCGACCTGCGGGTTAATCTCGATCAACCCGATGGACACGTTTGGCCTTCGGAGACGGCGCGCACCGCCTTTGTACGAGTGCTTCGAACACATAAACCCAAGGTGTTAATGACGACACACGAGGACGATCCACACCCGGATCATGCGAACACGTCAATTATCGTGAGACAAGCGGCGCGCCTGGCAACGATGGGACGTTACGACGAAGAGTCAGGTCTCGCGCCTGTACCGATGCCGGCGATTATGCATTCGCTCTTTTCGAGACGCATTGTGCCGTCGTTTGTTGTCGATGTGTCTGACTTTGTCGATGAGAAAATGTTCGCGATCAGCGCTTATGCTTCGCAGTTTTACAGGCCAAACTCGAAAGAGCCGGAAACAAGAATCAGCGCGCGCCGTTTTCTTGAGGAGATAGAAGTCCGAATGGGGTATTTCGGATCGTTGATCGGAGTGACGGCCGGCGAACCGTTTTATGTGCGTGAGGCATTGAACGTTGAGGATCCGCTGGCGCTGCTGACGCGCCCGATGAACATCTACTCTTGAGAGTTGCCGTAAAGTTTCAATCAATTCCCTCCGCTTGCCGCAGGTTCTCTTCGCTTCTCGAGCACAGACCGCGCGATGGCGATCGTCGCCACAGCTCGCGGGGCTTCGCCGGTGAATGTCTTTGCGATCTGAATCGCTCTCAGTAGATCGGCGCGTGCAAGGTGACGGAAAGCCGCGAGCAAGTCAAAATCTTCAGCAGTGCTGTTGGTCACCTGCGTCATCATCTTGGTTTGCAGGCGTGCGGAAATGCGGCTGTCTTCACCCGTAAAACCTTCAGCACCGTTGGCTGCTTTGACGACTTCGCCCAGAGTTTCCCAGGCGCGCACTGGATCGATTTCTCCCAAACCCACCGCAACTGCCGTGAGTGCTTTGGCTCGATCCGGATCGCTGCCACTGATGCGACGACTCTCCGCCAGTGCTTCCTCGAGTAGCTCGATAGCTCGCGAACGCTCGGCAGCCCTCACCAATTTCGCGGCGCTGGTCAGTGCCCAAACCTTCTGAATACTCGTGAGATCCCCACTCCTGGCCATGCGAACTGCCGCGTCCGCATCCTTCTTTCGAATAGCAACTTGCGCGAGTTGAAAGTCGGTATAGGCTTTGACGCTCTTCCGCAGTTCCGTGTTCTCGATCTTATCTACCAGATCTTTCGCACGTGGATCACCGGTTTCAATCAGTGCAACCGCGTAGTCCGCGTAGATCGCATCGCGATCTTCGGACTTAGTAGCACGTTCAAGACGTTCCTGCATACGCTGGTAAGGATCGCCTTGTGACTCTTCGGGCTGAATCCCGACACTGACCGCGCGATTCTCACCCTGCTGAAAAGTGCCGGGCACATGTGAGGCAAGCGCTGTCATTTGCGTTCGCAGTCCCGGCGCGAGATCAGGCGCGTGCTGTTCGAAAAGCGGAAGCAGGCGTTTGATGACCAGATACTTTCCAGTTGCACCTGTTGTAGTCCGATCCTGATCGGGCGCTGCCTGAGGTTGCATCAGGATTTGGAAGGCGACTTTGAGAAAGTTGTTTCGTAACGCCGCATCGGCGTTGGGTGGAGGAGTCGCGCCTCTTTGCCGGTTTTGATTGGCTCCGCCGCTCGGTTCAAACGAGACATATAAGAACGGCGTGAATAGATACGACGACAATCCGGAAACTGTATTGGCGTCGGAGTTTGGATCGCGAGCCGCTCGCGCAAGTAAGCTTGTATATGCGGTATCGGCAGCTTGCGCGTCCTTCTCACGTAGTGCCGACAGGAAGAAGATCGAGTCGACGTTGACTGAGTCGAGCGCTGGTGCGGCAAACTCGAGCGCGCGTTGGATCTCACCATCTTCGAGCAGCCGGCGCGCAAGTTGGAGGCGTTGCGAAGCGCCAATGCGGGTACCTGCGTTGCGACGTTGATCGGCGGCGGCCTCAGCACGCTGCTTCTCCGCGGCTTCGTCAAGGGCTTTCAAAAACTCTTCGCCGAGTTTGCGATCGCGCTTCGCTACGAGTCGCAGGACCTCGCTGCGCAAATCCGGCCCGCCACGGACGACGCGTGGTGCACCTTCGGTCTCCAGTCTTTTTAGCTCTTCTGCGCGTTTCCGCGCTGATTCGGCGTCGACTATCTCAGCGGCTTCCCACGCGCGCCGGAAGAGTTCACGAGCACGCTCGGGATCCGTGTCCCACAACACGTCAGCGGCGCGAGCCTGGACGCGAGCGCGGCGCGTCTGATCTTTGAAACTGCGTGCTTCGTCGGCGAGAGTCGTGATCAGGGAGATTGCGATCGTGCGTTGTTGGTCTGCTTCGGCGTCAGCTTCTTCGTTATTCGGTTTGGTTGTCCTGGTTTGAGCCGACACAGTCAGGCAGAGAATTAGCGTCAATGCGAAAACGCGGAAGGGGAAAGGCATAGTTCACTCCTGTTGAGCGGCAACGCAGGATGGGAATACACGTATGACGAACCGCTCGGTTCCGAAAATCCTGTCACCAAATTTAAACTGCGATTACTTCGAGTTCAGGATCGACTTCCTGTTTCAACATACTCTCAATCGCCATCAGCGTACCGGTGAGGGAACTGGGACAACTACCGCATGCCCCCTGATAGCGAATGCTTAAGGTATGATCGCTCAGTCCGAGCACTTCAAGATAACCACCGTCGCCCATCAACGCCGGTCTTACCTTCTCGTCCAGGATTTCGTTGATTCTCAACAACCGAGGATCGTCGCTGGTCAAAGCCGCTATCGGACCACCAACCGCCGCCGCCGCAGCCGCTGCGGAAGAATTCACTGCCTCCGCCGCACGAATCGGGACGGCCAGCGCGGGCAAGAGTTCGTCCCAGTCCGCCTCGTCATCTTTCTCGACCGTGATCATCCTGTCCATATAAAAAACTGAGACAACATGGCCGACGTCGAACAGCGACTTCGCGAGCGGATCGTCCGCCGCCAGTTCCGCTGAACCGTATTGCCGCGCTACGCCATTGCTCACCGGTTCGCGAAGAATAAATTTCACCGCATTCGGATTCGGAGTTTCTTCAATATCACTAATCTTTGGCATTACAACCTCACTTTTTGTGGCCACATTATAGCTTTTTTGGCAGGCACTCGCAGTGAGCCGGACAGTGCCACAGCAAACGCTTATCTCTTTGCTAAATCTTTCTAATAAAAAAGCTCCCGGTGTGTTGCAGGAATCATTGCTAAAAATCCAAACCGAGCATATACTCCCGCCCTCACTTGCCCCCCTCTCAGAAGGTGAGTCAAGTTGAGATAGAGGCAGGCGATAGCGAGGGTCGCCTGCCTCTCACTTTTTCACCGCCAGTTGTCAGTTGTTCCCGTCGGTTGTAATGTCCTACTACTGACAAATCATGAATATCGGCATCACGGTCTACCCTACGTACGGCGGCAGCGGTATTGTTGGTTCTGAACTCGGCAAGGAACTCGCTGCACGCGGACACACGGTCCATTTCATCTCTTCTTCATTACCGACCAGGTTGACGGAGCTCAACGAGCGGGTGCGTTTCCACGAAGTGGAGATGATGTCGTATCCGTTGTTTGAGCATCAGCCTTACACGCTTGCATTGGCTACGAAGATGGCGACTGTCGCCGAGGAAGAGAATCTCGACCTCCTGCACGTTCACTACGCCATTCCACATTCAATCAGCGCGATTCTCGCCCGCGAGTCGCTCAAGCCGCGGCGACGTCTTCCTGTCGTTACCACATTGCATGGAACCGACATCACGCTCGTCGGCGCAGATAGATCGTATTTGCCGATTACGCGCTACGGCATCGTGCAGTCAGATGGCGTGACGGCGATCTCTGACTATCTTAAAGACGCGACGCGAGAGATCTTTCACTTTGACGATATCAGAGTGATTCCAAACTTTGTTTGCCAGTACGACTACAGGCGGTTGGAAGTAAGCAGCCTTCGCCAAACGCTCGCGCCAAATGACGAACGGCTGCTGGTCCACGTTTCAAACTTCCGACCGGTGAAGCGACCGGTGGACTGTGTCGAGATTCTCGCTCGCGTGCTGAAGAAGGGTGTGAAGACACGTTTGGTGATGGTTGGTGACGGAAGCGAACGACCAAACGCGGAGCATCGTGCGCGCTGTCTCAGTATTTATGAGCAGTGCACGTTTGTCGGGAAGCAGCCAAGGATTGTTGATTATCTTTCGGCTTCAGATGTCCTGCTGTTGCCTTCCGATCAGGAGTCATTCGGACTGGCAGCGTTGGAAGCGATGGCGTGCGAAGTTCCAGTGATCGCATCTCGCGTCGGAGGTCTGCCTGAAGTTGTGACTGATGGCGAGACTGGATATCTCAGCCCGGTTGGCGACGTGGACAAGATGGCGGCTGATGCCGCACGTTTACTTGCCGACGACAAACTGCGGCAGGACATGGCCCGGCGTGCACGCGAGTCTGCAATCGGTCGGTATCGCACCGACCTTGTGATTCCTCAATACGTTCGCTTCTATGAAGAAGTGATCGCGAAATAGAATATTGCCAATTGCGAATTGCCGATTGCCAAATTGATTCTTGGTAAATCGCAATCAGCAATCGGCAATTGGCAATTGGCAATGAGATCTCTGATTGTCGGCACCGCGGGTCACATCGATCACGGAAAGAGCGCCCTCGTACGCGCTTTGACCGGGACCGATCCCGACCGCCTTCCTGAAGAGAAAAAACGCGGCATTACCATCGACATTGGCTTTGCCGACCTCGAACTGCCTGACCTCCGGCTCGCATTCGTGGACGTTCCCGGTCACGAACGCTTCATCAAAAATATGTTGGCGGGTGCACACGGGATCGATCTGCTGGCGCTGGTAATCGCCGCCGATGAAGGTGTGATGCCGCAGACGCGCGAGCACTTCGACATCTGCCGTTTGCTTGGTGTGCGAAACGGTTTGGTGGTGATCACGAAGAAAGATCTCGTGGACGAAGAGATGCTGGTCCTTGTTGAAGACGAGGCGCGCGAGTTGGTCCTGGGATCTTTTCTGGAAAACGCTCCGGTAGTTGCAGTGAGTTCCCGTACAGGCGCTGGGCTGGATGAATTGAAAGTTCGCCTGACCGAACTGGAAAAGCGCGTGCCTCCACGATCGCTCGATTTCACGCTGCGCCTGCCGATCGATCGCGCGTTTTCGATGAAAGGATTCGGATCGGTTGTCACCGGTACGCTGATCTCGGGAAAAATCACAGAAGGTGATGAGCTTGAACTGTTGCCTTCGCACGTTAACGTGAGAGTGCGCGGGTTACAGGTGCACAACAGACCTGTCCATGAGGCACATGCAGGACAGCGCACTGCCGTGAACCTCGCCGGTATCGATACTTCGCAAATCGAACGTGGCATGGTACTGGCTGCGGCTGGTCGTCTGCGGCCGACGCAAGTCATAGACGTTTCGATCGACGTGTTGCCTGGTGCTTCGCGTGCACTGCGTTCGCGCTCACGAGTGCGTTTTCACATTGGCGCCGCGGAAGTGTTGGGCCGCGTAAGAGTACTGGAAGGTTCGCCTCAGATTGCGGCGGGACATAGCGGTCTGGCCCAGTTGAGGCTGGAAGCACCTGTGGTCGCGTTGCACGGCGATCGTTTTATTCTGCGAAGTTATTCGCCGGCTGAAACAATTGCCGGTGGCGTGATACTCGATCCGTTTGCTGTTAAGCATCGTGGCCGAGACATGGAGCACACGCTCGAGCTGCTTGGCTCGCTGATGCAGGATAATCGAGCGGCGAAGTTTACGGGCTTCGTTCGAGCGTCGGGTGAGCGAGGCTTGAGAATGTCTGATCTTGCCGCGGCGACGGGTTGGGCGAATGAGATCCTTGCGAGAGTGGCGACGGAAGTACAGGCAGAAGGTGCGGTGATCGATGCGGGAGGTGTTTTCCTCGCGCGTGAGAGTCTCGATCGTCTTAGTCGAGCGGTCGTAGCTGAACTGGAGCGGTATCACAAGCGCGAACCGTTGGCGCGCGGAATGTTGCGCGAGACTTTGCGCGAGAAAGTGTTTGCTCATGCGTTGCCGGAGTTGTTTGCGGGAGTGATTGCCAGGCTGGAGGCGGACGGCAAAGTTGTTTCTGAGAAAGACATCGTGCGCTCTAGTCAACACAGCGTTGGTTTGTCTGAACAGGATGCGGAGTTGAGCAAACGCATCGAACAACTTTATCTGGCAGCCGGCGTTGAGGCGCCCTCAATTGACGAAGCAATGACGAAAGCAGGCGTGGCGACAACTCAACGTGCTCAGGCACGGAAACTTCTGCAATTGCTCATCGAAGACCGCAAGCTCGTGCGAATTCACGGCGAGATGTTTATGCATGCGCAGGCTATAGAAGATCTGAAAACCAAGTTGCGCACTTACGCTTCCCAGCACGAACCGGAACGCCTGATCGACGTGGCAGCCTTCAAAGATCTTGCCGGCGTTTCGCGCAAATACGCCATTCCCCTGCTGGAGTTTTTCGATCGCGAGCAAATCACTCGCCGCGCCGGCGATAAACGACTCATCCTGAAACCGCGCTAGGTCCGTCCGCACCAGGCGCCTCCTTGGAGTGCGGCGGCCTGGCGCCGCTTTGTTCTCGATCTCATGATCAAAGTCCAAAGCGGCGTCAGGCCGCCAGGGTTTCGCCAAAGTCAGAAATCATTTTGTTGAATGAGGTGGTAAATATCAGGCTTGCATTCGCTCATGCCCAGCGTTAACATGCAGCCATAATAAGTGCAAAATAGTCGGCTTTTTCCTTAACCTTCATAAATCAGTTACTGGCGGAGGGTGCAAATGAAAAGCCTGAAAGATATTCTCGCGGTTCTGATAGGCATAGCAGCCGCCCTCGGTGCGATCTTTTATTTCTACAGGTTTGTGACCGACCCGAATCCTGCCGGTGGTCACACTTCCGGGTGGATCGCGCTGGGGCTTGCAGCAATCGCCTTTGTTTGTGGCCTGATATACTTCCTCGGCCACGTAAACAAAGAGGAAGAGATACACATTACGCAATAGCGGCGCTGACTTTGTTACTGATAGCGGGCCGACAGTTATTGACCTGCTGTTTAAATTTGCGCCGCACCCGACACCATATTGGACGCCGTTTGTGCACATACCAAAGCGGCTTACGTGCGCAGACGGCGCTTGTTTTTGTACATGAATCCTGTTGACGAAGGAGATTGTCCAAAGAAATGTTCCCACTCCTGTTGATGCTTTTCCAGCAGCTTCGGGCCACGCAGCCGACGTTCTTTTTTATGGTCGTCCTGCTGTTGTTGATTGCGGGAGGCGTAGGCTGGTTGATCGCTTCCGTCCTGGGTTTCGCCAGATCATCGGCTTTCGGACCCTCGGCGCGCTGGTTTTCCTACGCGGCTGTCTGCCTGACCATTTATCACCTTCACTTCCTGCTTTTTGGTGTGTTTGTGTTTCTTGGAATGAGCGAAAACTCGGTTGACCTCACCATGGCGTTGGGAGTCGGAGCATTTTTCAACCTGTTTGTGGTGTTGGGCGCTGTTTGTGCAATCATGGGCTTTGTTAGAATGACGAATCCCAGATAGGTACCACTTAATTAAAATCGGATTAATGAAAACGAAACTGTTTGTGGTCGCCGCGCTTGTACTCGTTGGAAGCGCGGCAGTTCTTTTTTTTGCTGCCTCGCCTAACGCTGCTCCTAACGCACCCAATGGCGAATTCGTACGGCAACGTGGTGGACGCTTCTTTGTCGGCCAACGACCATTTCGCTTCGTCGGCGCCAACATCGCGTTGATGTATCGCGACGAAGATCGCGAGCGCATGCCGGAAACTTTGCGCCGGGCGGCACAGGCGGGAATCAAAGTTGTGCGCGTGTGGGCATTCGGTGAAGGCGGTCCAAACGACGTCAAACCGATCGCGGACTTTGAAGACTGGCCGCGCCATCATTCCTTTCGATTCGCTCCCGGACAGTGGAACGAAGATGCTTTCGTACACCTCGACAAGGTGATCGCGGAAGCCGCGAAGAACAATATCTACGTGCAACTGTGTTTGACGAACTGGTGGCGCGACACCGGCGGCGTCACGCAATACTTGCGCTGGGCAGGTATCGATGACGCGGCCGATGATAGTTACAAATACGGCATCAACAATGACAAGGCGATTTTCTTTTACACGAATCCTGAAACACGACGCCTGTATCGCGAACATGTCGAAAAACTAGTGACGCGGCGCAATACGATCACCGGCGTGATGTATCGCGACGATCCGGCGATCTTCGGCTGGGAGTTGATGAATGAGGCGCAGGTGATCACGGGCCGTTGGGCTGAGAGACGTGCGTGGTTCGCGGAGATGAGTGCGTATGTGAAATCGTTGGATCCAAACCACCTGGTCGCGCCCGGTGCCTGGGGTTATCGCTCATCGTCTGAACGTCGTGAGTGGTTGGCCGATCATGCGATTCCCACGATTGACTATTGTGACGTGCACAATTACCCGCGCGACGATCACGATAGTTTTGTTAATTCGCCGGCGGCGTTGAAGGAGTTTATCGAGAACCGCGCCGCGGCGGCGTTTTCAATCAACAAGCCGCTTGTGTTGGGCGAGTTTGGAATGGGAGTGGAAGGTTACAACGATGCATCGCAAGTGGAATGGTACAGGGCATTCTTCGAAGGAAACGTACGCGCCGGATCGGCTGGAGCGATGTTTTGGATTTTTACGCCCGATCCGCGGCGTGGTTATGGGATCACTTATTCGACGCCTCGTGACCAGGAGTTGCTGAATGAGATTGGGCGCGCTTCGCAGATGTTCGCAGCACTTCAATCAGCCGAGCTGCCGTCGCGTTTACAAAATGCTGAGCGCCATCTGATTCCGCGTCAGTTTGCGTGGTCACGTGCGAATGGCGACGAGGCCACAGTGCCGCAAATGATCGTCAGGGAAGACAAGTCGATCCTTTATCAATTCAAGCCCCAGATGGCGAGTGCGGAGCGGTTTGAGAAGATTGGTGGAGGTGCGGGTTACATCTGGGGATCCGGGTCCGGCTATCTCGAGTACACGGTGCCGGAGCGAGCCGATCGTCGTCAGGTGAGTGAGATCATCGTCCGTGCTCATCTGCAACCGGTGTTGCCGATTGATGCGTCACCAGCTTTCGTAAAAACGCGCGTGACGCTTTTTGTTGAAGGATGGAATGGCGGCTCGCGTCTGATTTCGGTGCAGCCACAAGGACAACCGATGATTCAGGAGTGGCGCTTGACGGGAAGACTTCTGCGTCTGCGTGCAATGCGTGGATTGCCGTTGACGATTCGTTTTGCAGTTATGCCGGAATCCGACTGGCTCTACGGCGTGAACATCTCAAACTGGCCCGAGGGTTATGATTCGAAAGATGCGAGGCCTGTCGAAGTCGAGCTGCGCCACTAATTTTTGAGCCACAAAAAGGCACAAAAAGGCACGCATGTGAGGTCAAACGGTTTCCAACATCTTGAGTTTGCCGGCTTCGATCACTGCAATAGCCTGCTCACGCTTCACCGTTGGAAACGCTTCAAGGAAATCCTCAATAGATTCGCCACCTTCCAAATAGTCGATGAGGTTTTGTAAGGGGACGCGAGTACCAACAAATACAGGTGTACCGCCCATGATCTCTGGGTCAGAGTGCACAATTCCTTTGAGATCCTCTGACTTCATCGCGTGTAAATATCACAGCAATTACCCTTAACTAGGCCGCTGGCCAAGAACTTCGTTGAGGATAGCGAGTGATCGCTGATCTAATTCGTAGATTTTGGCGGAGGGGACGGCGCCGAGTTTTAGATCGGTGATGGGGGTGGCGTGATCGCGGAGCGCGATGGTGAGGGTGTCGTTGCTGAAGTAACGACGACCGCGGGCGATGATTATGAAGTCGCCGGTGGCCAGTTGTTTCAGAGCTTCGGGATCTGACAACGATGTGCAGACTAAATCGGGG
Source organism: Pyrinomonadaceae bacterium (assembly GCA_025922875.1). Classification (GTDB taxonomy): domain Bacteria; phylum Acidobacteriota; class Blastocatellia; order Pyrinomonadales; family Pyrinomonadaceae; genus PSRF01. The sequence goes on from JAICGZ010000001.1 coordinate 57,250, forward strand.
CGGGCTGCACGCTCCGCGTAATAGGAAGCCACCGAGGGGCTCTCGCTCGCTACCTGCGCGCCTGGTCGAGCGCGACTCGCTATTTCCGTCATCGCGTCGCGCATACTCGCGTCGTAAAACTCATCATGCGGGAAATAGTAGCCGGCCCATGTTGTCCCGCCACCGACCGAGTTTGTAAATAAACGAAAGTGTGGCGCGGCCTGGACCGAGTTGATCACTGATGCCGCAATGACTATCACCGCAAGTGATGCAGGTACGTAGTGTTTCAAACCACTGGACCAACCGAAACCAGCCATGCGATTCGCTAGCCAGCGGCCGACAAGCTGAATTCCCAGAGCGCTCGTGATCAAGACTGCCGGAAGCACTGTCGTGTAGTAACGCGTGAACTTGCCACCCGGAAAACAGAATGCCACCACCCACAACATGAACCAGAAAAGAATGAAGTAGCGCCCATCGCCGAGCTTGCGTCGAAACAACAACGGCAGCCCAACTAAAAACCCGAGCACCGTTAACAACGGAAGCTTCACAGCCGTGAAGACCAGGTAAAAGTAAACCGGTATGCCGCGAAGCCAATCGTCAAAACGTTGCGTGTAGAGCCGGTTCATGAATTCATAGCCGTCGTGGCTCACACGCTTGCCGCCCGCAAACAGTCCCATCTGACGCCATGTCTCAGGCAGCAGAATCGTCGGACTCAACACCAGAAACACGATGCCCATGATCGCGAAGACGGTAAGCACGCGTTTTTTTCCCAGCCGCCAACGTGTTTCAGGAAGCCTCTGGAACATCCAGTAGTAACACATGCTGATCGCGAAAAGGTGCGGGACGTACTTCGACGCGACCATTGCTCCGTAGCAAGCAGCGGTGGCCCAGTAGTACTTATTAGGATTGCGATCGGTGCTTTCGGCGACGCGCTGTCCACGCAGCCAAAACACATTCGCGAGTAGGAAGAAGAAAATTAAAAAAGAGTCTTCTTTTGCGATCCGGTTGAAGCCGATGCCACTCGGATCGAAGGCCCACAACGCAGCGCCAATCAAAGCGACTTCAGCGCCGAAGAGTTCTAAAGCGATCAGAAATATCAGCAGCGTACTCAAAGCGCCGACGATCGCGCCGGGTAGTCTCAATGCGGTTTCGGGCGCAATGGGGTTTGCGGGAAAAGCGGCATTCCATTTTTCAGCGGCGATGATCGTCGCGGCCTGCAAGGCCTTCATCAGCATCGGGTGTTCGCCGTTCGCACCGGTCAGTCCGCGAGTGCGATATTCGGCAACAGCGTTGAGCTTGTTGAGTTCGTCTTCGCTAAGACCTTCCGCGCTCAGGCCAGTGACGCGAAAACCGAAGCCCGCGACCATTAATACAACGAGGGCAGTGAAGACAAGTGTTCTGCTGTTGGATAAGAGACCACTGCCGGCGAAGAGGTCAGGTCTCAAACCGGCGGTGACGATAGCTTCGGCGCGTGCTGACATATCAAAATGCGAAAGGGTATCGAAGACGCGTGTGAGTGTCAAAAAGCCGCTAGGCAGGCTTTAAATGATTTCTCAGGATTTACAGGATGCAATCATGTAGAATCCTGCAAAATCTTGTAAGTCCTGTCTTCATGGACCAAACAGACAAACTAGCACGGCGGCTCGGACTTTTCGACGCCACCATGATCGTCATGGGTGGGATTATCGGCTCCGGGATCTTTATGAACCCGTCCGTTGTGGCACTGCAGGTCCACACCCCTTTTCTAATCCTCGGCGCGTGGATGCTCGGTGGATTGTTTGCACTTGCGGCGGCGTTCATCTGGGCGGAACTCGCTGCCCTCCGGCCCGACGTCGGCGGACAGTACGCATATTTGCGCGAAGCGTTTCATCCGGGCGTAGCATTCGTTTATGGCTGGGTGCTTCTGCTCGTAATTCAAACCGGTGGGATGGCCGCTGTCGCGGTTACGTTCTCACGTTACTTTGTCGAGTTAACTTACTTACCAATCGCGTACCCATACCTCGCAGCCATCGTGCTCGTCACGCTCACGGTCATCAACTGCCTTGGCGTGCGTGCCGGTAGCACTGTGCAAAGCATCCTGATGGTGTTGAAGATCGTGGCAATCGCGTCGCTCGTCGTCTGTGGATTTTTATTCGCCAATCGCAACGCGACTCCTTCCGATTGGTTGGATAGACCACCTTCACTCGATCTACTAACAGCGTTCGGCGCCGCACTCGTTCCGGTCATCTTTAGTTACGGTGGCTGGCAAACTGCGACGTTCGTCGCCGGTGAAATCAAAGAGCCGCGTAAGAATTTACCGCGTGGGTTGATCCTTGGAGTGATGGGAGTCGTTGTGCTTTATCTCGCCGCGAACGTCGTTTACGTCAGCGTGCTGGGAACATCCGGACTGGCCGCATCTTCAGCGCCGGCGTCAGACGTGATGCGTGGCGCGCTGGGAGATTTTGGCGCACGCGCCATCGCGGCGGGCATCGCGATCTCAACTGCCGGTTTTCTCAGTCAAAGCATGCTCACTGCGCCACGCGTCTACTTCGCGATGGCCCAGGACGGATTGTTTTTCAGAAGCGTCGGCACCGTACATCCGCGAACCCGCGCACCGATCGTCGCTATTGCTCTCCAGGGGCTGTTTGCGATTGTCATTGCCTTGCTGGGCACTTACGAAGTTATTCTCAACTACGTTGTTTCAGTAGACGTGATCTTCTTCGGATTAACGGCGTGCTGTATCTTCGTTTTTCGGAAGCGAGAATCGATTCAGGGCATTACGAGAGTTCCGGGGCATCCGCTGACTACGATCGTATTCATCGCCGTATGTGCGCTTGTCGTAATCAACACTGTCTACCGCTACCCGGAGAACACTTTGATCGGAATGGCAATCATGATGGCGGGAGTTCCGGCTTACCTGTTTTGGCGATGGAGGAACAGCAATGACAGCGGGGCGTGAAGTTAGAAGCTCGTCTTACATGTACTGGGCCAAGACGAGCTCCACCGCAGAGTACAATCTGGCGACCAGTGGCCTCGGCAATTTGAAACGGCGCGATCTGCGCGTCTCCGTCGACGACCTCGAAATCACGGACGGTGGTTACGGTTATCAACCATTGATCCAGTCAATCGCGACGAGGTACCGAGTTGCGACCGAATCAGTCGTGACGGCAGCTGGAACAACCTTCGCCAATCACCTGGCAATGGCAGCGTTAATCAAGCCAGGCGACGAAGTGTTGTTTGAACATCCGGCCTACGAGCCGATGCTCGCTGCGGCTCGTTATCTGGGCGCGAAGGTGAAACGTTTCTACCGCACGTTCGAAAACGGTTTTCGCATTTTGCCTGAAGAGCTCGAGGCGCTCGTCAGTAGCTCCACGCGCTTGATCGTCATAACTAATCTACACAACCCGAGCGGAGTTCTGATTGAAGATTCCACGTTGAAACAGATCGGAGAGATCGCGCGACGAGTGGGCGCGCGGGTCTTAGTGGATGAGGTTTACATCGAGACATTGTTTGAAGAGTCGCCGCGCACTGCTTTTCACCTCGGTAACGAGTTTGTCGTAACGAGCAGTTTGACTAAAGCATTCGGACTCAGCGGCCTGCGATGTGGTTGGATCTTTACCGAACCTGAACTCGCGCGGCAGATGTGGCTACTCAACGATCTGTTTGCGTCGACGGCGGTTCACGCTGGTGAGCGGCTAAGCGTAGTCGCGATGCAGCAGCTCGCGGAGATCGGTGAACGATCGAAACAGGTGCTCGATCGCAATCGCCCGTTGTTGAATGACTTTCTTGATACGCGCGAGGATCTGGAAGTGATCAGGCCGCAGTTTGGAACAGTAATGTTTCCGCGTGTACGCCGCGGCACTGCGGATGAACTTTGTCGGTTGCTGCGGGAGAAGTATGAGACGTCAGTCGTGCCCGGCAGCTTCTTTGAGATGCCTGCGCATTTTCGAATCGGCATCGCGGGCGATACGGATGTGCTGAAAGCAGGCTTAGATCGACTCGGTAAGGCGTTAGACGAATTCAGCCGCGGATAAACGCAGATTTATCTGCGGCCCTTTCTCACTTCTTCGATTACAAGCCAGTCACGCACTTGTTCGGCAGCTTCAATAGCGACCGCTTCAGTCGTGATTCTGATCGGCGTTCCGGCCGGCCAGTTGTCGCGCTTCAACATCGGACCACCGACTGCTTTGTAATAAACCTCACCTTCAAACTTCTTCTGCCCGGTGCGTGGCTCGAAAACTAACACGCGAACGTCGAGGTCGGTTGGGTTCAGGATTAGCGTGCCGGCCTGAAACTCGTCCACGTCAAATTGCAACATGACAACGATCGACTCGGTCTCGCGTTTGGCTCGCTTCTTAGCCGCGTCGCGCTTGAGATCGCCGAGTGATATAACGGTTACGTTCTTGAATCCGCCAAGATAATGCAGAAAGTGTTTGAAGATCGCGTCTTCGCTGAGAAGCTGTTTAGACGAGGGCTCCCATCCTGCGAGTAAAGAAACCTTTTGTCTGAGATCTCTCGCGCCGGTTTTGGGCGTTACTTCGGCGTCCGTTTTTGGCGTTGTGACTGGAGGTTGTGGCGGTTTGGGAGCGCGCCGTCCTGATTGTGCAATCGTCTGCGTGGCGAGCAATAGCAACAAGCTCGACGCCGTAACCATGCCTTTTCTATAGCGATTTCGCTGAAAGCCGGGGAGCATTCTCATGCGTTCTTCTCCAGCGGTGTGACCTTAGAAGCGGAGTTAGTCTACAGGGTTGGCCGTTCAGAGTTCAGCCGGGTTCGCCCGAAAAGTCGTTATGCGTGCTCTTCTCTGTGCAACCTCTGTGTCCTCTGTGGTTGTTTTTGCGAATGATCCTTAACCACAGAGGCACAGAGGACACAGAGGTTGCACAGAGAAGAAGTCCGATCAGGATTTTTCGCGCAAAGCCAGTTCAGCCTTTAGGCTGTTCTTGGGCAGACAAGCTAAAGCTTGAACTCTGAACTATTTTGGCGGCGTCAAATAAATCTGGACGGCCGCGCCTTTTCTCAACTCCTCAGCGTATGCCAGAAACAGCTTTCGCTCTTCCTGCGCGATCAGATGTTGCATGATCGGGACTTTGAGAAAGTCAAAATCGCCCTTCAAGCTTGCTTTGTGCTGGTTGTAGTATGCGCGCGCTTGCTCTTCGCTGACAATCGGGAGTTTGGTCCTCACGTGTTGGTCTATCAGGGCCTTTGGAGTGGTTCCTTGTCGCTTCGCTTCCTGTTCCAAAAGGTAATCGTTGATTCGCAGATCGAGATCTTGTTTACGAACGTTATAAACCTGCTGCTGGACGCGAAGGATCAGCGGCCGCAAAGCCTGCTCGATGTCGCGTGAGGTGATGTTTACGCCATTGACTGTAGCGAAGACGCGTGACAGTTCCGCTTCGTTTTCTGGTGGCGTAACCGGCTCATTCGATATCGTGATTTTAGCTGCGCCGCGCAACGCGTTTGCGAATTCGGCGGCGCGGAGAGTTTCGCGTTCGTTTCTCAAACGCGTGATGATGTCGTTCTTTATGCTCTTGAAGTCCTGAGAAGTGCGGCTCTTATTCTGATCGTAGAAAGCACGGGCGTCTGATTCAGTTACATCGATCTTTGCAGTGACTTCTTGTTCGAGAAGTTTGGCGGCGGTCACGCCGCGTCGTTTTGCTTCGGCTTCGAGCAGGAGGTTGTTGATTTGACGGCCGAGTTCCTGGCTACGCGCCATGATGACGGCGTCCTGAGCCATGCTTACCTGTGTTTTGGTGTCGATACTCAGATCTTGTTTCGTGATCTTGAAACCGTTGACTACTGCGAGCACGTTGATCTGAGGTTTGTCTTCGCAACCGCAGTTTGGAGCTTGTGAAAAGGCGATGAGAAATAGAGCTAATAGCAGCTGAAACATGTAGCGGACACTCTTAGACAGGATTTACACGATTTTTCAGGATTTACATGAGTGCTCGGATCGCCTCGCGTGCGTAGTAAGTCAGAATGATATCGGCGCCGGCGCGCTTGATGCTCGTAAGTGTTTCCATCATCACACGCTCTTCATCAATCCAGCCCTTCTGCGCAGCCGCTTTGATCATCGCGTACTCGCCTGAAACGTGATACGCCGCGAGGGGAACATCAAATCGATCGCGAACCATCCTCAGGATATCTAAATAAACTGTGGCGGGTTTAACCATCAGTATGTCTGCGCCTTCGGAGTAGTCGAGCTCAGCCTCGCGCATCGCCTCGCGCGCGTTCGGCGTATCCATTTGATAAGCACGCCGATCCCCAAATTCCGGCGCACTCTGCGCCGCCTCACGAAATGGACCATAAAATCCGGAGGCATACTTCACCGCATAAGCCATGATCGCCGTATTTTTGAATCCTTCACCGTCGAGCAGTTCGCGAATCGCGCTCACCTGACCGTCCATCATTGCCGACGGCGCAACCACGTCCGCACCTGCTGCAGCCTGGCTTAACGCTGTGCGCGCCAGCAATTCCAGTGACTCATCGTTGAGTACCTCGCCCCCGCGAACGACGCCGCAATGACCATGCGACGTGTATTCACACAAGCACGTATCAGCCATGATGATCACTTCAGGCGATGACTGCCGAACTGCACGGATCGCGCGCTGCACGATGCCATCTTCCGCGTAGGCGCCGGATGCGAGTGTGTCCTTTGATTCCGGAAGACCAAAGAGAATGATGCTGCGAACACCAACGTCACAAGCCGCGGCAACTTCCTTCGTTACCTCGTCGATCGAAAGGTTATACACGCCGGGCATCGACGCGATCTCACGTCGCACGCCCGTGCCGGGACATACGAACAGCGGCAACACGAAATTATCGGGCGCGAGTCGAGTCTCGCGTACCAGTGAACGAAGCGCGTCGTTTCTTCGAAGTCGACGAGGACGATGAATCATTTCCATTACCATCGATGATAGGCGGGATGACCGGGCTTTACAGCCACGAACGTACCGCGACAGGTCGCGCAAACTTTGTCGTGCGCAATCAGTTCGCCTTCAACAACGGCACGATTGTCAGTTGATTCGACTACACGCGCGACCAGTTTAACCGGCTGGTCGCTGGGTGTCGGACGCAACAGTTTGATCGCGTATTCGGATGTGACCGTGCAAGGCGGTTTGTCAGCGCCCGTCTTCTGCATCAGGCGCCATGCTGCCGACCAGTTGCAGTGACAATCCAGCAGAGTGCCGATAATTCCACCACTCAACATTCCCTCGAATGCTTCGTATTCCTTGCTGGGCCGCCACTCCGCGACGACTGTATCACCGTCCGGAAAACTGCGAACGTGTAGTCCCTTCGGATTGGCTGGCCCACAGCCGAAGCAGGCGAGATTCGGTGCGTAGGTTTCCTGGATACTTTTCATGGTTTAGCGTGTGCGCGCAGGCTCTGCCTCAGTTTGAACCGCTGAATCTTGCCGGTTGCCGTGTAAGGCAACTCCGAAACAAACACATACTTGCGCGGTTGTTTGAATCGAGGCAGCGACTCGGCCGCCAGTGCCCGCAGATCCTTTTCAAAAGCGACTGGATCGGATTCTACATCCTGCTTCACAACAAACGCACACGCGCACGGAAGTCGATCGGAGTCAAAATCTTCAACCACGGCCGCACGCGCGACACCCGGATGTCGCAACAGCACGCCTTCAACCTCAACCGGAGAGACCCACTGCCCGCTCGATTTGAAGCAATCGTCGCTGCGTCCCATGTGAAACCAGTAACCATCGCTATCGCGGCGATAAAGGTCTCCAGTGCGAACCCAACCATCGACGAAAGTTTGAGTTGTCGCTTCCGGATTCTGCCAGTAGAAATGCGCGGCGCTATCGCCTTTGATCCACAGGTTGCCTTCAGAGCCCGCGGGCGCCGGTTCTCCGTTTTCATCAAGGAGTCGCCCTTCGTAACCGTCGAGTAGTTTGCCACTGCTGCCGTAGCGTACATCGTTTTCATGATTCGACATGAACATGTGCAACATCTCCGTCGAGCCAATCCCATCGAGCAACTGAATCCCAAACTCTCGTTCCCATTCTTCGCCGAGATGGGCCGGCAAGGCTTCGCCAGCCGAGACACACAACCGCAAGCTCGAACAATCGAGTCTCTTCCCGCTGCGATGATGTTCGAGCAGCAGGTTGTACACGACTGGAACTCCGAAAAAGATCGTTGGGCGACACTCAGAGAAGATTTTCGAGATCACGTCAGGCGACGGTTTCTCGCGACACAGGATCGTGGAGGCTCCGTTCAGCAGTGGAAACGAAAAACTGTTACCGAGACCATATGCGAAAGGTAGTCGTGACGACGAAAACAACCGGTCTTCTGGTGTCAGGCGCAACACCTCGCGACAAAATGTTTGGTTCGTGTAGAAGATGTCCACTTGCCGGTGGACCGCTCCCTTTGGTTCGCCCGTGCTGCCGGAGGTGTAGAGTATGAATGCCGGATCATCGACGCCCGGCGCGGGAAACACAGGTGGCTCGCTATCAGCAACGTCGGTCAGGAGGCGTTTCAAATCGGGAAGCGAGACGACGGTTTTCAACGACCGCAACTTTTCCGGTGCATGTGTCAGCAGCGTGTTGCATGAGTCGCTTTCCATAAAGGCCAGAGTGGCTCCGGAGTTGTGAAGGATCGAACACTGCTCATCGAGACGAAGCGCCATATTGATGGGAACAGCTATTGCGCCGAGTGAACACGTGGCGATGAACGCCTCGATGAGCTCCGGGGAGTCATGGAGTAAAATGGCGATACGGTCGCCCCGATTGGCCCGCAAAGAATTGATAACCTGGGCCATCTTCAACGTTTCCGCACGCAGTTCGCCGTACGTGATCTCGCGCTTGTCAAATTTAATTGCCGTCGACGACGGGTCGTGGGTGAAGATAGCTTCGAAGAGGTTCATTGTGTTTCCATCTTAGAATGTAATCCTGTTAAATGTCATGGAATTACTATTCTTCCTGCTGGTCCTGCTAACGATCGTAGCCGTTGTCGGCCATTTCATATGGTGGGTGGGGGCGACAATCATTCGCGCGCTTTTGGGTCAGCCGAAAACTGATAGTCGGCCTTCACACGACACCTTCGTTAACCGAGAGAGCGACCTGGATGTCACCGAACGCCAGATCGTGAAGTTTTACAGTGAAGGAAGAATAAACGACGAAACATACGAACAGTTGATGAAGCAGATCCGGGCGGAACGAGCCGGCTTTGCTCCGCCTGAACCGACTCCACCCGTATCGCAAAAAGAACCCGTTGCCGCCGCGAGTCCGATAGAAACGCCGCAACCCGTCGTAGCCGCTTCGTTCGTCGCAACTGACGACGAAATCGTAATCGAACCTGTTCCCGCTGAAGAACAATTCACGCCACCGCCGCGCCCGCCCCGCAGGTCTTTCTCTGAAGTGCTCAACTCCTTCATGGAGCAGAGCAACATCCGCTGGGGCGAGATCATCGGCGGTCTTCTGATCATCGGCTGTTCGACCGCACTCGTCATCAGCTTGTGGGCTCAGATATCTCAAATCCCGGTGCTGAAGTTTTTAATCTTCACGACGGTCACCGCCGTTCTTTTCGGAATCGGACTCTATACCGAACATCGCTGGAAACTTCCCACGACGAGTCGAGGCATCCTGACGATCGCCACGCTGCTCGTGCCTTTGAACTTTCTCGCGATCGCCGCGGTTTCAGCGAGCAACACGTCAGGCGCACTGGTGATTGGCAGTGAGCTAGTGGCTCCGGCGATCTTTCTTGTTCTGGTGTACTTTGCCGGCCGGATCATCACGCCGGGTTGCGCACACATCCTGTCAGTGGGAGTACTCGCGTCGTCAATCGGGCAACTGCTTGTTCGCCACTTCGCATCGGTGGACGCTCCTCCAGCGCTTCTGATCGTTCTCGGCGCGTTCCCCGTTGCTTGTTATGTGTTGACTGTCGGACTCGCTCTCCGTGTCGTTCTTCACGATCGCGAAATTGACGAAAGCGAAACCACGACACTCTTCACAGTCCTGGGCACGATGAGTTTTGCCGCACTGCTGCCTTTTGGTTTGTTGCTCTACAAGTGGGGGCCGGTGGGGCTGTCGATGATGTACCTCGCGCCGCTCGTCACGCTGTGGGGCTTGCCGATGCTGGCCACCGGAATAATCCTGTGGCGAAGGATTTCGAACAAAGAACTCGTTGCTTCGAGAACGACCGGCACAGCTCTGGGGATCCTCGGCGTGATGATTGTGCTGGCCGGAATGATCCTCGCGTGGCCCAACCCATCGAGCATCGTGCCTGCGGCATTGTTGAACTTCGCGATCTTTACGGCGCTTGCCGTCGCACTCGAACTACCTGTTGCTCATCTCATCGCAGCCATCTGTTTTGGTTTGGCGTACCTCGTCGCGTTCCATGTGTTTGCCGGCAACATCACGTGGGTAAATCTTCGTGTGATGTCGTTGCTTAACGTGAGTCTTTCGGTCAGCAGTGGACAAGCACTCGTGGGTGCGTTCGCTCTTTTCCTGGTGGCTTCGGAATGGCTATCAAAGCGGAAGCGAGAACGCGATAGTTACTACTACTTTATTGCCGCTTGCTTAGCGGCAGTCGTGAGTTTAGCGCTCGCGCGAGCTTTTGGCGTTTCGTCTGACGTTCTTTGGATCGTCTACGGTCTCTACTCGGTGGGCGCTTTCTGGATTGCGTGGCGGCGGAAGTTAGCGCCGTTCGTTTGGATCGGATCCGCGCTGTTGCTGTTCTCCCTCGCGGATAACTTCGCGCACACGCTGTCGTTTTCATTCCCGTGGCAAACGGCTTTACTCGCACATGCGACGCTGTGCGCGGTGGCGGCAATCGTTAGTTCACGCTACAGGGGCGCAGAAGTTTTTGTGCTACCGCTCAACTACAGCGCCTTGATCTCTCTGGTGCTCGGAGTGGTCAGCCTGTTTCAAGCGAACACGTGGGAAGTCACGTGGATGCAGGCGCAGCGAGTGTTTTGGATCGCCGGCATTCTGCTGGCTTTGCTCTGGCTCAATCGGCGCAGGATTATCTTCAACGCTTTTCAGATTGCGTTGACTTGCGCACTGGTGTTGACAGTCAAAGCAGCGCTGCAGCAGTACGACTGGTATTCCTACCTACCGCACGCGTTCCTGCATCCGTCTGCGCTTCAGATCCAGGGAACAGTGCTCGCGCTGATGTGCCTTGCATGGATCGCTTTGCGGTTTCTGGTAAGACGCGCCTCCTTGGAGCGTGGCGACCCGGCGCCGCTTTGGTCTCGATCAGGCACGATCGATAACAAAGCGGCGCCAGGCCGCCGCACTCCAAGGAGTTGGTTAGGTGACGCGTGGCGCCTGCTCGATAGCAAGTATTCAGTCGATCGTATTGTAGCCTGGCTCCTTCTCGGGGGGTTCATGCTCCTCGCTGTTTATGGTTCCCTTTCGGGCGGCATTCGAGAATTAGCGGCTTTACCAGGCAGCAATGCGGTCTTTGATGTGGCGGGATTTCCTCACCAGGAGGCACTCGCGCTCGGTTCATGGATCGTGCTTGGTCTCTTAACCATCTCGATGCTCGCGAGTTTTTGGGAACGTCGCAGCAGCGTGTATTTACTCGGCGCGCTTGTCGCACTTTCCGCGGCGATTCCTTTGCTGGCCGGACTATTTGAATATCAAATGGCAACGGCGACGGCGTGGCGCTGGCTGGCTGCACTGTTTTTTCTGGGCGGCTCGTTACTGATCTGGTATCGACAACGTCTCACCGGGTTCGCAATCGATACTGAAGCATTCGCGAAACACGCGCGACCACTTCTGATCGCGCTCACTGTTCTGCCGCTCGTTGTCTTAACGATCTATCCCGCATTGCGAGCGATCTTTTATCTGGCTATTCAACACCCGACCAGTGGTGTCTTCGCGTTACTACGAAGTGACGTCTCCTACAGTCTGCCGCTCGTGTTAGTCGCGCTCGTGACGATCGGATATGCAGTACGCGAGCGAATGCCGGAATTCGCTTTCTATGCCGGCGCTTTCTTCAACCTTATGGTGACGATCGCATTCCTGTTGGCCGTTGTCGCGGCGGGCGGTTCGATGAATCGTGTGGTCGTGGTGCGTCTTGCTCAACTGAATGCAATGACGTTGGCCGTTTACTTGTTGCCGTGGCTCAGCACGCGCCGGCGCTGGCAATCAGCCTTGAATGAAAGTGACGTCAGCTTCGCGCGCTACTTGCTAAAGTTGCAACTCGGCATGGCCGTCGTTTTGAACGCGCTTCTGTTTTTTCCGGTGATGCTCGCATTGATACAGGCACCGTGGGCTGTGGGAGTTGGCACAATCGCCGCAGGCAGTTTTCCTGGTTGGCTGACGTTTATTACGACAATCGTCGCCGGTGTTTTGTTTACGACGACGACAACGAAGAGGTCTTCGCCTGAGGTGCTTGCCGGCTTGTTGTTGGGTGTCAGTTGCCTGATCGCTTTCAGTGTCTCGAGCATCAACGGCTGGCTTGGTTTACACACGTTCACCGTCTGCATTGTGCTGGCCGCGTGGTTAATGCTCGCGGCCGCAGAGTTGACCTCGATTCCGCGTCACGTATTTGGTCTCGGTGGCAAATGGCAGTCGAGATCGATAACACTGGCCGCAATCGCTGGCGGCCTCGCAGTGTTTCTGAGTTTGCGGACGTTAACCGATAACGCAAGGAGCCGGTGGTGGTCGATCGGACCACTGCTCGCGATTACCGCCCTCGCTGCCACGCTGAACTGGAAAACACTGCGTCGCCGGTACATTTACGCAGCGGGCATTCTTTTCAATGTCACTGTCTCGCTGTGGTGGATCTTCATTCCGCAACACGATCCTCAGATAAGCGATTTCTTACTGATCAATCTGATAGCGGCTTCGCTGGCCGGCATCCTTTGGTTGTGGCTGGAGCTTCGCTTGCGAAAACTGAGGCAACCCGAGAGCGTACCAGGCCCTGGCTTTTCGTTCCACCACTTCGTCGCGACTCTTTCGCTTGCACTCCTGACGCTAATAGTCGTCGTGAGTTCTGTTCTTCCTCGCTCTTACTCGCTGTTGTTGGATAAACCTTTCTTATCCTGGCTTGCGTTCTTTTCCCTGCTGGCGTTGTTGACTGCGTGTCTGTGGGACCGGTACGCAAACTATGCGGTCGCTGGTCTGTACTCCCTCGGGCTGATTGGCTGTGCCATAGCGCTCCACCAAATCGATCTGAGTTCAACTCGTCTCGCGTGGTCCGCAACAGTGGTTCTGGCTGCTTACACACTCCTCGTCGCCTTCATGTGGCGACGGCGGGAACGACTCATCAATTTTGCTCGACAGTTCGGTATTCCACAGCGCATCAGCCCGGATGTGACTCACCTCGACTGGCTTTCAGCCTTCACCCTCGTTGCTGTCGCCACGGCAACTATTCTCGCGTACTGGCTCGATCTCAGGTCTCTCGAGTTTGAACTGCGCGCGACCGCCGCGCTCGCGGTGGCGGCGCAGTTTCTTACCTTTGGCCTACTCGCCGAAGGTGTCTGGGAACAGCGTTGGCGCCGTGCAGCGCTCGCGGTGTTGATAGTTGGCCTCGTTCTTTTTGGTTGGTCATGGCTGGCGCCGGGTCTTAACGCGACGTGGCTGAACCGCAGTGTGATCCTCATGCTGGAAGCGTTTGGCTTAGTCGCGCTTTACGGTCTGCTTCTCAACAAGGTGAATGCACGGTTTCCGAATTGGACCAGCTCAGCGCGAGCATGCGTGCCGTGGTTACTCGGAGCAGGTGTGGTCGCGCTGTTTTTCTGTTTAGGGACGGAGGTCTCTTACCAGATCAACTTCGGCGCAGTGCGTATTCATCCCGTTTCGCTCGGTGCAATCGGCGTGACACTCGCTGCGGCAGTCGTTATCGGCGTGCTGTTCGCTTTATCACCAAGCCACGATCCGCTGAGTCTGTCCGAGCGTGGCCGCATGCGATACGTTTACGCTGCCGAAGTCATGCTGGCGCTTCTGTTCCTGCACATCAGACTGACACTCCCGTGGCTGTTCTCAGGTTTCATCGAACGATACTGGCCGTTGGCGATCATGGTAATCGCGTATTTCGGTGTGGTGACCAGCGAGGCTTTGAGACGCAGGGAGTTGCTTGTGTTAGCGCAGCCGTTGGAACGCACGGGTGTGTTTCTTCCGATGTTGCCGGTACTCGGATTCTGGCTCGCGTCATCGGAAGTCGACTTCTCGGTATTACTGTTCGTGGTTGGCGGTCTGTATGGTCTGTTGTCGATCTTGCGGCGCTCGTTTGTGTTTGGAGTGATGGCGGCTGTCGCTGGAAACACCGGGCTCTGGTACGTATTCCATCGCACTGCCGATTACCAGTTTCTGCAACATCCGCAGTTGTGGTTAATTCCGGTTGCCATATCAGTTCTAGTGGCTGCTTACCTGAACGAAGACAAGCTGACTGAAGATCAGATGGCGGGTGTCAGATACCTTTCCCTCGTGACGATTTACGCGTCTTCGACGGCCGACATTTTCATCAACGGCGCTGCGAATTCGCCGTGGCTCCCGTTGATACTCGGATCGTTTTCATTGGCAGGTGTCTTTGCGGGAATTGTCTTTCGCATTCGCGGGCTGCTTTTGCTGGGCTCGATCTTTCTGTTGTTATCGATCATCACGATGATCTGGTACGCGTCAGTAAACCTGGGTTGGACGTGGTTGTGGTATGTCGCAGGTATCGTAACCGGAGCCACGATCATCTTCATGTTCGCGCTCTTCGAGAAGAAACGCAGCGAGGTCCTGCGCGTCGTCGAAGGCCTCAAAGACTGGGAACGTTAATTAGCCACAAAAAGGCACATAAGTCACAAAATGAATATTTCTCTTTTGTGACTTTTGTGCTTCTTTGTGGCTATTTGGCGTCGAGTTTGCGGCCGGCGTTTAGGTTGTCCCAGTTCATGATGGCGTTGAATACGAGGAAGTAGCTTCCTTTCGTTTGCCCGCGCCAGAATGGATTGGTTGAAAAGAGCAGCACGTGACCGTTGCCTGAAGGCACGTCGATGATTGCGGCGCGCTGCGCAATCTCATCGCCTCCATCCAACAATCCCGAAACAAATAGATCGCGGCTGTCGGCGTAGCGCAGGACCACACGTGGGCGTTGGTTCGGCGGGATCAAACCAATCGCGTTGCGACGTTGCTCGTCCGTAACCGGCGGTGCTTCCCATGGCTCAACTTTCGGCGGAGGCTCAGGGATTTCTGCCGGTGGACGCCCTTGCGGTACATCCGGATCGTCAGGCGTGCCGCGACCTGTGGCGCGTTGCTGTGTTCGCGGGCCGCGCCCACCGACGCCGTTGTTGATGTTGTAAACAGCACCATTGAAGCAATACATCGCGAGGGAATCGCCGTAGCCATACGCGATCGGGCTCGCTGAATCGACGGTTTTGGTTCGTAGTATCGCGCCGATTGCACGCAGCCGTTGTGAACGATTCGCAGTGACTCCCTGGGTAAAGCCGTAGTTCACTGCAAACTCCGACGTATCGTCGACGGTTATGAACAGCCCACCGTCTTTCACAAACTTTTGCAGGTTCTGCAAACCACTCCAGCCAAGCCCCGGTCGCATATCGTCGGTTTCGTCGAGCCGTCCGAGATTGGGCGTGAGTTCAGTTTTCTTCCATGGAAGTGGATTGCCATACATCGGCATCCCATTGATGATCGCCTGTGCTCCGCGACCGACCGGGGCAAACAGAATGACATCGTATTTACTCTTCAGATTCGGGTCGCGAGAAACGTCCTGCGTGCTGATGTACGCGAAGGGAACTTGCAACTGATCGAGTCCGACGCGATACCAGCCTTCGTCCTGCGTAGATATCCACGTGTGCATCACCGCGATGCGCGGAGCTCTAAGCGGATGTGTTTTAACTGAAGGTGCATCTGCTACTGCATACACCTGAATACCAAGTTCATTCGCGACTCGACGCAGGTCGTCGCCAGCGGCTTTGCGAATGATGAACGACCCGCGATTGAACTTGCGTCCCGCGGCTTCGAACGGTTCTTCCGCGGCTTCCATCTCAACGTCTTTCAAACGATAACGCAGCGTGACGAGTGCGTTGTCGGCGTTGTGATTGATCAGATAGACCGTACTCGCACCACTGTTCAAGATGCCGCCGGGAGATCTCACCTCACCCGTGACACGCTCCATCGCAGCTTGCAGCACTTTAGGATCTACTACACGCACAACTTCGACATTCGCGAGTTCACCCATGGTCCATGCTGTGTCGTCGTAAATATCAGTTTGCGGATCGTTCGGCGCCCAGTACTGATAATCGAGCAGAGCGTCCGCGATGCGGCTGTATGGCTGGTCCATACGGACGATGTAACTGCCCGCCGGAAAAGTTCGATCTTCTGTTTTCGGCGTTGGCGTTGGAGAAGCCCCCGGCGATGGGCTCGCAGCGGGTCGAGCGCTGGAACCGGGTTTCTTTCTCACTGGAACGGTAAACGGCGCGGTCGCTTTACTTATCTCGACGCCTTGCGCCTGAAGTGTTCGCAGCAGCTCGGCCTGGTTCCCGGGTCTTACATCGTCCGCGGGAAAAACATACGCCGCCGGGCCTTCATTTTTCGGCTTGTCGATGGAACGCTTGCTCTTGATGTAAAAATTTTTGAGAAACAGCTTGCTGTTGTTACTGAAGTAGTGAAGCGTCGTCAGCAGTGCAGTCTGCTGGTAATTATTGTTGTTGCGCTGTGACCACTTGGCTTTCGGCAAGGGAGGATTCTGCCGATACCAGGTGCGTTGATACTCGTTAGGCGACAAGGTCCGTTCGACCGTATCAGCCCCGGCGTTCCCGAAAGTCTCATACAAGCGACTAATGCCATTGTGAGTCGCCGCGATAAACATCAAATAGCCGGGCGACCACGTATCGAAGTTGCCATGTGCAAACACTCCGGGCATCCCAAACTTCGTCATCTCCGATACGTTGTGCCAGCCGATCATCTGCCACTCGTCAGTCAGGATCGGATCGACCCAGGCGTTGTATGGACCATCGCCGATCGTATTGTCGTAGAGGTAGGGAACTGATTCGTGCAGGTCGTGCAGCACCTGTGGCTTCCAGTCCAGGTACGTTTTCATCACGTTGCGCGTGAGCTTCAATGAGAGCCCGATCGCATCGCGGTTGTTATCGTGCGCGACGTAGTGGCCCCAGTAAATCAGCGAGGGCCAGTTCTGGTTCGGATGAGCCAGGTGCCAGTTGTAAACGTCGACCATGCGATTACGACCGTCGACTTCAACGACCGGAGTAATCAGAGTAAGGACGTTGTCGCGAATCGACTTGACGTAAGGACTGTTGTCTACAACGAGACGATAGGCGAGTTCCATGAGCGCCGTTGGCGATCCGGTTTCAGGCGAGTGAATAGCGCCCGTGATGTAATAAACCGGAAACGAAGCAGCCACCAGGCGGTCGGCTTCCGCTTCATCCATGTTGATCGTCCGGGGATCGGCAAGCTTCGCGAGGCGCGCGCGATTCTCCTCGAGTCTTGAAAGCAGTTGCTCGGATGCCACCGCCACCGCAATCATCTCGCGGCCTTCTTCCGTCACGCCGATTGAATATACTTTTACTCGCGAACTCGCACGCTCCAGCATGCGCATGTACTTGTAAACGTCTTCGGCATACGGCAACTTGCCGGGCGCGCCGGCAACGTCACCGAGCACTGCCTTGGGAGTTGGCACGTTGGGCGA
>JAICGZ010000002.1 GCA_025922875.1 Pyrinomonadaceae bacterium
GGTCCTTTCAGAACTGCGCCGCTTTGATGAAGCAGAAGAAGCCTGCGAGGAATCGTTGACAATTGAACGAAGGCTGGCGGCTACTCAGCCGCAAGCCTATGAAGCCGCATTAGCGATGACTCTCGACCAGCTTGGCATTATCCGCAGAAGCCTGGACCGGCTGGACGAAGCTGAGGAGGCACACCACGAGTCCTTAACAATTCGCAGAAGATTGGCGGTGGACCATCCCCAAGCTTATGAACGGGATTTGGCCATGACGCTGGGCAATTGGTCGAATGTCCTTTCTGACCTAGGTCGGATTGAAGAGGCAGAAGCTGCGAGTTGGGAAGCGCTGGAGATCAGGCGGCGACTGGCGTTGGCACACCCGCAGGTCTACGCGTTCGAAATAGCCGGGACACTCAACAATCTCGGAATTATGCTCAACGAACAAAGGCGCCTGGACGAAGCCAAAGAGACATACCTGGAAGCGATAGCAATCAGTCGCAACCTCGCACGAGCACTGCCTGAAGTCTACGAACCAGACTTGGCCAGAACGTTGAACAATCTGGGTGACGTGCTTCGTGATTTGGGTTCCTTCAAGGAAGCGGAAGAAACCTATCTTGAATCGCTGAACCTTTCACGCCTACACGATCTGCTTGACAATCGATCTCGTGTGCTCTTCGCACTTGGTCAAATGTTGTTCGAACGGGAAAACTGGGCCGAAGCGGCTGAGAGACTCACGGAAGCTGTCGAGCAGGTGGAGCATCTTAGAGCTGAAGTGTTGAGCCTGGATCGCAGAATAAAAATCTTGACCCGAAACAGTAAGATTTACGAACTGTTGCTGGTTTGTCTGATGAGACTCGGACGCTACCAGAAAGCGATGGAACTCGCCGAACAAGGGAAGAGCCGAACTCTCATAGACCTGTTGGCACTGCGAGATTTGCGGCCGAAGAATGTGCCTCCCGCATTGATGCGCGAGTATGAACAGGTGCTTTTTGAAGCCCGAACCTTGGAGAACTTGCTACAAGGCGGCATCTTACAAAATCAGGGCGACGATACAACACCACCTGAAGATAGGGCAGCATGGCGACGTAGCCAGTTAGAGGAAGTAAAACAAGACTTGTATAAGGCTAACAGCCGTCTTCGAGAGCTAGTATCAGACATTCGGAATGGCGATCCAGATTTCCTGCCGCACGCCAAACCACTATCTTTTGCGGAAATCAAAACGCTGGCTCAAGATGCCAAGTCGACATTGTTGTTATTCCGTGTGACTGATGCCGGCAGTTTTGGCTTCCTTGTCTTTCCTGACGGTGAAACCGACATCGTTCAAGCGCCGGGGTTCACCACAAATATGCTCGACGAGATGCTGGTCAAGTTCGTCGGCGAAAAACGAGTGGACGGCTGGGTGGGCCGCTACTACAACTTTCAAAATGCTTTGTATCAAGCACAGCAAACCAAAACCAAGGAACATGAAGAAACAGCGAAGCAGGCGTGGCAAAGTTGGCTGGACACGATGGATGAAACACTCCGCAATGTCTACGAACGCTTGTTGAGTCTCGCGCATTTAAAGTTGAAAATGAAGCAGCATGAGACGGGCGAACGGCTTGACCGCGTCGTCATCGTTCCCAATCGTGGTCTGGCAATCTTGCCGTTGCACGCATGCTGGTGGAATGACGAGGGTAAACGCCGTTACCTGCTTGACGATTATGCGATTACCTATGCGCCTAGCCTCTCGGTTTTCAAACGCTGCCTCGAACGGGAACGGGCCGGACGCGCAAAGGACACACTCCTGGGCATTGTCAATCCAAAGCCGCCTGGAAATCTTGTGTTTTCAGAATGGGAGTGTAAAGAGATCGAACGATTGATGGGAAGCGAGCGATGCCTCTTGCTGTGGGGGGAGAGAGCTACCAACAGCGAAATGAAACTTGCGATCCCAGGGCGACATTGGTTGCACTTTTCCTGTCACGGACAATATCGGCTTGACGCTCCCCTTGAGTCGTCTCTGTCGCTCGCACAGGGAGACAAGTTAACTCTGACAGAGATTCTTGAGACGCTCGATTTGCAGGACACCTGGTTGATCGTATTGTCCGCGTGTGAGACCGGGTTAGTAGATTTCCGGGAGATAGCTGACGAACACTATGGACTACCGTTGGGATTCCTGTTTGCTGGGGCGCCAACGGTTTGGGGGACTTTGTGGACAGTCAACGACTTAACCACGGCCCTGCTAATGAGGAAAGCTTACGAGAACTTGAAGAACCGAATCGCGACCAAGCCCGATGCGCTCCGAGACGCCCAACGATGGCTGCGAGATGCCAAAGCCCAGGAACTGCTTGGATTGATTTCAAGTAAACAAGAGATCATGAACCACAATCACATGGTCCGGACTGATCTTTCACCATTGCCGCATGGCGTTGCCGACGGCTACGGTTCGCAATCGTCTCCCTACAGTCATCCATACTATTGGGCCGGTATGTACTGCGTAGGCACTTGAAGCATATTTCTTATGATTACTAGGTTCAACAATGGCGGCCGACCGAACTCCTCACGCGTGGCAACGTCACGCCACGTTGACCTTAATATTTGCCGCCCTACCTCAGTACCAGATCAACAAAAGACTCAGAAGCCGACGATTTCTTCAAGTCTCGTTGTGTGTGTGGCGTCGCGATGTAACAGGCCAGAAGTGCACACAACGAGCCAGAGAGCCGTCATTGGGAGAATGAGCGCGAATCAAGCGTCGGCAATCTGGAACGACGGTAATCTGGACATGCCGCACGCAGGGGGGTTCACCCCAAAAATCTGTGGCCAATTTGTGGACAGAATTTGCAGCACAGCGCAGATAACGGCTGGTAGCGAATAGGAAAGAACCGCAAAACCCTAATAAACTCGTGGTGGCTGCAACTTTCGAAATGGCAAAAACTTAGCGTTTTGCCGCACCTATGATTTGGGACCGAGAGGTCGGAGGTTCGAATCCTCTCGCCCCGACCAAAAATTTCAAGCACTTACGGGCGGCGTATGCTGCCCGTACCTGTTTTGTGTGGGATCCGTTTCGTAAGATTGAGTGATGGCGTCCTCACCAGACTTAAAATCTGTTGTCCGAAACAACGTGCGGGTCTTCATTTGATCCTCTTCCATATGAGGTCATTGTTTTTCCCGGCGGTCTAACATTGTGACAACTCTTCCCCGCCCGTCTCTTTGAAAGACTTTTTCGCCGCGCCAACTCCCTTTGCGATAAAAGACAACGCAAAGCGGTAGTAATTCTTCTTTGGCTCGCCCGCTTCGCTGACCGAGTAGCTTGTCACCTTCACGCGAAATCGCGTAAGTAACCTCCGGCCCCAATTCATATTGCCCACGTAGGAGTCGAGGTTCTTTAAATCGATGACGGCCGGCTTTCGTTCGTTAGGGAGAGCCATCACCTGAGTAGAGACACCTGCCACTCGCCGTTCTTTTGTTTTGCCCAAGTGTGTGTCGTCAAGAAATTGGTTAAGAGCTTCTGTCCGTATAGCACTAACTCTTCATGGTCGACGTGCGACAACACAACTACATTTTCCTGAACCAGCGACTTTGTTTCACCAACTTTGATCGAGCCTTGATATCCAGGCGGCAGCGGACGAAGCTCCCTAATTAGTTCGTCCTTCGTTAACACCCTTCCTTCCTCATCAGCATAAATACTGCCTTAAGCCAGGTATCGCTCCCAGACAGCTTTATCACCCCCCGCGATGGCATCAAGCATCTCCGGCGTGGCGCGTTTAAGTTTGTCAACGATCTCGTCATTGGAGACTTTCTGTGTAGACTTCGGTTGGTCCGTGCGTTCCTGCACAGCAAGCACACTCAAATTACCTGCGATGATGAACATGACTACGCAAACGCCCCGTGTGATGATGAGCTCCCTTCGCCAACCGATAACGAGGCTTTATATATTTATAGACTTGACCCTGCAACCCTCCAGTGCCTGTGATACAAAAGTCCTACTTCGTAATCATCTTCAAACGCAAACCACGGAATTGCACTACAAACGGTAGAGCAAAAACATCCTAGTTCACATTCTCTGGTCCATCACACCGGCCCGCCACCAACACTCGAATCGAAGATTTACTCAGCAACCGAAACTGGCATCGCGCTTGCTCATTAGCCCTCACGCGAGAGCGGCAAGAACCAGGGGGAGCTTGTCGAACCATCTGAATTTCGTGTCGAGTCAGCGCACGAGTTCATGACGCAGGCTCAAACTAATCGCGATAACCACCAGTAGCTCTGATTGATAGGTCACGAGTTGTCTCGGCTCGCGACCATCGTCAGAACTGCTGAACGTTCAACTCACAATTAATAACCGGAGGTAAATCGAATGAAAAGAACTTGGCTCTATCTCAAACTAGCAGCTCTCGTGCTGGGTGCTGTGATGATGTTCGGGAATGTCGAAAGTAACACTGCGTTTGCCGAGGGATGCTCGGGCGGGTGCGACAATACGTGTTCTCCGCATGTCTGTTGTAAATGTCAAACCGCGTCTTCCTGTGGTTGCAAGATCCAATCGGGAGAAACAGGGTGCGGAGAATGCACTACGAGCGGCGGCGGTGAACTTGAAATGGAAGTCGTGTCAAACGACTACTAATTCCGACGCCGGCGAGATTTCGTCAACGTCCCTTCACGGTCAGTACCGTAACGCGGTAGCGCCGGGTCGACGACTCGATAACCATCGCTGCCGTAATGATGGAAACGCCAACCCAACGCTACCGCGTTACGGTACTGACCCGATTTACCTCCGAGGAGATATCATGAACTCAAGTACCTTTAGAAAATACCTGGACCTCATTACCACAGTTCTGGTTGTGGGTCTCTTCCTGACAATCACCGCGATGTACGTTCACGGCAAGTTTTTTAAGAAGCAGATCGATCCCGTAGGCAGCACCATACCCAAAGATTTGAGAATTGCCGATGCTCTCCCGCTTGAATATAAAACCCATTCGAGAACACTGATTCTCGCCATCGATAAAGATTGCGTTTACTGCGAACGCAGCGCCGGGTTCTACAAACGTCTACTCGATCTCCAGGCCACCGATGCCGGAAATACGCAGCTGATGGCGGTGCTTCCAAACGACGCATGGGAAGCGAAACAGTATCTCAGAAAGGAAGGACTCGAACGCTTACCACACATTGCAAACATCAAGTTGGACCAACTGAAAATTACCACGCTGCCAACTCTGATCCTGGTAGACAGACTCGGAAGGGTTTTGGAGTCATGGTCGGGACAGCTTGACGACGAAAGACAGGAACAGGTCGTGGAAGCTATAACCAATCAGACACAGTCCGCTATTAAACGCAGCAATAACGTAAGTCCTACCTTCAACCTTCTTGATGAAACCAAGCCCGTGCAGACAATGAATCTCGATTCTGTTTCGTTACAAAACATCATCGATGTCGACGCACAGGGCCATATCTACATTCAAAACGGCGGCCAAATTGAGAGGCGAAATCTCGATGGTAGTGTCGTTGACAATATTCCGGTGCCAAAGGAACTCGTGAGGGCGGCGGCCTGCGCAGGCGCTGATGGTGATTTTCATTTTGTCCTGCCGAAAAAAGTCCTGACTTCACACCGGAATGGATCATCACGAGAGCTTGCCCAAAGCCCGTTGCCTGTTGAGATTACTCCAGAGACCGCGCGCTATGACGCAGCCCGAAATAGTATTTTCATTCTTAGCAACTCAACCACTCAGTCAAACTTCACCGAGCAAATACTGTATCGATTCAACCTCAGTAATGGTGAGTTCTCGGAAATCCACCGGGCACAACTTCCAATCGTCTTCAACTATGCCATCGGTCTCGGAAGGGTTAGCTACACGATCGGCGCGGGAAAACTATTTGTCTCCGATCCTACCGAGTACAGAATCTACGTCTATTCGCTCGAGGACAACTCCCTGCTGACCACATTCAGTAAACCATTCGATCGCCCGGCCATCGGCAAGGGTGACGGCAAATTTGAGAGTCGAAATCTTGTTGCCGAGGACCTGTCACAAGGTGGCGCGCTTAAGCAGTATCCAGCCATCTTTGATCTCGACTACATAAGCTCGAAGAATCTGCTGTTGGTTTGGACCAGCGTTCGCAACTCATCTTACGAGCAGATGATTGATGTTTTCGACAGCGAGCTTCGTGCAATCGGTAGAGACTTTCAACCTACAAACCCACTCTTCTCCGCTTACCACTTCGTGGGAGACCGGATCGTCGTTCCCGATTATGGCTTCGGTAAGGAATTCCACTTCGATTTCTTGTCCCCATTGGAACCGCGTTACCACAAGCCGAGCAGCATTAAGACATTTCAACTACTGGCAGCGAGCCGTAACTCTTGATCCGTGAAACAAACCCACGAGGAGTTTTCGAATGGAGCTTAGGTACAGTCTCAGAACACTGATCAGGAATCCTGGTTTTACTGTGTCAATAGTCGTGATGCTCGCGATTGGGATCGGCGCTAACGCTGCAATCTTTGGTGTCATCGATCGACTATTTCTTCGTCCGCTGCCTTTCAACGATCAAAACCGGCTGGTCTCTGTTGAGAAGGCCTGGCCGCTGTTCGCGAAGAGATCCGGTGATGATGAGTTTGCAGCACAGCCGGATGATGCTTTTGAAGCGGTGGCCAAATACGAGATCGGCAGGGTTACGCTCGGGAGTGAAGCGGCTCCGGAGGTTATCAGGCTGGCGCGAACTTCGAGAAGCTATTTCGCAGTCCTGGGGGTCGGAGCACACGTTGGTTATGTCTTTTCCGCCGCGGAAAGCCAATCACAAAAAGACAAGGTAGCAGTACTCAGCTATGGCTTATGGCGCAAAGTTTTCAATCAGGACACTTCAGTTGTCGGCCGGCAGATCACTCTAAATGGTCGTTCATTTACGGTGATCGGAGTGATGCCTTCCGATTTTCTTTTCCTCGTGCGCGGACGGGAAGCTGATGCTTGGATACCCCTGGTTAAAGACAATGCATTGATTAAGACTGCGCAGGAGGAAGGCGCGGGAACCGTCGCGCGTTTGAAGCCGGGACTTACTCTCGAACAGGCACAAGCGAGAACCGATCTCGTTTTCGAGAGAATCGTGCAATCTCAGCCGCAACTAAAACTGAAGCCAAATGATCGCATACTGCTGATTCAGTTGCGTGACTATTGGTTCGGAAACTTCCGTTCACCTTTACTGATGTTACTGGCTGCCGCGGTTTGTCTTTTGCTGATAGCCGCCGCAAACACCACGGGCTTGATGATCGCGCGCGCTGCGGAGCGCCAGAAAGATATGGCGATCAGAGCCGCGTTGGGCGCCAGTTGGATGCAGATGCGGCGACAACACTTGATCGAGAGTTTGTTGCTCTCGATTCTGGGAACTGTCCTGGGACTGCTGCTTGCCTACTGCGCCACCAAAGCAATGTTGGCACTGAGTCCAACGCCGATTCCTCATCCGGACGAAGCCGGTCTCAATCTCAGGATGATAGCGTTCGCATTTGCGATCTCAATTCCTGCGGCGATCATTCCAGGGTTGATTTCCGGCTGGCGAGTATCGAGAACTTCGCTTCACGCGGTCGTCAACCAGGGTTCAGTTAGAACTGGTTCGCTTCTATCTCCACGTGTGAGAAAGGTACTCGTGGTTTCAGAAGTTGCACTGACGGTGTTGGTCCTGATCAATGCAGGGTTATTGTTCCGAAGTTTTCGTGGGTTGTTACAGGAAAAACTCGGGTTTGATACTGAGAATGTGGTGACCCTCGAAATTGCGCCGCTCGAAACAAAGTATCCGGACAAGTCGAAGCGTAGTGCGATGTACCAACAAATCATCGATCGAGTCGGCAGCCTTCCCGGAGTCGCTCATGTTGGCACAGTGAATTACCTGCCGATCTTCTCCGGAAGTTTGATTCTTCCAGTGAGCTTGCAGGAACGGGTTGTCCCTCCCGAGCACGGGTTTTCGTGGACCTACCGCGTCGCGAGCTCAGGCTATTTCAACTCAATGGGCATCCCGTTGATTGCCGGCCGCACGTTTAGTGAGCAAGACGGTGTAGACGCTCCACGTGTCGCGATCCTCGATCAGTCCGCCGCAGCATGGTTAAATGAGCGCTTTTTCCCGAATGAAACTGTTCTCGGGAAACACATTGTTCTTAACCTCAATAAGCCTACGCCCTTCGAGATCATCGGAATCGCCGGCGATATCAAACAGCAGGGTTTAGACATCGCGATGTATCCAGGCTTCTACCTGCACGCTCTTCAGCACCCGCCGTCGGTATCGAATCTGGTTGTCCGCACAACTTCCCACCCTGCGAGCATCTCTGGCGTAGTTCGCAACACCATCGCGGAAGTCGACAAAGATCTGCCGGTCAGCGATCTGCGGTTAATGGAGAAGCAAGTGACTGACTCAGTTTCCCGGCGACGGTTTGCACTGCTGCTTACGAGCATTCTCGGGTCAGCAGCTTTATTTCTGTCTATGCTCGGTCTTTATAGTCTGATGTCACACATCGTTTCGCATCGCACACATGAAATCGGTGTTCGCATGGCGTTGGGTGCTAATTTAAGAGACGTATGCAAACTCGTACTGAGGCAAGGTGTGGGCCTGGTAGTGAAAGGTATTGCGCTGGGTATATTGATTTCATTCGCTACCGGAAGACTGATTGCGAGCCTGTTATTCGGAGTGAACCCGACTGATTACATAACTCTGGCGTTGGTAAGCCTGCTTCTGGTTATCGTAGCGGTCGTTGCGTGCTACGTTCCGATGCGCCGTGCGATGAAGATCGATCCCATCGAAGCCTTGCGCTATGAATAGATCTAGTCAGACCCCGGTGGACGTGCGCACTTCTTCTCTGTGCAACCTCTGTGTTCTCTGTGTCTCTGTGGTTGTTTTTCCGAACAATAATGAACCACAGAGCACAGAGAAAGTTTCACCAACTGACTTTTCGCGCCAAGCTCCCTGGGAGCCCTCTAAGGCCCAAAAAACCTAGTGAAATGCTGGTTTTGTTGAAGACTTTGCCGCTTGAGTGTGATATATGAGTGTCCGTTTGTTTTCCAATCTAGTTTCTCGTTGGAGGTGTTACACCAGACTATGGCGACCAAAGCCGCGACAGGCAAGAAGCGCATGACCCAATCGGAAGTTATCAACCACTTCTCTGAATCCACAGGAATGAAGCGAGCACAGGTCAAGGAGTTCTTCGAAGAATTGTCCACTCTCGCCGCACGCGAAGTGAAATCAAACGGTGAGTTTGTTCTCCCTGGATTCGGAAAGCTCGTTAAATCCGAGCGAAAAGCCCGCGAAGGCCGGAACCCCGCTACGGGCGAAACCATTCAGATTCCCGCCAAGACCACATTGAAGTTTCGAGTTGGTAAATCAATGAAAGATACCGTGCTACCAAAAAAGTGAACCTCCGGCACTATTATTTTTCAGCATCGGCACCGCCCCATTACTGTCAGGAACTCGGGCGGTGCCTTTGTCCATAACGGTAAATCCTTAGGTTTTTAGGCAATTCGAGCGGTCTAAGGCGGCTTTGCCCGAAAGTCTGGTTTCTCTGTGCAACCTCTGTGTCCTCTGTGCCTCTGTGGTTGTGTTTACGAATGATCCTTAACCACAGAGGACACAGAGATTGCACGGAGAAGAAGTCCGATCAAGACTTTTCGGGCAAGGCCTGTCTAAGACAGATTTAACACTTCCGAAATAAAAAGTTCTGGACGAGCGTTCGTTCCCCCGCTATAATCT
This sequence comes from Pyrinomonadaceae bacterium, assembly GCA_025922875.1. Taxonomy (GTDB): domain Bacteria; phylum Acidobacteriota; class Blastocatellia; order Pyrinomonadales; family Pyrinomonadaceae; genus PSRF01. Next base: position 9,673 of record JAICGZ010000002.1, read on the forward strand.
CACGTTTCGCTGAACACCCCTGCGGCAAGCCTTATACGCCAACCTTTGTTTTTGGGGTTTTACCCCGAATCCAAAGCTTTGCCTTGGGTTGAAGGCTGCATCCAAGGGGGTTGTTAGAGCATCTATAGTTCATACATTTGAATCGCGAGATTCTTAGTAGGAGGAGTGAAGGCAATCGTGACTTTTGATACACACTTGCCGCTGAATGAGCGGCTTATGAGAATCGATCATATACAGGCGCGGCGCTATTCAAAGCTTAACGGCGTCGCTCTCGAGATAGCTACAGAAGGTATCGTCAGACACTTGAAAGCGTGCGACCGAATGGACGTTAATCCGGAGACTTCGGCAGTGCGTGAGATCATTGACGATGCGCTGAACGGTCGTCGCGTGTTTGCTGAAACCAAGGAACCGCGCGCGGCTTAAGCCTATATCTCTTGTTTAATTCAAACTGAGATCGCCCTCCGTGGGCGATCTCTTTTTTGTTGTTCCGGCGCATTCAGGCGCGGTTGACATCAGTCTTCGACGTGCTAACATGCGAGGAAATTGAATGTGCCCCTGTAGCTCAGCGGATAGAGCATCTGCCTTGTTGGAGCCTTGATGGGGAATGCGATCTGGAACCCATTGAGTGGACGACCCTGTATGCGGGGACGCCCTTAGAGCCTCTGGTACTTCGATCGAGAGTGGTCCAAGTAACAACCCATGAGGATTGGGTAATCCGCAGGAAACCTATTTCGACTTCGCCGTAGGGATCCTCAGAGACTATACGGGTCGGGACTGCGACGTCCAAGATATAGTCCAGCCAGCAACCCCAGCTTTGACGGGCGGTCAGGGAAAGCCTGATGCTGGAAGCTAAGCAGAGGGCCGCAGGTTCGAGTCCTGCCGGGGGCACCACGCACAATAGAATATGGCGGCTATAGTTCAGTAGGTTAGAACGCTTGATTGTGGATCAAGAGGTCGTGGGTTCGAGCCCCACTAGCCGCCCCAACGTCATAAAGTTTTAGGGCAGTCAGCAATGACTGCTCTTTTTGTTTGTGTGCACTAAAAGCGGCTTGTGGGCTGTTCGCCACAGTCCTCGGCTCCCTCGGCTACGAAACTCTGAAAAAGCGCCCGTTGCGAATGAGCGCCTTCAATCTCCCCACCGAAGTTCGAGTTGTTGATATACAGGGTGTACTTCGTCGGCGCTTCGCTAGCCAGAATCGCTTCCCACGCGGCCTTCTGTTCGGGAGAATACTTGTACTGCTGACGCCAAATGCAGAACTTAGTTTTCTTCTCGTTCTGGATAACGTAATCAGGGATGTATTCGGCGGTGAAGTGGTAAGTCGTGCCTGCCCGATAAAGATAACCTGCGCCGAACGCGAGGATGTGTGGCCGAGACTGTGGCTCACCCTCCTCGGCAGGCAGTGGCTCGATACTGCCCGTTAACGGTTTCATGTCTATACGGCCGCGCCAGTCAGGATTCTTGTAGTCAGGGTACACGTGCAGCTCGGGGTTGTAGTAGCCATCGTGCGAGAACTCCACGTCGAATGTGATGCGCACACCAAGCGGGCGGCCCGCTTTGGATAGGTATGGTGCGTACATCACGTTAGACACGCGCATGCGTGGTATGACAATCGTTTCCCCGGCATTCTTCCTCAGTTCCTCTTCCATTTTGTCCATGTATTCCTGGCCTCTTTGTTCGAACTGGCGGCTCTGCTTTCTTTCAGCGGCGGTCTGGCCCGGAGGAATTAGAACTGGGCTTTGGGGACGAGTGGTCGGTCTAAAGAGACGTTCGTAAGTGCGCCTGTAACTTCTGCCGTCGATACCTTGACCGCTTACCACTACGCGGAAAGGCTGATCGGGTACCTTCATCACGCCATAAAATCCAGAGCGGCCAGAAGCATCGGGTTGTCTTTGAATCAATATTTTTTGAATCACGTGGCCCTGCTCATCAACTGCTTCAAAGCTTGCCGTGGCAATCGCCTCTTCGCCGTAGAGCTTTGCCTCGACGAGGAACCGAGAACCCTTAGTGGGCTCGCCCTTCATGGGTGACATTCCAGGGTGGTTACTGATGAACAGTTGCTGGAAATCGAAGCCGGCAAAGTGAATTTTTCCGCTGGATGGCGTTTCACTCGGCAGTTGTTTAACCGGACGCATGGCGGCGACCGCCGACTGTGGATCGGTCGACTGGCCACTGCAACACAGTAAGACCAGAAGCAACAGTGCGATCAGAACAATGCACCTACTCATACCATCTTGTGTTTTGCCTCTTTGTGGCTTCAGTCGATCTCTTGCTGATAGAGTTCTTCCCGTTGTTCAGACAACACTGAACAGGTTTTGGCTCTCGGGGACGGAGCTCTTGCCCGAGTTGGCTACTCGGACAACGCTGAACAGTAGAAAGGCCTTGTGAGCACGACTCTTTACTCTCAATAATAACTATTGTCAAGATTTTACCGGCGGTGGGTCGTGGTGTAATATCGGCCGGCGAATTGAAGAAATTAATCATTTAATGGAGCAAGCGATCTGTGCCTGATGAACAACGAGTAGCGAACAACTCGCAAACCTATGTCGCCGATGCCGAGACTTTTCAGTTTGAGACTCTGAAGCAGGAAAATGGACAGGCTACGGTGATCCGGTTCCGACTCGAGGATCCCCGATATCACGCGGGTGACGTACTCGTGGTGTTAAGTGGCACTGAGATCCACTTTCACGGGATGATTGGACAGCTCGCAGATGGCTGGGCTGTGGCGAGCGATCACCGCGGCTCGTTACTCGCCGCCACAGTCCAATGATCTTTTACCTCACGTAACCTGAAGGAAACGCGACACGTACGCCGGGACTCGACGATTTTACGTCGATCCGGTGGAATCCTTTGTTCAGATGTGTGGACAGGAACGTCAGCGCGGCCTGCTTCTGAAGTGCAATATCCAACTCACGGATGAAGGGTTCGAAGCTAACCGGAGCGCCGAGACCCTGGAAGAAGGCGATTCCTCCAGTCTCATTCGACAAGCGCAACAAAGAACTCTGCGCATTGCTGACAAGCGCAGGATTAGCCGCAGCAACCAGCGTCGGAGCGTAAAAACCATAGATCGCAACTCCACGCCGTTGCGATTCGTTAACCGCCCGCTGCAGGTCGACACTTTGAGTCGGTGAAGACGAGTCGACTCCACGCGAGATATCCAAACCGTCTGAAACAAGGAGTATCGCCCGTCGACCCAGCGGTTGTGACTCAAACCTCTTCAACGCCTCGATGACTTCAACATACGGATTGTAAGGGCCAGCAGTAGCAATTCCGGTTGGCGGCCGCAGTGCACTCGCCGCTCTTTCCAGGTCGTTCGTAAATTTTTGTTTAACTTGCAGACTACCAGTACGCAGGTACCCGATCATTACTCTCGAGCCTTTTGGTAGCCGTCTAATGAAGTCTCTCAGAGCCTTGATCTCGTTGGAGACGGAGGGTACAAGGTCCTCCTGAATCAAAACAGCCAGTGTTATCGGTGAGTTTGTTCCGATACCCCTGACGGAGATGATAGTTTGGGGCTCGCCGTCCTCACTGATCGTCAAATCGATATTCTGTAATTCGAATTCGCCATCCTCTTTAACTCTGATCGTCACGGGAATGGTGACGGGCTTGCCCGGCCCCCCGGAAGGGCTGGACCCGTTGGCGCTGGGTGCCTGGCCAAGTACAGGCTGAGTCATCAGGGCGCAGGCAACAGTCAAAGATAGCTGCAATAAAATCAGGTGGAGTCGTCGGAGCGTCTTCATTGGAACTTCCTCATTCGGTTGCCGGACATTATACAGACACGAAGTGTAGGTTTCAGCTTTGTGCTGCTATTTCAATAAAGCTTGAACCCTTGAAGGCGTGAACGCTTTGAACTCTGAACTGCTGGCGGTCACTTCTGTCATGAGCTAAGATCTCGATCACAATGAATCAAGGCTTGATGAGTCAACCCAAAGGCAAACTTTCCGGCAAAGAGGTTACGACGGCACGCCTGCTGAAAGTTGCTCCTTGGGTCGCTGTGGCGGCCACTACGCTTCCCGCGCCCCTCGTTTTCCTCGTACTTTTTATGACAACCACGGCCACCGAGTCGGCTGCCGTCTACCTTTTGTTGGCCGGTCTCTCGTTAACCTTGGGATTCGCGTTGGGGGTGGTGATCGCCGCTATTCTCATGATTTATCGCCGAAACTGGCTTGCGAAATTACGGGACCGGTTAGCTTCGGATGGAATCACAGCGAATGAGGTTGTATGGTTCAGATCAGAATTGACTTCAGCCGAGCGGAAAGCCCTCGCCGAAATTGAGCAAAGCAACCCACTTTTGGCCGACGCTTACATGGAAACACTAGCCAATCGACTCACCGCGTCCCGCATCATTTCGCGAGCAAAGCGGGAAATATTGAAGGTTGAGCGGCAAATGAACCGTGCCCGTATCTTACGTACGCCTGAAGCCAACGCGCTGTTAAAGGAACTGGAAACCGATCACCAAAGGCTGGATCACCTGCGGCAGCAGGCTAACGATCACCTGGTCAAGACAAAGACAAGGCTGCAAGTGATAGAAGCGACTGCGAGTCGAAAACTGAACGAGGGCGACACGGAGATGATGATGCAGCGTTTGGGGAGTGCTCAGGACCAGTTACCGTTGGTGCTGGAGATGGCGCAATTGGAAAAACAGGCGCTGCTCGAAGCGGGCAGCCACAAAGAGGCATCTTAAGGAAGTAATTGTAGGGGTGGCCCTCCGTGGCCACCCCTTGATTGTTCCCATTCGGAGGAGGGGTGGCCACGGAGGGCCACCCCTAAAAATTAATCAGGCGATACACGCCCGGTGCTAATCTTTGAGCAAATCCTTCGTCGACCAGTCCCCAATTACCCAATCCAGCTTCAGGCGAACTTAGACCAGTCACACGCGCCAGTTCCCCTCGCAAAGTCATGCCAGCCCCAACCAGATACGACCGTGCAATCTCCTTTAAAGCCTCTTCCCGGTCCACACGCTGCTTCAATTGCTCCGGAAAACGAGCTTCCGGAATGGACCAAATGTAAGTAAACGTTGGCTCATACAAGACGTCACTCGGAATAATCTTCAGCGTCTTCTGTAGCTGAGTCATGGCTTTATCGAAACGAGCTCGATCAGGGATGCCGCTGGCCTGGCGCAGATCACGCGTCGCCATTTCCCACTCACGCCGCATGATCTTGAGGATGGTCTGCGCGTCGTCCGAAAGAATCTTTTTCTCCATTCTCTGCGGAACGCCCCACAAAGTGTTGAAGAATGGAAGCAAACGCACCGCAATGAACGTAGAACGACCGCGAAGCAGTTTCCCATAAAAACACTTACCACGGCGCATCACATCGTCCTTGATGCTCCACGCCAAACGGCTCTCCGGATCCTTCTGTACATTGCGCGGCATGTGCGCGTCTCGACGCCCGCAAACCGCAACGTAAAGCGACGGTCCAGGGCGGCGAGAGTCGGTTAGGGCTTCGCAGAATCCTACCTCCTCGATAAAACGCTCAGCGCTGTAAACATCCTCAACACGGTTTTCAGGATCGCGCCGCCACATGCGGTCGCGATGGACCTCAATCTCTTCCGGCAACATGCGGCGGATTCTATCAAAGTGATTTGAGCCGGCAGTCAAGGGCAGTCAATCTGAGCAAATCGGTCAAGCCCTCCACTTGCTGCCATTTTCCAGAAAATCACCGTAAGTCTTTACTGCACAAGGATCTAAGGATCTGTCACAAATTTGGCACGGTCAGTGCAGAGCGGATGCCGCCAGTTGTTTGTTCAGACTTGGCAAAACCTCAAAAGGTTACAGAGATGACGAAGGTGACATCGATGCATAAAACAAAACGCTTCCTGGTGCTGGCCCTGCTGGCGAGCCTCACACTGGGACCAACCCTTTCGAGCGGACTTATGGCCGCTCAGGCGAAGAGCAAAGGCTCGTCGCACGGGAAGGCCCAGCAGCCAATCAAGGTCGCTTCAGACCTCAGCAATCTGCTCTCTAACAAGAGCGGCGAAGCCCTGGTCAAAGTAATCCTCCAGCTCAACCAAAAGCCAAGCGGTCAACTGAATGCATTATTGTCAGCAAACGGCGTCAAGATCCGGAAACACTTCAACAACCTCAACTCTCTTGCCCTCGAATTACCCGGCCGCGTGGTCGATGCTTTGTCAAATTTCTCAGAGGTCTCATTTGTTTCATTGGACAGCGAAGTTCGGACACTCGGCGGTCACGTTGCTCATACCACCGGCGCGGACAATGTGCGCTCAATGGCTACGGATGGAGCGTTGGATGGAGACGGAATCGGTATCGCGATTGTCGACTCCGGCATCTACGGCGAACACACTTCCTTTATCGACACCACAAACGGTCAGTCACGAATCGTCGTAAATCGGGACTTCACCGGCGAAGGCCGGACCGATGATCCATACGGTCACGGAACTCACGTCGCAGCGGCAGCAGCCGGAAACGGAGTCGTTGCGAGAGGTGAATATATCGGTATTGCGCCACGAGCGAAGATCATCAACCTCCGTGTTTTGAATTCCAAAGGCATCGGCTCAGTATCAAACGTGCTCGGCGCGTTTGACTGGTTGATGGCGAATGCTTCCACGTACAACGTGCGCGTCGTGAATCTCAGCATCGGCATGCCGGCAATCAATTCCTACCTGTACGATCCGCTGTGCAATGCTGCACGCATGCTCGTGGACCGCGGGATCGTAGTTGTAGCCGCGGCCGGTAACAACGGAAAGACCAGCGACGGTCAAAAGATTTACGGCCAGATTCATTCACCCGGTAATGAGCCGTCCGTTATGACTGTAGGCGCCGTCGATACTCGCGGAACTGATCAAAGAGGTGACGATACGATTGCCACCTACAGTTCGCGTGGACCGACGCGCAGTTTCTGGACCGACAATTACGGTATCAACCACTACGACAACCTGATCAAACCGGAGATCTCAGCACCAGGTAACAAGACGATCTTCGCGCAGGCGCCAAACAATTATCTTCTTTCACAGAATCCCTCGCTGGACGCCGGCGTCAGCAACAGCCAAACTCGCAGGCAGATGATCCTGAGCGGCACCTCAATGGCTGCACCACTGGTCGCCGGCACAGCGGCTCTCTTGTTCGAAGCCAATCCAACTCTTACCCCCAACTTGATGAAGTCGCTCTTGATGTACACAGCGCAACAGCTTCCTAACTACAACATGTTCGAGCAGGGAGCGGGTGAACTGAACATCGATGGCGCGACTCGTCTCGCCAGGCTTGTTAGCACCACTATCGACAGCTCAACCGAACTCGGCGCTCCGCTGCTGACTGGACCAGCTCCTGCTCCGCAAACAAGCATCACCGTACCTGGCGGTGTTTTCACGTTCCAGTGGTCGCAGGGCATCATCGTGGGCCAGACCTACGCGACGGGCACGGCGCTGATTAATCAGTATCAACGAGTCTATGCGAAGGGCGTGTTGCTCGGCGACGGAGTCCTCCTCGGTGACGGCGTTCTGATCAGTGATGGTGTTTTGGTTAGCGATGGCGTGCTCGTCAGTGATGGTGTGTTAGTCAGCGACTCCACGATGTTTTCAACCGGCGTCATTGTCGGTGAAAGCATCCTCATAAGTAACGGCACCATGATCGGCGCCGGTCAATTGTTCTGTTCAATTTCTGACCTGCTTGGAAATGGTGTGCTCGTCGGCGACGGTGTGCTTGTCGGTGACGGCGTGCTCGTCGGCGATGGTGTTTTGGTTGGTGACGGTGTACTGGTCGGCGACGGCGTACTCGTCGGCGATGCGCTTCTCGTGGCGTTCAACGCTCTGACGAATGGCGACCCAACCACTTCCATGGCAATTGTGCCCGACGACTACACTGACTATCTGGGTTACTAAGCAACTATCACCTACTAACCCCCAAACCTAAAGGTAGACGAAATGTTGCAAACGAGCACAGCACCGAGAACAAGAGAACTGTCAGTCGCCGTCAAATCAGTTGCGGTTGAGCGATTGAGGAACAATGATGAAGCAGAGGTTCTCCAGTTCCTGTCTCAACGTCCGATTCACACCGTGACGATGATGAGTCTGATACACGACAACGGAATTGTTAGCCCGTTCAACCGTGGCACTTTCTACGGCTGTCGCGATTGGCAGGGTCAGCTTGAAGGAGTGGCGCTGGTGGGCCACGCAACTCTCATGGAAACAGTCTCGGATCGCGCGCTGGCAGCGCTGGCGCAAGTAGCGCGTGAGTGTCCCAACACGCACATGATCATGGGAGAGAAAGAAAGAGTAGCTGACTTCTGGAGTCATTATTCGGAAGCCGGACGGCGACAGCGTTTAGCGTGTCGCGAATGGTTATTTGAGTTGATTTGGCCCGTCGAAGCGCGTCTGCCCGTCCATGGCTTAAGACCTGCAAAGGAAGCAGAGTTGGACCTGGTGATGCCCGTTCAAGCGAAGCTTGCTTTCGCTGAAAGTGGGGTCGACCCGTTGAAGGTCGATCCGCAGGGTTTTGGTGAACGCTGCCTCAGACGTATCGAACAAGGAAGAACCTGGGTCGTCGTGAACGATGGTGTTTTGACTTTCAAAGCAGATGTCGTTTCGAAGACTCCCGAAGTTATTTATCTCGAAGGCATTTGGTTGCGCGACGAATGCCGCCGGAAAAACATCGGCACCCGTTTGATGTCGGAGCTGATGCGACGCCTGCTCGAAGATACGAAATCTATTTGCCTCCTGGTAAACGAAACAAACAAATTGGCCCACGGCTTTTATCGCAAGTGTGGTTTTCACTTTCGGGCTACTTACGAGACGATCTTCCTTCCACGTAAGGAGCAAGTGCAAAACTAATGAAGTGTGTTCAACCCCCGATCAGTCCTGATAAAGGACAAACTTGACCTCACTTTAAAAGACCCTTGGCGCCATGGAAAATAAATTCTTCGGGCCATTCCTCTGGGTAATAACTGGATGCGCTATCCTCGCGTTTATTTATTCCTGTTTTCGGCTCGATTTCGCCCAGTTTGATTCTCACTTCGCCGTGTTAGTCGGCATGGCTTTGCTCCTGACTTCGCGGATCACAATTCCGATTCCGCGTTTCAGCTCAAAAATTTCGGTTTCCGACACGTTTGTCTTTCTGGCCCTGCTTCTTTATGGAGGAGCGGCGGCAGTAGTCGTAGGGGCAGTTGAAGCCGTTCTTTCCTCGCTGCGTTTCAGCCGTAAATTCAGAACCGTTACCTTCAATTGGGCGTCGGCAGCCGTTTCGATATTCATAACGAGCAGCGTACTGGAGTTTATCTACCCGAGCGTCGTTGCTCTGCGAGCTGAACCACTGACTATCCGTTTTGTAGCGGCGATCTGCACGATGGCGCTGACTCACTACGTCGCGAATTCCGGAATCGTGGCGATCGGAGCGGCTCTTAAAGTTAATGAACCGATCTGGCAGACGTGGCGGAAGCATTATCTCTGGACCTCCATTACTTACTTCGCGGGCGCGTGTGCCGCCGGAGTCATTGCCGGACTGATCTACTTCATCGGAGTTTACGCCTTCGCGATCACGCTTCCGGTTATCGCCATCATCTTTCTCACTTACCGCACCTATCTAAAAAACGTCGAGACGTCGGCAGCGCAGGCAGCGCAGGCAGAAAAACACGTCAAGGAACTCTCGCATTACATCGCGGAGCAGGAACGTATCCGCGAACAGTTTTCGCAGATGGAAAAGCTTTCTGCGCTCGGCGAACTCGCATCGGGAGTTGCACACGACTTCAACAACACTCTCACCGGAATTCTCGGACGCGCACAACTTCTTCAACGCACGGGCGATGCCGAGAAAATCCAACGAGGGTTGGAAATCATTATCAAGACCGCTGAAGACGGAGCCAAAACAGTCAAACGCATACAAGACTTCGCCCGCCAGCGTCGAGACCATAACTTCGAACTGGTTTCGGTCGATCAGATCCTGCTGGATGCCAGCGAAATTACCCGGCCTCGTTGGAAAACCTGCGCCGAAGCCTCGAACATTCACATCACGCTCAACCTGCAAGTCGGATCGAATGCAATGGTGATGGGCGATGATTCAGAATTGCGCGAAGTGCTCGTGAACATGGTCTTCAATGCCATCGACGCAATGCCCGAAGGCGGAACACTCTCGCTAACGACGCGCACGGTTGATGAATCGGTGATCGTCCAGATTGTCGATACCGGAGTTGGAATGTACCCGGAGGTTCGCTCGAAGATTTTCGATCCGTTCTTTACGACGAAAGGCAAAGCTGGTCTTGGTTTGGGACTGGCGGTAAGTTTCGGAATTATCCGGCGACATGGCGGTAACATTGAAGTCGAATCGCGATACGGCGAAGGGACAGAGTTTCGCATCACTCTTCCACTCGCGAAGAAGATCGTGCAAAAGAATGTTAGTGAGGTCGAACACGGCGGGACATCGGCACAAACGACGTCGAGCGCGTGTTTGCAGCCGCTGGAACAATCACAGCTGAAAGTGCTCGTAGTCGACGATGAAGACTTCGTCCGGGAATTACTGCGCGACATTCTTGAAGGTGAGCAGTGCGACGTTCACGTTGCGGAGAATGGGAATGAAGCGTTGTCGCTGTTCAGGGAAATGGAATTCGATGGTGTGTTCACTGACGTCGGCATGCCGGGCATGAGCGGCTGGGAACTGGCTCGTGAGATCCGTCAGATCAACACACGGATTCCGATCGCGGTGATCACCGGCTGGGGTGAAGCTGTCGGATCCAACGATCAGAAGGCGGCCGGCGTGGATTGGGTAGTTGCGAAACCATTTACTGCCGATCGCATCAGCGAGCTGGTTCGTGAGATTAATAAGATAGGTGGTAGCGCGCGTAAGAATTCCGTCGCAACGGCAGTCGCATAACTTCTTTTACAGGATTTGCAGGATTAGACAGGATTTACATGATAATCCTGAATAATCATGACAATCCTGTCTACAGGCGTGTGTTATGCTTCTGCTCGATGTCGGTGGCCGGTGTGAAAGCAACAGTGCGGTTCGTAGCTGAAGACTTGTTCCTTGGCGCCACTCCCTCCGGACATGCTCTCGCAATCGATACTGATAAGGAACGCTCCTCAGCACCTTCTCCGGTTGAGCTTCTGCTTGTCGCACTCGGTTCATGCACCGCGACGGACGTCGCCGGCATTCTCGCGAAGAAGCGCCAACAGGTAACGAACTACATCGTCGAGGTTTCGGGAAAGCGTCGTGACGAACACCCGCGCAGTTACACGTCGATGAAGGTCCATCACATACTGACCGGCAGATCGATCTCAGCAAAAGCAGTCGCCGACGCAATCGAACTCTCCGACACCAAATACTGCAGTGTCGCCGCAACGTTACGACCTGCGGTAGAAATCCAAACCACCTTCGAAATCATCGAAGAGCTACCAAATCAACCCCGGGAGTAATTTGAGGGTGTTAAAGAATCTCGCAGCTTTATTGATTTGTTTCAGTGCGGTGATTACCGCCGTCGCGGCCGATCGAGCCGCCGCCGTAGTCGCAAAGCAGTCGGCCAGTGAGACTACACTTGCAGCAGTCCGGCGCAGTGATGCTGCCGATCGAGATGCAAAAGGAAATCTCAGGAAGCTAACCCCTGCCGAGCACATGCGCCGCGCTGCCGTCTACCTCAGCGTTCGCGCTTTCGCTGAGGCGCGTGCTCACTGGCAAACTCTCATCGATAACTATCCGCAGGATCCACGCGTTGCGGAAGCATTGCTGGGCATTGGACGCTCATACTTCTTGGGTAAGATCTACCAGGACGGATACAACGTCTTCAATCAGTTAGTGCGCGATTATGGCGCGACTAAGGAAGGCCGCGAGGCTTTGAATTTCAGCGCTGCTTCCCTGCTGCGCATGGGTAAGTTCGAGGATTCAGCCGCGCGTTACGCTGAATACGTAGATCGCTTTCCGAATGGCGAGCGCATCGACACTGCACACTTGAACGTGATCGACACGCTTCGCGAAGCAAACAAACCTGCTGAAGCGCTCACCTGGGTCACGAAGACCAGACAACGATTTGCAGGCACGGCGACAGAGACGAATGCGATGTTCGCTGCGTTGCGTCTCTATATTGCTGAAGGTGAATGGTCCGATGCCGTTCTCACTGCGGACCAGTTGTTGAGGCGTCCATTTGCAAAAGCGGTGCTGACCTCGCCGGCCGAGGTGGCCTATCTCAAAGCCTTCAGCCTGGAACAGGCGGGTAAGAAGGAAGAAGCGTTTAATGCTTACTTGATGGTGCCTGATGGTATTGAGTCGTACTACGGCTGGCTTGCAAGCCAGCGCCTGGCTGCGTTGGGTGGTCCATCACGGGCTGAAATCGTCGCCAAACGTGAAGAACGTGTGAACAGTGCGATCGCATCCGTGGCAAGCAGTTATCCTGCGCCATACAGGCAGGCAATCCTCAGCGCTGCCAAAACTCGGAAACTCGATCCACGCTTCATACTCGCGCTTATCAAACAAGAGAGTGTTTTCAAGCCGTTCGCGAAGTCTCCCGCCGGTGCTCGTGGTTTACTCCAATTAACGATCGACGCGGCCCAAAAATACGGGCCGGCTGCAGGACTGAATTCGTTGCGTGAGAATCAGCTTTATCAACCTGACACATCGATCATGGTGGGCGCGGAGTATCTCGAGCATTTGACCAAACTATTCCCGCAGATGCTCGAGCCTGTAGCTGCTTCGTACAACGGTGGCGAGGACAATGTGGCGCGCTGGTTGAAACGTGCGAAGCAACAGGATCCGGGAGTCTTCACCTCCGAAGTCGGGTTTGACGAGACGAAGGGTTACGTGCAAAAGGTAATGGCAAACTATCGCGTGTACCGGCGACTTTATACTCCAGACTTGATAAGGCGATAGGAAGTTTTTCCCGCAAAGGCGCACAAGAAAGCAAAGGCCGCAAAGAGAATTTGGAATTCCTCTTTGCGTCCTTTGCTTTCTTTGCGCCTTTGCGGGAAGTTCTTACGGCTCGGGACTGAACCCTCTCGAATCCTCACGACGGTACAACGGATACGGTTCACGCGACTGCTGCCGCGGAACAATCCCTAACCGCAGCAACGCTGAATAGTATTCATACCTGATCGTCACTTCTCCTGCTGGACGCGAATCAAGATCCATGTCGATCCAACGCACGTCATGCCTGACAGAACGTCCGATACCCGTCGCTGCATAATCGTCATCAGGCGCCGGAGCGATCACCCGGTCACGCGCCGCCGATTCGCCTTTCGAACTGGGCGCTTGCTGAGTTCGGGCCGACTGATCAGCCCCTGGCTGGCCACGATAGATCGGGTAAGGCGGAGTGATAGGCGAGATCCGCCGGCGTTCCCTGAAAAAGACCGCTGAGATGACTCCGAGATTCGCTGTCTGCCCGAGCTTTGCTCCGTATGAATCTCGTTCGTTGGTGAAATAAAACCGGCGCGCCCGGTCCGAACTCATCTGCCAGCCACCTATTGTTATCGTCTGATACGGCTCGATGACCCATTTGCTTGCATTCCATGCGGACGTATGCCGGGCATCGATCGTGTTCAGCCCATCGACTGACAGCGCCACGGCAACGCGATCCGGAGAGGTATTCCGCAGCCTCACCTCATATTCAGCACCTTGCAGCGCTTCGATGTAGATCCTGCCTCGCGCATGGTACTCAGCCAGCGGCCGCCCGTTGACCAGCACATCGACTTCGAAATTAGGGTAGGGTCGCGTAACGCGTTCTTGCGGGTTATGCACAACCGCAGCGTTGGCCTGTCGGAAAAGCAGTACAGTTCCGGTTCCCACTGTAATCGCTAAAAAAAATGCCGTAAGGCTCAATATCAAACGCATTCGATTCATGGTTCTTTCCTCCTACCGGGACCTTTGGATATTCTCAGAACGTCTTCTGTCCAAGTTCTTGCGTGTCCATAACGTATTTGTTGAGGCCCTATTTAGCGACCATTTCTACGGAATTTGGCCCGCATATTGCTGGCCCGTAAAGGGCAGGTGGGCATGAGGTTCCACCCTTTGAATCGACGGAATGGCCCTTTTCGGTTGAGTAAAGTTGACGGGGACGCTACAATTGCGCGCCACTTCCGTCGAATGAAATACCGACAACTGTGATCGAACAACTAAGTGAGGCTTAAGAGAAGCTCATGGAGTATGCCCTGACTGCAACCAAAACCAAGGCGCGCGCAGGCTCCTATTATGATCGGATCGCGCGTTTCTATGACCTGACGTTCAAGCTGAACGGTTATGGCCGGTCTTTGGATCAATATTTCGCTGCTCATCCGCTGCCCATCTCGCGCGGCGCGCGGATTCTTGATGCCGGATGCGGAACGGGACTGCTTACTCTTGCCTTACTGCGTGCGATCCGTTTTCCAGTGTCGATTACGGCGCTCGATTTGTCGTCAACGTCCGTAGCGGCTGCGCGGAAATCGCTTTACTACAGCTCAGGGCGAAAACGAGATGTCACTTTCACTCAGGGAAACCTGCTTTGCCTGCCGTTTGCCGACGAGTCGCTCGATCTCGTGGTGACGTCCGGTGCGCTTGAATACGTTCCGCTCGGCGATGGTTTGACGGAGCTGGCGCGTGTCATTGTGCCGGGAGGTCATTTACTGCATTTTCCAGTTCACCCGGGCTTAGCGGGTGCGTTTCTCGAAATACTGTTTCGATTCAAGAGCCATCCGCCGCATGAAGTGAAGAGCAAGACGGAGCAGCACTTCCGGATCGAGCATCAGTACCGGTTTCCGCCGCAACAGGCGATTGGCTGGAGCAAGACGGCGATCCTCGCAAAGAAAGCTTGAGAGGCTTTGATATAGGTCCTATAGGACCAACAGGACGTATTTGTTATTGCGACGGCACGATTCTTAGAATTCGATCGTCATCTTCCGCGGGCTTGCCTCGACCGTCGCGATTCGAGGTCGAAAAATACAGATAGCCATCCGGTCCTTCAGCCACGTCGCGAATTCGTCCGTAGTTGTTCACGATTCCTTCCTGGCCCAGGACGCGTCGCCCGTCCAGCGCCACTCGAATCAACATCTCGCCGCGCAGGCAGCCGAAAAAGAAGTTTCCCTTGAACTTCGGAAACGCTGAACCGCGATAGAACATTCCACTCGCTGGCGCACACGCCGGTGTGTACTCGAGGAGCGGCGACTCCAAACCCGGGCGCGTTTGTGTGTGGTGAATGGTGGGCCAACCATAGTTCTTGCCCTTCTCCACTATGTTGACCTCATCACCTCCTTGTCCACCATCAAACCCGCTTGGTCCATGCTCTGTTTGAAACATGAGATTCGAGTCCGGCTGCCAGTCCATGCCCTGCGCGTTGCGATGACCCAACGACCAAATCTCAGGTCGCGCGTTTTGCTGGCCCACAAAGGGATTGTCTTGCGGAACTGTGCCGTCGTCATTCAAACGAAGAGTCTTTCCTGCGAGTGAGTCCATTCTTTGGGCAAGCTCGCGACGCCCGGCGTCTCCGGTAGTGATGTAGAGCTTGCCGTCAGGACCAAAACGAATACGACAGCCCGCATGAAACCTGGCGGCCGGCAGGTTCTCAATGATCACTGTGCGATCGACGAGGCCTTCGGCAGTTTCGCGGAAACGCACGACTCGAACCCACACACCACCCTGCGCATACGCATAAGAGAGGTAAAGAAAGCGATTACTGCTGAACTGAGGATGCAGCGCCACACTCATCAAACCGCTTTCGCCTGCGCTCTCTACGTCCGAAACTACGAACAAAGGTTTTGGTCTCAGCGTGCTGTTCTCCATCACTCGCACACGCCCCGGACGTTCAGTGAAGATCATGCGGCCGTCCGGCGCCCAAACGATGGACCAGGGCACTTCGAGTTCACCAGCCACCTTTTCGATTTTGAAACGTATGTTTGACTGAGCGGAAGTCTCAACCTCACCTGCGCCACGTCCGGCGGGCGGCTGGCTACACGCAACACAAAGCGCGATCAGCAGCGCGATGAAAAAGTAAGTTTTCATCAGTGCTGAATGTACTCGTGCAGCAATTTGATCTCATCGCCCTGTTCTCCGACTTCGACGCGCAACAGGTCACGCATGGAGAGCATTCCCACCCAACGCTCGCCATCAACGACAGGAAGATGTCGAGTGCCGAACAACTCCATGCGTTCGAGAGCCTGGTGGGGAGTTTCATCGCACTGGATCACCGCTCGCAACTCACTCGTGACATCTCCTACCTTGACCGTGAGCGGGTCGCGTTGAGGAACGACGATACGATTCAAAACGTCACGCTCGGAAAAGACGCCAAGCAGCTTTCCGCCGTCATCCATTACGCAGACGGCGCCAATGTTTCTAGCGGCCATGAATTCCGCCGCTTCCTGCACAGTCGCTGACGCCTTCGTCGAGTAAGGCTCGCGGTTGCGAATCACGTCTCTGATTAGCATCGCCTTTGCCTCCTGCTTATTTGCTTGTGGGGTGAGCTGTATTATAGCCACAAAGAAGCACAAAAGCACAAAATAGGGTTTACATAAAACTTTTTGTGCTTCTTTGTGGCTAACTGAACAGGCTGGCCTGTGCGGTGGGTCTGCGAAAGGTGGTACCCGCTTCGGTTTGGGGTTGGTGTTTCTTATTGAAGCCCAGACGCTCGCAGTGGATTTTGAACAGACGTTCCGTAGCGGACCAGTATTCACCCTTGCCGCGCATTCGCTCGCCGAAGACGCTCGAGTTCAGTTTTCCACCGCGTGCTTCGCGGATTCTGTTCATCACTCGATCGGCTTTTGTGGGTAGTTTCTCGCGTAAGCGCTCTTCGAAATAAGGCGCGACGTTGCCGGGCAGGCGCAGCATGTTGATGAACGCATGTTGCGCTCCAGCTTCTTTTGCGCGTCTCAGGAGCACTGGAATGTCGGTCGAAAGACCGGGAATGACCGGCGCGATGCCGATCCCAACAGTAATTCCCGCCGCCGCGAGCGCCTCCATCGCATGAAAGCGTGCTTCTGGAAGCGGAGCGTATGGCTCAACCGCGCGGGCCACTTCGACGTCCGTAAACGGAATCGTAAAGAACACGCCGAGACGTGCGTTGCGCGAAAGTTCCTGAAGCACGTCGATGTCTCTGCGAATCAACGCCGACTTCGTAATGACACCCACAGGTTGGCGAAACTCAGCACACACTTCCAAACAGCGACGAGTGAGTTTGTAGTTGGCCTCGAGCGGAATGTAGGGATCGGAAGTGAAAGAGAAAACGATCTCGGCGCCCTTCCACGAAGGTTTCATCAACTCTTTGCGCAGCAGTTCCGGCGCATTCACTTTCGCGATGATCTTGCGATCGAAGTCAGTGCCGGCGCCGTAGCCGAGATACTCATGTGTGGGACGACTGAAGCAGTAAGTGCAACCGTGTATGCAGCCACGATAGCAGTTGACTGTGTAATCGAATCCGACGTCGGGACTGTCGTTGTGAGTGATGATGTGACGAGTCTCGGTCTCTTCAAAAACTTCGAGCGTGGCTTCCGGTGGTTCGCCGATCCATTCGACCGAATGTGTCAGCCACGGATTAGGAGGATTCTCTACGTACTGCATAAGTCACAAAAAAGATTAGCCCCAAAAGGCACAAAAGGCACAAAAAGAAAGTAACGCCAATTGATAATTATGCGCTTTTTGTGGCCAAGTTAACTGTCCATCACAGTTGCGGCCATTGATTCGACAGCCTTGAAGAATATGAATACCTGTTGCCCGGGCGGCGCGGTGGAAGTTTCATTCAGGCAGATGTAATCGTTCGTGATCTCGGTGATGCGTCCTGAATAAATTCCGCCCGACACCGTCTTCACGTCCACCACCTCGCCCTTGAAGCGGCGAAAAAGATTCTCCATGTGTTGTCCTGCCATCGTTACCCTTTCCACGTCACAAAGAAGAAGCGATACTTGTCCGGATCCTCCAATGTGACGAATCGTCCACCCCAGCCTTCGTCCACCGGCGGCTGAACGTCCGCTCCTCTTGCAATCAGCTCGTCGTAAAATCTATCAACATCCTCGACACCGGCAAAGAAGTGAACTCCGCGTCCTCTTCGCAGCATTGTTTCGAGATGTTGAGCGAGCGTGATCCTCAGTTGACCGCCTCTAACCTTCGCCATCGGAGGATCGGAGTCGGTGTTGACTGACTCGACTTCCATTCCGAGCACTCCCTCGTAAAAACCGAGTGACTCTTCCAAACTGTTGACCTCGAGAAACAGCAGGTCCAAACCCGTGATCATCACACACGCCCGATCTCAAAGTGTCATTACCCAATAAAGTCCGTAAACGCAGCTGACAATCGCCACCCAGAAAGCTGCTTCTTGCAGCCGCGTGTGACGTTTAAACGGATTCGTCACCGGCAACGATGCATTCATAGCGACCATAGCGCTACGCGCCAGCAGCACTCCGAATCCGAGGACCAGCAGCGCCAGAGTCGCCAGCGGCCAGAGAAACCACATCCACTGAAATCGCACCAGCAACAGCAAAAACACTCCGGCAACCAGGCAAAGGAACGCACTCAGGCATTGACCAAGAACTCCGACCTCGCGAGCCGTCGGAGTAGTCACACGCGTAAAGCCCTGTGGCGTAACGCGCGGCCGCCGTCCGGCATCATAAGAATTGCGCAAATTCTTATCTTTTAGGACGCCATACGCTTCGTTCAACGACTTCATCTGTTCTTCGTTGCCGCCTCGATCCGGGTGATGTTTCGCGGCCTGGCGCTTGTACTGCCGGTCGATCTCGATCTGAGAAGCATCCTTGTCGACCCCCAAAACGCCGTAGTAGTCTTTGTTCGAATCGAATTGGCTCATCGTGAATTGCACGATTCTAGAGGCGCTAAGTTTAGAGTTCAAGCTTGAGCTTGTCCGTCAAAGCAGCTTAAGGCTGAACTCTAAACATGGAAACGGAGGTCTTTTTGCTGAAGGTTGAGAATCTGTCGAAGGAGTATCCCACGCCCACGGGACCACTCCGTATAGTCTCTGACGTCTCGCTAACATTACCGCCCGGCTCAGCGGTGTCGATCATGGGACCGTCGGGCAGCGGCAAGAGTACGTTGCTCTACATGCTTGGTGCGCTCGAACCACCGTCGAGCGGCACCGTTACTTTGAAAGGACAAAATCCTTTCCTGCTCAACCCGAAACAACTCGCCGCGTTTCGTAATCAACAGATCGGTTTTGTCTTCCAGGATCATTGCCTGCTGCCGCAATGCTCAGTTATAGAGAACGTATTGACTCCATCGATGATCTCGAACACAAACGGAGAACCCTCGCGCCGCGCAACTGAACTCCTCAAGCAAGTAGGACTCGCGGAACGTCTGGACCATCGCCCCGCCCAACTCTCAGGCGGCGAAAAACAACGTGTAGCCTTGGCGCGCGCGCTGATCATGAAGCCCCAGCTTCTGTTGTGCGACGAGCCGACGGGAAATCTCGATCATAAATCCGCCACAGTCGTCGCGGATCTGCTTCTCGAAATTCACCGCCAGGCTGAAACGATCCTGATTGTGGTTACACACAGCGAGGAACTTGCGGCTCGTTTTTCCCAACGCTTTGAACTAAGAAACCAACATCTCGAAGCGCTCCGATGAAAACTACTCGTCTACTGAAGCGGAGTCTCGCTTATTACTGGCAGACCAATCTGGTTGTAGTGCTCGGCGTCGCGATCGCGGTGTCGGTGCTTGCGGGTGCACTGCTCATCGGTGAGTCAGTGCGCGGCAGTCTTCGCGATCTCTCGTCGCGGCGGCTTGGTGCAACTGACGATGTGATCTCGTTTGCGGGATTTTTCCGTGAAGAACTTGCCGCTGACCTGGGTGGTGTTACGTGCCCAATAATCGCCCTTGAAGGTGTTGTGGTTCACGAACCGAGCAAACGTCGCGCGGGTGGGGTGAGAGTTTATGGCGTGGATGAACGATTCTGGAGGTTCAACGGTGTCGCTAGCGTCGCGGCGCCGCAGAATCGCAATGCATGGTTGAGTGAAGGTCTGGCCACCGAGCTCGGGAGTGGTCCAAATGATTCGGTGTTGTTGCGGCTTGAGAAGCCTTCCGACATTCCGGTGGAATCGTTGCATGGACGCAAAGAAGATCCGGGACGGACGATCAGGCTAACTGTCAGCGGCGCCCTTGCGGGCGACAAGCTCGGTGAGTTTTCACTGCAACCGCAGCACGGAGCAGTGCGCGCCGTGTTTGTTTCTCTCAGCTTCCTGCAAAAAGAACTGGAGCAGGAGGGCAAGGCTAACACGATTCTACTCAATCAATCCTCCGGGATCGCAGGCCTGCTCAAGAACAAAGCGACGCTCGAGGATCTCGGCCTCAACTTACGAATCCTCAATAACCAGCAAAGCATCTCAGTGGAAAGTAATAGCAGGGTCATCAACGAACACGTCGCGGCTGCTGTCGGCCAAACGGCGAATGCCCTTTCCCTGCAAACCACGCCAGTGCTCTCGTACCTCGCGAACAGCATTAGCTCCGGTGATCGTTCAACTCCGTACTCGCTGGTGACGGCAGTAGACAGGATTGACAAGATTTTCAACATCAATCCTGAAAATCCTGTCCCCATTGTTCTCAATGATTGGACCGCGCGAGATCTCAACGCAAAACCCGGAGATACAATCTCACTTGAATACTATCTCTGGCACGAAGACGGTCGTCTCGAAACGAAGAAAGCCGATTTCGAGTTAGCGGCGATCGTGCCGATCGAAGGCCTGGCCGCGGATCGTGATCTCGTTCCGGAGTACCCGGGTATTACTGAATCGCAGAACCTTTCTGATTGGGATCCGCCGTTTCCAATCGATCTGGATCGCGTGAGAAAAGAGGATGAAGACTACTGGCGCCAGTATCGCACCACGCCGAAGGCTTTCATTCCGCTGTCTGTCGGTCAGAACCTGTGGCAAACACGCTTCGGCAAGCTCACCTCTATCCGGATCGAATCGCCTGGCAATCAAGTGACACCAGAGGTCGTGAACAACTTCAGCGAAAGTCTGCGCAAAACTCTCGATCCTGCGCTGATGGGATTTCAGGTTATACCCGTGCGCGATCAGGGACAGGCAGCTTCGCGCGGTGCCACGGATTTTGGTGAATACTTTCTGTATTTCAGTTTCTTTCTGGTGGTGTCAGCGCTCATGCTCACCACACTCTTTTTCAAACTCGGAATCGAACAGCGCGCGCGTGAGATCGGGACGCTGCAGGCGATTGGTTTTTCTGATTCAGATATTCGGCGGCTCTTTCTCGCGGAAGGCACACTGCTGGCGGGCATTGGAAGTCTTCTCGGGCTGGTCGGAGCAATCGCATATGCAGCGCTGTTGATGCATGGATTGCGGACGTGGTGGGTGGGCGCCGTGGGAACAACATCGCTGACTCTGCACATCTCTTGGAAGTGGATGCTTATCGGCGCGATTGGAGGAGTTGTTGCGGCTGTTGTTTGTATTTACTTTACGTTAAGAAGATTGGGGCGTTCGTCGACGCGAAGTCTAATTGCAGGGCAAATCACACGAGAGACAGTTTCCCGCAAAGCCGCAAAGGAGCAAAGAGGATTCCTTGGCGCCTTTTCGCCTTTGCGGGAAAAATCGCTCGGAATTGCATTAGCCCTCATTGGCGTTGCGCTTTTAATTAGCGGCGCTTTTCGACTTATTCCGCAGGCGGCTGGTTTCTTTGGCGGCGGCGTGGTCATGCTCGTCGCGGGCGTGACGTTTATTTCGAGCTGGCTCAAACGAAGCAAGAAACACTTGATCCAGGGCTCCGGCTGGTGGACCATCGCACGGCTCGGCTTTCGCAACGCCACTTACCGCCCGGGCCGCACCGTACTCTGCATCACCCTCATCGCTTCAGCGGCATTCATCATCGTCGCCGTCGACTCCTTTCGTCGGTCCGGCGCTTCGGCCGCGGATAGAAAGTCCGGCACCGGCGGCTTTCCTTTGCTGGCTGAGTCGTTACTGCCAGTGGTCCATGATGCAAACACGCCGGAGGGCCGTGAGTCATTAAACCTATCCACTGACGACCCCGCGTTGAAAGACGTGGGCTTTGTAAACTTCCGCTTACGGCCCGGTGACGACACAAGCTGCCTCAATCTTTACCAGCCACGCAACCCCAGGATCGTTGCCCCACCCGAGTCTTTCATTCGAGAAAACCGGTTCACATTTCAGAGTTCGCTCGCCGCGAGCGATGAGGAGAAAAACAATCCCTGGCTGCTCCTGAATCGTCAATTTGAAAACGGAGCAATACCGGTTATTGGCGATGCCAACTCGTTGACTTACGTGCTGCACCTGAAGGTTGGTGAAGAGCTGGTCATAGACCACACCACTGGTCCACTCCGTCTCGTGATCGTCGCGGCCCTGGCGGATAGTATCTTCCAGAGCGAGTTGTTGATGTCTGAACAAAACTTCCTGCGATTGTTTCCGGCAGAAGAAGGTTACCGCCTGTTTCTGTTGGACGTTCCACAAACACAAGCCGCAGCAGTTTCCACCGTTTTGGAAGATCGCTTAACAGATTTCGGTTTTGACGTTGTCTCAACGGAAGAACGACTGGCAAATTTTCATCGCGTTGAGAACACGTACCTTTCGACGTTCCAAATGCTCGGCGGTCTCGGCCTCGCTCTCGGCACCCTCGGAATGGCGGCCGTTTTGCTCCGCAACGTCTTCGAACGACGCCGAGAACTGGCTCTACTGCGTGCGGTGGGGTATAACTCTTCACATTTCGCGGCGATGGTGATTACGGAAAACGTCCTGATGCTGTGCTGCGGCCTGGCAGTAGGATTTATCTGCGCTCTACTTGCGATTGCCCCAGTGCTCTTCGAGCGCGGGGGCCGGCTTCCAAACATCTCGCTCGGTCTGTTATTGCTGGCTGTTCTGCTCTCGGGCGCAACCGCATCGCTCGTGGCCACGCTGGCCGCTCTGCGCTCGCCCTTGCTGCCGGCTCTCCGAGCGGACTAATGAGAAAGGAGCAATCATGAAACTCAAGAACAGTTTTCCTCGCAAAGGCGCAAAGACGCAAAGATGGGCCATGGATTTCCTTTGCGCCTTTGCGCCTGTGCGTGAGAAATTCTTTTTAGCACTATTCACTTCCCTTCTCCTCTTGAGTGTTGATGCCCGAGCGCAGTCTGATTGGTCACAATGGGGTGGACCAAACCGCACCTTCGTAGTTAACTCAAAAGGTCTCGCAGCGTCCTGGCCTGAAAGTGGACCACGACAACTATGGTCACGGCCGTTGGGAGCAGGACATTCCGGGATCATAGCGAGCGGTAACACGCTCTACACGATGTATAGCGAAGGTGAGCAGGAGATTGTCATAGCACTTGCTGCTGACTCCGGAAAAACCATCTGGGAACACAAATACGACGCGCCTCACGCGGGCATGAACTACGAACACGGCGTTGGACCACACTCCACACCTCTCCTTGTCGGCGATCTTCTTTACACTGTCGGCTCCATCGGCAAGCTCCTCGCCCTCGATAAAAAGACGGGCAAGGTCGCCTGGTCTCATGATCTTTGGAAAGAGTTTGGCGGAAAGAAAATGGATCGCGGTTACTCGTGCAGTCCGCTCGCTTACAAGAATACGGTGATCCTTACACTCGGCGGACCGGGCCAGACGCTGATCGCCTTTAATCAAAAGGACGGAACGGTTGCGTGGAAGAATCAAACGCTCGACATGTCGCCGAGCTCTCCGATCATCATAAACGTCAATGGGCAGGACCAACTGATCGCGTTTCTCGGGAAGGTTGTCGCGGGCATCGATCCCAATAACGGCAATCTGCTGTGGAGTCATCCGCACGTCACCTCCTGGGGACTCAACATCACTGTGCCAGTCTGGGGTAACGACAACGTGCTGTTCATCTCGTCTGCTTACAATGGCGGCAGCCGCGCGCTGAAGTTAACGCAGAAAGATGGAAAGACCACTGCTGAAGAACTCTGGGCTCAACCGCGCATGCGCATTCATCATGGGACTGCCATTCGCATCGGCGACTACGTGTACGGATCGAGTGGCGATTTTGGACCAGCGTTCTTCGCGGCTATAAATGTTAAGACGGGCGAGATGCCTTACCAGGACCGCACGTTTCCCAAGACTAACTTTGTCCTCGCTGATGGAAAGTTGATTATTCTCGACGAAGACGGCAATCTGGCTCTCGCGACAGCGACCCCGGCAGGACTGAAAGTGATCTCGAAGGCGAGTGTTCTTAAGAACCTCGCGTGGACAGCGCCGACGCTTGTCGGAACCAAGTTGTATTTGCGCGATCGTCGTACGATCGCCGCTTTAGATTTGAGTTAAGCCACAAAAGGCACAGTCTGATTGAAGCTTACTTTTGTGCTTTATGTGCTTCTTTGTGGCTAGAATTTTCGTGGCCAATAGGAGGCAATATGCGGAAAGTCGGAGTCGTGGTTTTTGTCCTGCTCTCGTTTGCTGTCGTTCAGGCGGAAAACTGGCCGCAGTGGCGCGGGCCGGCTTTGAACGGTGTGAGTAATGAAAAGAACCTGCCTGTTAAATGGACCACCGAAGAGAACATTGTCTGGAAAGTCGCAACGCCTGGCTTGAGCGGCTCAACGCCGATTGTCTGGCGCGATCGTATTTTCCTGAACGTTGCCGATGGCGACAACCTGTTTCTGTGGTGCGTCGACAAAAACAAAGGCGAAGTTCTTTGGAAGAAACCGCTCGGCGGCGGCAACGTCAAAATGCGTAAACAAAACATGTCTTCGCCTTCGCCAGTGACCGACGGCAGAAGTGTTTACGTGATGACCGGCACCGGCGTGCTCAAGGGCTTTGACTTCAGTGGCAAAGAGCTATGGTCCAGGGATATTCAGAAAGACTACGGGCAGTTTGGACTGAACTGGGGTTACGCTTCATCGCCGCTGCTATTTGAAGATTCGCTGTACGTTCAGGTACTTCACGGGATGAAGACTGACGATCCTTCGTACGTCATGCGCATCGATAAGAAAAACGGCAAGACGCTGTGGAAAGTCGATCGCCCGACCAACGCGATTCGTGAATCTCCCGATTCGTATACCACACCGGCGCTGCTTCGTTATGGAAAGACTACCGAGATCGTGATCACCGGTGGCGACTGTGTGACCGGTCACGATCCGGCGACGGGCAAGGAGTTGTGGCGCGCCAACGGTCTCAATCCCGAAAATAATCCGTTCTACCGCATCGTGGCTTCACCGATAGTTTTTAACGAGATCATCTACGCTCCGACGCGCGTCAAGCCTTTGCTCGCGCTCAAAGCCGGAGGGCGAGGTGACGTGACGAGTTCACACGTTCTCTGGTCCACGGTCAATGGACCTGACGTGCCGACGCCTGTTACCGACGGAAAATATTTTTATGTCGTTAACGATCGCGGAATCATGTGGTGTCTCGATGCGAAGACCGGCGCCGAGGTTTACGGACAACAACGCCTCAAGCCCGGCACGTACAGTGGCTCGCCGGTGCTTGCCGACGGAAAGATCTATGTTACGAATGAAGATGGTTTGACCTCGGTGGTTGCGGCGGGTCCGAAGTTTGAGATCCTGGCCGAGAATCCGCTGAACGATTACACTCTGAGTTCACCGGCAATCTCTGATGGACGAATTTATATAAGGACGTCACAAAACCTTTATGCTATCGGCACCAAGTAAAACCATCCACAGATTTTCACAGATCATCTGTGTCATCTGTGTAATCTGTGGATCCAATCTATACGCACAGGAATCGCAACTGGGCCGCGTCGAGTTTCCGACGTCAGGATCGGAAAAAGCGCAAGCACACTTTCTGCGGGGGCTGGCCGCACTGCACTCCTTCTGGTATGAGGAAGCGCTCGAAGCCTTTCGTGAATCGACAAAAGTCGACCCTGACTTTGCGATGGGCTACTGGGGTGAAGCGATGACCCACAATCACCCGCTCTGGTCCGAGCAGGACATCACCGCGGCCCGCCAGGTGCTCGCCAAAATCAAGGACACGCCAAAGTTGACGGAGCGAGAACGAGCTTACCTCGCCGCTGTCAAACTTCTCTACGGCGACGGCGATAAACACACTCGCGACGCCGCGTACTCAGCGGCGATGGAGAAGATCTATCGCACCTATCCGGACGATCTCGACGCGGCGGCTTTCTATTCGCTGTCACTGCTCGGCATGGTGAGGGGCAATGAGAAGAGCTATCGCTTGCAGGCAAAGGCCGGAGCAATCGCACTCGACGTCTATCAGAAGAACCCGAATCATCCCGGCGCGGCCCACTACATCATTCACGCGTTTGACGATCCTGAGCACGCGATCTTAGCTCTGCCTGCGGCGCGCCGTTACGCGAGCATTGCTCCCGAAGCACATCATGCGCGCCACATGCCTTCGCACATTTTTCTGCAACTGGGAATGTGGCCCGAGGCCGCCGCCTCGAACGAGTCGGCGTGGGAGTCGTCCGACGCGTGGATGAAGCGCAAGAACCTTCCCGTCAGCGTGCGTGACTATCACAGTCTGCACTGGCTGCTCTACGTCTATCTTCAGCAGGGCCGTTACAACGACGCCGAGAAGTTGCTCACCCTGATGAAGAAGGTCATGTCCGAGTCGACGTATGACAACAAGTTGCGTCCGGCTTATTACGAAAACAATTACGCAAATATGGCCGCGACGTTCGTCGTCGAGACTGAAAGATGGAACCTGGCGACCGAACTCTTCCCGGAAAACAAAACGCCTGCTGTTTCCGAACAAACGACGATGGGCGGCGCTCACGGCGGGCACAGCATGACCGCGGCGCCGGGTGGTAACAACGCAGCAACCGTGCGTTCATCGTCGGTAAACCTGACGTTACCGTTTTACGTTCGTGGTTTAGCTGCCGCCGTAGGCGGATCTCCGATCGAACCAAGCATTAAAGGATTGGAAGGTTTACGAGGCACTGGCAGATCGCCGGTCCTTGAAATCCGTGAACTGGAGATCGCGGCGCTGAGTGCGTCGATGAAGAAGGACCACAGCAAAGCGATCGAGTTAATGAAGAAAGCGACCGCGCTGGAAGAGGAGATGAGTGCGCCTTACGGACCACCCAACCTCATCAAGCCAACGCACGAACTCTTCGGCGAGATCCTCTTACGAGCGGGAAAACCTGTCGAGGCGGCCGATCAGTTTAAGATTGCATTACTGCGTCAACCGAATCGCGCGCGTTCGTTGCTAGGTGCGGCCCGTGCCGCAGCGCAGAACGGAAATCAGTCCGCCGCCCAGACGGCTTACGCAGCACTGATCGAGCAATGGAAACAGGCTGATGCGGACATCGTCGAACTGCGGGAAGCACGCGATTATCTCAAGCAAGCGAAGCGTTAAGTAGTTCTCCCGCAAAGGCGCAAAGGCCCCGCAAAGACGCGAAGAAAGGTTAAGATTTTCTTTGCGCCTTTGCGGGGCCTTTGCGCCTTTGCGCGAAATTTTCCCCTTATTTCTTCTCGCGTACGTCGAACGCGTAGATCGTATCCTGGTCTCTCAAATACAACCGCCCGCCTACAACAACCGGATGCGCCCACGTCGGCAACGAGTCCTGCTGAATGCGAAAGCGTCCCTTTTCTTTATATCCAGCCGGTGTTGCTTCGACTAAACCGACTACGCCATTCTCACTGAAGCAGTAGAGATGTCCGTCGGCATAGACCAGTGAGCCCTTGCCCACGCTACGATCGCGCCACGCAATCTCGCCCGTATCGAACTTCATCGCAGTCAGGATCGAGCCCGAGAACCCATACAGGTGATCACCAATCAGTACCGAGCTGCTGTGATGATTGCGCATATCTTTCGTGAAATAGATCTCCTCTGCCTTATTGTCGCCCTTGATTTCTACGACACCGCCTCCCGTTCCGTAATCAGAAGAGATGAACACGCGGTTCGCTTTTACGATCGGCGTCGCTGCGTTCGCAGTCCTGTTTGACGGTCGCGCATACTCCCACAACAAACGTCCATCCTTCACGTCAAGACCTACCGCACGTTCGCCGGTGAAGAAGATGACCTGTGTGAGGCCGTTTATTTGCATCGGTATGCCGGAAGAATAGCCTGCCTCGTCACTCTGACTCTTCCAAATCACCGAACCGTCAGCTTTGTTCAGCGCCACGATCGACGCGCCTGGACCACCCGCATTCACCAGGACCTTATTTCCTATCACCAGTGGCGACTCGCTAATGCCCCAGGTGATGTTCGAACCACCGAATTCCTTCAAAACGTTTTTGCCCCAGACGATCTTGCCGGTGCGCGCGTCAAGGCACGAAAGATCTCCATTGCCGCCCAGCGAATAAACCCGGTCGCCATCGACCGTCGGCGTTCCCCTTGGTCCATCACCACGATCGTTCCGAAAGGCAGAGCCGTGAGCAGTGGCCCATGCCTCTTTTCCACTGGCGACGTCGAACGCAATCACGAACTCGCGATCGCCACGCAGTCCCATCGTGTACAACTTGCCGTTGGAAATTGCGAAAGACGAATAACCACGTCCCGCGCCCGCAGCTTTCCAAACGAGTGGAGGACCCTCAGCCGGCCACTGTTTCAGCAGTCCGGTTTCTTTCGAGACGCCGTCGCGATTTGGTCCACGCCATTGCGGCCAGTTCGCGCCTGGTTGGGCCATGGCCTGAGAGCCCACACCCACTAACACAACGATTGCGAGTAATAACATCCGCATGCTTTTCATTCTGATCTCCTTCGTGCGCAAGAAGCTAAAGGTTGTAAGGGGAGACACGAAAGATCGCTGCTACGACTGCGGTTTGAAGTAAAGCACCAAACCGCCTCCAAGAGCAGCTAAAACAAAACCGACATAGAGCAACGGATTCGGCGAAGTCTTTGGTGGATGCAGCCACATCGAATACAGCACGTTCACCAGCGGCGCTCCCGCAAACACCAGCGGCATCACGTACGTCGGCAATCCGCCCGACCTAAAAGCATAGATGATGCAAACGGCTCCGGCGGCGCCCAGCGCGCCTGCAAGCGTTGCGCCCACTGAACCCTTCATACTGAACCCGTTCAGTTGGCCCTGAGAAGCAAGACTGATCACAGGAACCAGAACACCAATCAGGAAGTAAGCGATACCCACACACAACAGGGCGCGCATTGGATTACCGAGCGCTACCTGGCCGCGATGCAAAGCGGGGCCATAGAGTCCCCACGAGAGCGCGGCGCCAAGAGCAAAAAGGATCCAGAGCATTAAGGACCTCCGAGCGTGAAGTAGTTTCCCGCAAAGGCGCAAAGAAAGCCAAGTTTAGAATCTACTTTGCACCTTTGCGCCTTTGCGGGATCATAAACTGAAACTAAGAAAAGACTTTCGCCGTAAGTGCATCAAGTCTCCGCATTCTAACACCTGAGACTTAGACATAGCAGCAAGTGATTTGCTAAGGTCTGCCGAACACACGGGGTCCATCCAAAATCTCGAATGGGGAGCGCCAAAATCTTGAAGTCGAACCTTCTAATCGTTCTTTTTCTTTTGTTGCCGGTCGCAGTTGCTGCACAAACTCATCGCGCATCGCTGCGCGGAACTATTTACGATCCCAATCAAGCCGGGATTCAGGGCGCCAACATTACGTTAACTAGTTCGCGGACCGGTGAAGTTCGCACCGCTACAACGAACGGCGATGGCGAATACGTGATCGCATCTCTTTCCGCCGGCGAGTATCAGATTAAAGTCGAGACGGGTGGGTTCCGGAGCCACGGTCAACAAATTGTGCTGCTCGTTAACCAGGATCAGCGCCTGGATTTAACTCTCCGGATAGCCGGCCCGTCCGTCGCCGATGAGGTCTTGACCGAGGCGCCCGCATTGAAGAAGGATTCGGCTTCACTCAGCACCGTAATCGAGAACCGTCAAGTCACTGGTCTGCCGCTCGATGGACGTAATTTTTACGAGCTCAGCCTGCTCGTGCCGGGTGCTGTGCCGCCTGCACAAGGTTCAGCCGGATCGGTTCGCGGTGACTTCGCATTCAGTGTCAACGGCGCTCGCGAAGACGCCAACAACTTCCTGCTCGATGGTGTTTACAACGTCGATCCGAAACTCAACACGTTCGGCGTGCGGCCATCGGTCGATGCGATCCGTGAGTTTGAAATGTTGACCAGCACCTACGACGCCTCGTTCGGCCGCAATCCAGGCGCGCAAGTAAACGTGATTTTGAAATCAGGTTCGAACGACTTTCACGGCGCGCTTTTCGAATTTCATCGCAACGCAGCGCTTGATGCGCGTAACTTCTTCGCACCAGCGTCGGAGCCCAAGCCAAAGTACATTCGCAACCAGTTTGGCGGCGCCCTCGGTGGTCCAATCAAACGCGATCGTACGTTTTTCTTCGTCGACTACGAAGGCACACGTTCACGTGAAGGTATTACGCGGGTCACAAACGTGCCGACGGCTTTGGAACGCGCAGGCAACTTCTCGCAGAGTCTTTTCGGCGTGCCGGCTAATCCATTTACGGGGGAGCCATTCGACAACGGCATCATTCCAGACTTTTTTATTAACCCTGTGGGCCGTGCAATCGCTGCGCTCTATCCGCTGCCAAATCGGAATGAGCCGTTTCAGAACTTCGTCTCGTCGCCAATATTGCGCGACGACAACGACAGTTTCGACGCGCGCGTCGATCATCACGTCAGCGATCGAGCCAATCTCACGTTCAGGTACAGCTTCGGTGACCGGAATCTATTTGAACCTTTTACCGGTCCATCCTTCTCGCTCGTTCCCGGATTCGGCGACACTGTAAAACGCCGGAGTCAGAACGGCATGGTTGCGCTGACAACCGTGCTCACACCAAATTTTGTTAACGAGAGTCGAGTGGCGTTTAGTCGAGTAGCAGCGTCAGTGACCCAGGAAGCGAGCGTTCTCAACTCCGATGTTGGACTGCCGGCTATTT
Source organism: Pyrinomonadaceae bacterium (assembly GCA_025922875.1). Lineage (GTDB taxonomy): Bacteria > Acidobacteriota > Blastocatellia > Pyrinomonadales > Pyrinomonadaceae > PSRF01. The sequence continues at coordinate 40,338 of JAICGZ010000002.1, forward strand.
CACCGCGCGAACGCGACCTCGGCCTGAGCTTCATCACCATCACCGGCTTTTCACCTTTGGGAGACGAAGGTAACAACCCGCAAAACAGCGTCACCAACGTCTACCAATTTTTGGATAACGCGAGCTATGTTACCGGCAATCATCTAATCAAGTTCGGCGTCGACCTGCGTTTCTCGCAACAGAACGCCTTTCGCGACGTAGAGTCGCGCGGGCGTCTTCAGTTTTCACCTTTCGGACAGATCACAGGCAATGCGCTCGCAGATCTTTTACTCGGCTTTCCTCTTCTGACGAGCGTTGCGCGCGTCGATAATCCACAACAGATTCGCACCGAGAGCTACAACTTTTTCATTAACGACAGCTACCGGGTCAGGCCTCGACTGACAGTCACGGGCGGTTTGCGTTACGAATACAATTCGCCGCCTGTCGACGCGGAAGATCGTGCGAATGTTTACGATGTTGCCTCGCGAAGTCTTGTGCCGGTTGGAACAAACGGCGTCCCGCGAAGTGGCTTCGAAGCAGACAAGAACAACTTTGCGCCGCGCGTCGGATTGGCCTGGGCCGCTAACGAAAAGACTGTGCTCCGTGGCGGGTATGGCGTTTACTACGATCAGTCGCCACTCGCGCCCGCGGAAGCGCTCTACTTCAACTCGCCTTTCTTCGATAACAACATCTTCTTCTCAGTGCCCGGTCTGCCGCTAACGCTGAATGATCCGTTTCCATCGTTCTTTCCGGTTCCCTTGCCGGATTCCGCGCTCGCCATTCAGCGGGATCTGCGCACCGGTTACATGCAGCATTGGAACTTCACGGTTGAACGCCAGATCGCAGGCAGCAGCGTGATCGAACTTGCGTACGTGGGCTCGAAAGGAACGAAACTACTCACCGCGCGCGACATCAACCAGCCGCAACCAGGCGTGTTGCCGCCGGGACTTCCGTTCGTGCCGCGACCCGACCCACGATTCGATGACATCAACCTGCTCGAGTCGCGCGCTAATTCGAACTACAACGCGCTGCAAGCACGCTTCCAGCAACGCCTGGCGCGCGGCTTCTCGGCGCTCGTTTCGTACACCTGGTCCAAGTCGATCGACGACGCTTCAAACTTCTTCAGCAGCGCCGGCGACCCAAACTTTCCACAGAACAGTTACAACGTCGCCGCCGAGCGTGGCCGTTCTAATTTTGACGCTCGCCATCGATTGTCGGCGAGTTACTCTTATGCGCTGCCGTTTGGGAAGGGTCTTGCGAACGATCGTTGGCTCTACAGGGTGTTAAGCGGCTGGGAAACATTTGGCATCGTGACGTTGCAGTCAGGCCGGCCATTCACAGTGGCATTGCTTCCTGAGATCGACAACAGCGGCACAGGTCGATCGATTCTCGGCTTTGGCAACAACGATCGACCTAACCTCGTTGGAAATCCTGAGCTTTCGAACCCAACGACGCAGCAATGGTTCAACACTGCGGCCTTTGCGTTCCCTGCTCCGGGAACGTTCGGAAATGCGGGAAGAAACATTATCGTCGGTCCCGGGTTCCAAAACGTGAACGCTTCACTTGTAAAGAACACAATCCTTACTGAGGGCGTGAATTTGCAGTTCCGCGTGGAAACGTTCAACCTCTTCAACCATCCAAACTTCAACCTGCCGGACAACTTCCTCGGCTCGCCGACGTTCGGCCGAATCACCTCCGCCCGCGACCCGCGCCATATTCAGTTTGGGTTGAAGTTGTTGTTCTAGATGAGTAGTTAGACAGGATTTAATCACCTGACTCTGGCGCGCCCGCCCTGTCATCGTAGTAGAGATACTTCGCTGACAGCAGAAGGTCTGATTCTTCTGGAGTTGGTGTTTGCGCGACCATCGTGCCGTCGACTTGCTCGTAGAGCGGTGGTGGGATTTCGGCGAACTCCGACATTGGTCCATAGATTGAATCGACACCTTCTTTGAACACGTCGCCGATCAGCAGATTGATGATGTGCACGCGCTCGTCGGGATACTTGCGCAGGAAACCCGAGAAGCTGAATCCGTCGTTGTAGAAGGCATAGACCAGCTTGCGCATCGACTCGATGCCGCGATCGAGTTTCGCCTGATACTGACCGAGACGCGCCGCGGAGAAGTCGTTGTGATTGAAAGCATCGTGAATGGCATCAGCGGCGAGCTCCGCCATCTTCAGCGCTAACAACACTCCCGAAGAGTAGATCGGATCAAGAAAGCCATAAGCATCGCCAATGATGATAAAACCATTACCGGCGTTGTGTTTGGAACGATACGAATAGTCGAGGATTGAGTAGATCTTATCGGCCCGCGTTCCTTCGGCAACGCGCCGCCGGACTGCTTCACACTTCTCGATCTCTTCGTGAAAGATCTTCGCCAGATCCTGACCCCGACCCTTCAGTAAGTAATCCGGATTCGCCACGATGCCTACGCTCGTGATGTCGTTCTCGAGTGGGATATACCAGAACCATCCACCACTGCCGGGTTCAGTGCGCAACACCAACGTCGCGCCACCATTCAGATCCGGCTCGCGATGCGCGTCTTTGAAATAGGAATACAACACCGCCTTCTTGAGTTTCGGATCACGCACGCGCCAGCGGAACTTGTTCGAAAGCATCGCTGCCTGCCCGGTGGCATCGACGACGACACTCGCATAAAACTTCTCGCGCGTGCCGTCCTGCATCTGGACCTCGACGCCGACAGCGCGATCCTCTTCAAACAACACCTGCTTCACCAGCACACCCTGATGCACCACCGCGCCCTGCTCCGCGGCGTGATTGATCAGCAGGTGGTCGAACTGCGCGCGTGTCACCTGCCACGTTACCGCGCTTTCATGATGCACAGCTTCGAAGAAATAGAACGGGCGCGACTCCTTGCCCGCAGCGTTTGCAAACTGGACGCTGTACTTGCGCACGAAAGGACTCTGTTTGAGTTTCTCGAGCAGACCCAAACGCCTGAAGGTCCAATAGGTGTCAGTCATCAACGATTCACCGATGTGATGACGCGGAAATATTTCCTTCTCAAAGAGAATTACCTGGCGCCCTTCGCGGGCCAGAATGCCGGCAATGGAACTTCCTGCGGGCCCACCACCCATTACTATGACGTCAAACTTATTTGTGTTCATGCGTAGCGTACAGTTCTGAGTTCAGGTTCAAAAAAATCAAGGAGAAAGTGATCGACTTCCAAAAGACCACGACGAGTAAGCGCAATCATGCCGTTTTCACGTTGCAGCAAACTCTTATCTTCAAGTTCTTCGTAAACAGGTTGGAATTCTTTCCAAACATCCACGCCAAACTTCTTCTGAAAGTAAGCGATTTCGATCCGTCCGGTTTTTAATTGCAAGACCATCTCGCGAATGAGCCGCTGCTTCGGCGTCAGCGAAACGGCGCGCAACAGCGGCAGACGATCCTCGTTAAGGATGCGCACATACTCCTCGAAGTTGTGCGCATTCTGGAAATTAACCCCTCCAAAATGTGAAAACGACGAGACACCAATGCCGATCATGTCGCCGCCATGCCAAAGGGCGTCCCTGTAAATGAAACGGCAAGTCTTCTTCTTCGTCGCTACAATGTCTGTTCCCGCAATTTCGTAGTCGTGCGCAAGAAATTGTTCAAACGCGTAATTAAGCCAGCTGCGTTTCGTCTCCCAGCCGGCGATAGGTGATGTGACACCCTTCTTCAAAATGTCCTGAGAGATGACGGTGTTGTAGGGCAGTTCCATCTGATAGATCGTGACGGAGTCAGGTTGGAGCTCGATCGTACGGCGCACTGCGTCACGCCACTTCTCTTCCGTCTCACCCATCATGCCTGCGATGAGATCGACGTTGATCTGCGGGAAGTCGACCTCTCGCGCCCACTGGTAAGCACGATAAATTTCGGGCGACAAGTGAGCGCGACCGTTTGCGGCGAGAATCTCATCATCGAAGTGTTCAATGCCCAGACTGAGCCGCGTCACGCCGATCTCTTTCAACGTTTCGAGTTTCGACTTTTGCAGAGTGCCTGGTTCACACTCGAAAGTAACCTCTTCCGCGTTCTGCCAGCTAACGTGACGATTCAGACCATCGACCAGATAGCGCAACTGTTTGTCGCTAATGTATGAAGGCGTGCCGCCGCCAAAGTACGCGAACCGCAGTTGGCGTCCCTCAAAAGCCGGCATGCGGCTGTAAAGTTCGTTCTCTTTGATCAGGGCGTCGAGATAGATCTCGATCTCAGACGACTTCTTGTCGGTGTAAACTTTGAAGTAACAAAAGTGGCAGCGCTTCCGGCAGAAGGGGATGTGAATATAAAGACCTAAAGGGTCTTCGATTCTGGGCGGCTGGTTTAGGGCGTCGAGAACTTCGGGAACAAACCCCGGCTTCCACTGGGAGAACGGCGGATAGTTCGAGACAAAATAGTTTCCTACTTCAGTTCGGGTTTGAGCGATGTCTACCGTCATTCCAAATTCAACTTAGCATCAATGCGAATGATTGCCAATTGCCGATTGCCAATTGCCAATTGCCAATTTGAAGAACCGCTACAATCGGCAATCGGCAATTGGAAATCGGCAATGACCCCGGTATTACGCACGAGTCGTTGAGTAAGTTGCGCGGTTCCAACCTCGCGTTGTATAGAAAGCCAATGCCCCGGCCCACTGGATTCACTTTTTCGCACACCCGGAACTATTTACCGTATCTCCTGTTGCTATTGGTTTTTATAGGCGGCGTTTGGCTGATCCTCGCTGCCGGCTCACGCCTGCACCCTGCAACCCCGCTCGCGACAACAACCGAGCCGGTATCAGCAACCGGAGTTATTTGGGAAAACTTCAGGACTCCACTCAGCATTCTGCTCATGCAGATAATCGTCATCCTGGCGCTCGCAGGACTGTTTCGACGGTTGTTTCGCGCGATCGGTCAGCCACCTGTGATGGGCGAGATGATCGCCGGGATCGTGCTGGGCCCGTCGGTGCTCGGCCTGTTTTTCCCTCCGGCGCTGGCGTTTCTCTTTCCACCGGCTTCGCTGGAAACACTGCGACTACTCAGTCAAATCGGTGTTGTACTCTTCATGTTTGTTGTCGGCATGGAGTTGGACGTCAGGCGCCTGCGAGAAAAAGGATCGGCAGCGGTGATGATCAGTCACGCGAGCATTATCGTGCCTTTTCTTCTCGGTGCGGCCCTTTCACTTTTTCTTTACCAGGAACTCGCGTCGCCAGGAACCTCTTTCAACGCATTTGCGTTATTCATCGGAGTTGCGATGAGCATCACTGCTTTTCCGGTGCTGGCCCGGATCCTCGAAGACCGCGGCATGTCGCAAACTTATCTTGGCTCGATTGCGATCACTTGCGCTGCTGTTGACGACGTCACTGCCTGGTGCATCCTGGCACTGGTGATTGCCCTCGTGAAAGCGATGGGTATCGGGATCTCCGCGATCACCATCGTCCTGACACTGATTTTTGCAGCTTCGATGTTCTTTGTAGTGCGACCGCAATTGGGTCGCCTAATCAAAGAGCCCGACTCGCAGCTTCACAGGCGCCGGCTGATTCCGATTATCCTGGCATTTGTTTTGGCCTGTGCGCTGATCACGGAAACGATCGGTATTCACGCATTATTCGGTGCTTTCATGGCCGGAGTAGTAATGCCTCCGATAACGGAGTTCAGGATCTTTCTCAAGGACAAGCTCGAGGCTTTTGGTTCTTATGCGTTGCTTCCGCTCTTCTTTGCGTTCACAGGGTTACGCACGCAAGTCGGACTGTTGAATGATTCGCAAGACTGGCTGTTGTGCGCCGTGATTATCCTCGTAGCGATCGCAGGTAAACTCGGCGGAAGCATGTTGATGAGTCGCTGGACGGGAATGAACTGGTCGCAATCATTCGCGATCGGCGTACTCATGAACACGAGAGGATTAGTTGAACTTGTAGTGCTGAATGTTGGCTACGATCTTGGTATTCTCTCCGGGCGAATTTTTACGATGATGGTGTTGATGGCACTCGTAACGACGTTCATGACGGGACCACTGCTGGCGCTCGTCGCAAAACCAGAAGAGATCTCGCGCAAAGGCGCTAAGGCGCAAAGTTAAGAAGGAGAACAGTGATGACAAGAAAGACGTTGTTGATAGCCGCCGTGACTATGACTTTGTCAGTACTCGCCTTCGCGGCAACGAAACCAAACTTCAGCGGCACCTGGACGATGGATCGCGCGCGTACCTATGGTCTGCCTGGAAATATGACCCAGATCCTCACCATCACACACAAAGACGATCAAATCGAGTTGGAAACAAAACTGATCCAGCCTGACAACGAACGCGTGGTGAAAGACACGATAATTCTCGACGGCAAGGAACACGAGTTCACGCCTGTAGTACCTCCCAACGCGCCGCCGGCGAAAGGTAAACGAACCGCGGTTTGGTTGCCGGGTGACAAGGGGATTCAGGTAACTGAAGTGACGACCGCTGAGACACCGAAGGGACCGGTCACCACACAATCTGTGAGGAAATGGACCATCACGGCCGAGGGCGAGTTAGTGATCGACATTTACGTCGACAATCCAAACGTTTCCTTCGAAGCAAAACGGATCTTTAAGAAGCAGTAATCCACAGATTGATCTGTGGATTACTTCGCCGAGATATCATAAGCCGCCATCTCTGTGGAGTTGCGGACCAGCAACCGTCCACTGGCGATCGCGGGATAATTCCACGTCTGGCCTTGCAGGGCTGAGAAGCGCGCCACTTCCGTATACTGATTGGGCGTGGCTTTTACCAACGCAATCTCCCCCTTGTCGCTGGTTACGATCAAGTGTCCGCCTGCGAGCAATACCTGGCCGTAACCATACCGGCCCTCTTTCCATTTACGCTCACCCGTGTTCACGTCCAGGCAAACCAGAATTCCTTCGTCGAGACCATAAACGTACCCGTTATGAAGAACTGAGCTGTTGAACTTGTTCTTCATGTTGTTGTTTTCCCAGATCGTAGTTGCGGTGTAACTGTTGCCGCTGCCCTTGATCTCCACGAGTGCCGCGCCTTTTCCGTAGCCCGACGAAATGAAGAAACGATTCTGATCGACGGGGATCGGTTGCGAGGCATTGATGCCCATGTCCGTGTCCCACGGATAGCTCCAGAGCAGCGCTCCAGTTTCAGGAACAAGTCCGAGAACGCGCGACGCGCTGACAACAACAATCTGCCGGCGTCCGGCGAGTTCAACTAGCATCGGTGAAACGTAAGCTTGCGAATCGTTGAGTACTTTCCAAACGGGCGCACCCGTCATCTTGTTGTAGGCGACCACCGATTTGTTTGGCGCACCGCCCGGAAGCACGATGACTTTGTCGTCAACAACCAGCGGCGATGCGGCCATGGCCCACGGAAGATTATTCGCCTGGTTGTCGGAGAGAATGTTTTTGCCCCAGATCACCGCGCCACTGTTGGCATCGAGACAGCGCAACTCGCCGGTTGCGCCGAGGGCGTAGATCCGGCCCTGGTCCCATGTAGGAGTGGCGCGTGGTCCATCGCCGGTTGAATCCGTGAATTCAGCTTTCCATTTTTGCGCCCACAGTTCGCGTCCGGTTCCCACGTCGTAAGCCGCGACGACTTCCTGGTTTCGTCTCTGCTCAATCGTGTAGGCCTTGCCTTCAGCAACAGCGAAGGACGCGTGTCCGACGCCCACCGGTTGTTTCCAGATTACGGGTAATCCATTGGCAGGCCAGTTCGTCGCAACTGGCGTTTCGTCATACTTACCATCGCGTTTTGGACCGCGAAAGGTCGTCCAGTAGTTTCGCACAGGAGCAGGCTGAGTCGTCGCTGTTTGGTCGGGCGAGGCTGCAACACTCGCTTGCGGAGACGGGCTCGTCGCCGCGACAGGTGCGGCCGGAGCTTGAGCAGCCTGTTGTTGGCGATGCTGTTCGACCGCTGCATCGTGGGCCTGCCTGGAGCCTGAACTACAGCCAGCAACGATCAGAAGAATTGAGAGGAACAGAATGGATCGTCGAAACATAAGCCCACACCTCTTTTTAGACACTTACTTGTTAGACGCCGGAATGGCAAAAATGTTACAGGATTTTTGTTAACTTCCTATGCAGTAAAGGTTCTTCTCGCCGCGAATGTAGATTTTGCCGTCCGCGATCGCCGGAGACGCATAGACCGGTTCTCCGATCGAATTCGTCCCGAGGATCTCGTGCTTCGGTCCTGACTTCACGATGAACGTGTCGCCATCTTCGCTGGTCATTAAAATCTTCCCTTCAAACGCAACGGGAGAGGCCGTGAAAGTCGCCGGGATTGGAATTCGTCCGCCCTCGTATTTCACTTCGCCTGTCCGGGCATCGATGCAGGTGAGGATGCCACGGTCAGTTGTTAAATACAGGTAGTCGCCATACAAGATCGGTGACGGCACATACGCCGTGCCTTTGGCATATGTCCAGGGCACGTTAGGTGTACCGGTGAGATCCCCATTTTGGCCTAAACGAATGGCCATCGCGATCTTTGCCGGAAAGCCCGCGACCAGATACACCATCTCATTGTTTGCGACCGGTGAGGGAATCGCATTGCTCTCCACGCCCTTGTGACGCCACAGTTCTTTGCCAGTCGCGGGATCGTATGAAATCACTGCCTCTGTTCCGCTCGCGATCAATTCGGCTCTGGTTGAGGTGCGCACCAGCAAAGGTGTGGACCAACTTACCTGCACCTTCCGCGGAGTTCTCCAAGCCTCTTTGCCCGTCTTCTTGTCGACCGCAACGATGAAAGACGCTGTACCGTTGTCTTCGTCGCACTGCACGATGACGAGATTGTTGAAGAGGATGGGTGACGTGCCGGTCCCCATGCCCAGGTTGGCGAGGTTTCCGAGCTGTGCTTTCCACGCCAGTTTACCTTTGAAGTCGTAGGCATACAGACCTTCCGTGCCGAAAAACGCATAGACCAGGTTGCCGTCAGTAGCCGGTGTCGATGCAGCATACGAACTCTTGCGATGACGATTGTCGTAGGGCGTGCCTTCCCACGCAGTAGCCTGCCAAAGGATCTTGCCAGTGTCGCGATCGAGGGAGATTACTTTGAACGTGTGTTTGCGATCCGCGCCGACGCTGTCCGGATGGACAAACTCTTTGTCGCCGTCCAGGACGTGCTTCACAGCCTTAGCTCCGGGCACCACGGGTCCTTCAACCGCAGTAGTTAGAAATACTTGTTTGCCCCAAACAATTGGCGACGAATGCGCGCGACCTTCGATTGACGCCTTCCACTTGATGTTTTTGGTCGGGCTCCATTCGGAGGGAAGATTTTTCTCGTTGGAGATGCCGGAGCCGTCCGGTCCTCTCCACTGCGGCCAGTTCCCTGCTGAGGCGTTGTATGCGAGCGCGTTGAGCGCCGCAAAAAAGATCCCGAGGCTAAGTGTTAATCCGATTCGGCGTGATAGTTTCACTGGGCTATTCCTTTCCGTGTTCAGCGATGGCTATTTTCCTGACTTGTCTTTCGAAACAGGCGATTCTCCAAAAGCAAACAGATGTGAGATCGTGCGCACGATCACGAGGTTATCCGAAATTGCCGGTGTGGCCATCATGACTTCACCAACAGGGTTCTTCGCCAGCAACTCGTACGCTGGTCCGGCCTTCACTACAAAAACGTCGCCGTCTTCACTCGAAAAGTAAATCTTTCCGTCAGAGGCAACAGGTGAAGCGGTAAAGGCGCCGCCGGTGCCGCCTAATCGCTCCTGGTAAATACGGTCGCCGCTCCTGGCGTTATAAGCAGTCAACACACCCTGATTCGAGCAGGTGTAAAGCAGATCGCCATAGACGATCGGAGTCGGCATGTATGGACCACCACGCTGCTTGCTCCAGGCAATGAACTCGCTCGATTCCTTGCCATCCTTCAGCGTGAGGTCGCCGCTACCGCCTGGTCGAATCGCATAAATCGGCTGTATGGGTGCATAACCACTCGTAACGAAGATCAGGTCATGGGCCACGAAAGGCGTGGGGGTCGTTATTTCAGACATCGGCCCGAGTCTCCACAACTCTTTTCCAGTGGCGGGATCGTAACTACGAATCGCTTTGGGGCCGGTAGTAATCAGTTCAGCGCGCAGCTTGCCGTCATAAACCGTAGGCGAACCCCAGGAAGGGATCTCCTCACGCGGAGTTTTCCACACTTGCTTTCCGGTTTTGATGTCGTAAGCAGCGATGAAGGAGTTCTTTTGAATGTCGGCTTGAACTATCACCAGATCCTTGTAGATAGTGGGCGAGCTGCCGTACTCCCATTGGTAATCGGCATCGTAAAACCATCCTGCATCAAGCACGCCGAGATCCTGTTTCCAGAGAAGCTTTCCGTTGAGATCGTATGCATACAAACCAGCGGAGCCGAAATTTACGATCAGGTATTTTCCATCCGTCGCGGGTGTCGAGTCGGCATGTGTAGACTTAGGGTGACGCTTCACCTTCGGCATCCCATCGAAGGCGGTTTGCTCCCAAAGGATTTTGCCGGTCGACTTATCTATAGCAAACACTTTCCACGCATGCTGCGGATCGTCTTTGACTGGTTCGACGTCGCCGTAAAGTCCAAACCGGGTTTCATCTTTAGTGCTACTACTAACGGCCGTGGTCACAAAGACCTTGTCGCCCCAGACTACGGGACTCGAATGTGAGAGACCGGGAATACGCGTCTTCCAACGGACATTCTGTGAGGTCGACGCGTCCCATTTGACGGGCTTCGCTTGTCCTTCAGTTACTCCGGTCGCGCCTGGACCACGAAACTGCGGCCAGTTCTGTGCTCGCGCCGCGCTTACACCAACGACAAGGAGAATAAAAGCGAGTAAAAATCGTTTCATGGTTGGACCTCAATGCGCTTCATTTGATTTGTGGTTTGTCCCTGCTTGAAAGTCATGCTGGCAACCTTGCCGGCCTCAACATTGAACGTAAGAGTAATTCCGCCGAAGGCTACGGGGCGGAACGTGGTGTTGTCCAACGCCATTAAGGGTTGTGGCTCGCGAGTGAATCCCGCGACAAACAACTTTCCTTCCTTGACACCTACCGTAACTTCGGGACCAGTCTCTCCCTTGTATTTTCCCGCGTATGACTGGAGCGTGGCGGCGTCCACCTCAAGCGGAGGCTTGGCTCCCGCTTTCTTCAACATCTCAGTGATCGCGGCGTTCTTCGCATTTCCTTCTGAAGTTAACAGTGCGGCCGTCAAATGCTCTGGTTTGAGTGCGCCGCTCTCGATCGCCAGCTTCACGAGCTCCGGGTTACTTTCCCGAATGCCCTCCATCAAAACATCATCGCCGCCGTCCGCGCCTTTTTGCAGGAGCAGGCGCACGACCTCGAAGTGTTTGCCGTTGAGGGCCCACGTCATCGCCGTCGCGCCATAAAAAGTATCTTTTACTTTCACGTCAGCGCCGCGTTCGATCAGCACTTTCGTCACTTCCACGTTGCCGCGCTCTGCTGCTTTGAATAGCGCAGTCGCGCCGTAACGAAACTTTGCATTTACATCAGCCCCGCGATCCAGCAGCGAAGTGACCGCCGCTGCGTCGCCTTTGCGAACAGCTTCAAAAAGTTGGTCGTTGAGTTGCTGTTTTGAATCTGTAGTGTTTTGTGGAAACAACAGGGCCAGCAGCGAAAACAGGAAGACCTTATGCAGCACCAACATGATTTCTCCCGTAGTGGTTTATTGAGCCCGCGACTAGCGGGCGACGGCATAAAGCCTGGGGCGCAAGCCCCCAGGTTAATAAAAGCCCCAAGGTCCTAGCCCGCGATAGCGGGCGATAGCTCGGCCGGAATTTCATCTCAACGTCGCGTGCGATCTGCGTCGACACTGTCGCCCACTTCGCGGGCTGAATATACATTCGTATTTGATCCTGAGGCTGACGCCCCAGGCTATATGCTGACACCTGCTTCGCAGGTTTTAGTTGAACCTGCTAGAATTCAGAAAATTTGTAAACGCAGCAACGTGAGCTTACGTATTGTACATCCTTAAGGTTGCAAGCGCGCATATACTTCTAATCGCTTTTCCACTTTAGGATGACGGGCCTCCAAAATGATTAATCTTATCTCCATTTTTTTGAACCTTTGTTTTGCTTTTTTGGTCGTCGCTCCAAATGATTGGGCCGAATGGCGTGGACCCGCTCGTGACGGTGTTTCATCGGAAAAGAATCTGCCGGTGAAATGGTCGCCCAGTGGAGAGAACCTCGCCTGGAAAGCCCCGTATGGCGGCCGCTCGGCGCCCATCGTCATGGGAGATCGAGTCTACTTGCAAAACACAGCCGGCTCGGGCGAGACGTTACAAGAACGGGTCATGTCGTTCAACGCCGATACCGGAAAACTAGTGTGGGAACATCGCTTCAATGTCTACTTGAGCGACGTGCCCCCGCATCGAGTCGGTTGGGCGTCTCCGGCTGGTGATCCTTCGACGGGAAACATCTACGTGTTTGGCGTCGGCGGCAACCTGATCGGTCTTAATCGTGATGGAAAAGTTTTATGGGAACGTTCGCTCGGTGAAGACTTTGGATTGTTGACAACACATGGCGGCCGCACAGTCTCCCCGATCATTGACGGTGATCTCGTTATCATCAGCGGCGTTACCTTCCAGTGGGGTAAGCACGGAAACGGCGCACACCGTTTCATGGCCTTCGACAAGAAAACGGGCGACACTGTTTACATCAGCGCTCCGGGTGGCCGGCCCTACGACACCACGTATGCGCCGCCGATTATTGTGAATATCAACGGAACGCGCCTGCTCATTCAGGGAGCCAGCGACGGTGTGGTCCATGCGATCAAACCGCAGACAGGCGAACCGGTCTGGAAATACGAGATCAGCAAACGCGGACTCAACACGGGAGTCGTCGTACACGGGAACACTGCCATCCTGACGCACAGCGAAGAGAATCTCGAGTCGAGTGAGATGGGAATGATGGTCGCCGTCGACGCAGCAGCTAAAGGCACGCTCACAAAAGAACACATTAAGTGGACGGTGATGGGCTGGCAGGGTGGATTTTCATCGCCGGTGATTGATGGTGACCGCGTTTATCATATCGATAACGGCGCCAACATCGCCGCCTTTGATGTAAATACCGGCAAGCGACTGTGGCTGCAAAACCTCGGAACGATCCAAAAGGCATCGCCCGTGCTGGCCGACGGAAAGCTGTATGTCGGCACGGAAAATGGAAAGTTTTTCATACTCAAACCGAGTGCGACCGGATGTGAGATTCTAGATCAGGACCAGTTGGGAACTGAGGCGCACCCCGAAGCAATCATCGCCTCCGCGGCGGTCTCAAACGGTCGAATTTTTGTCGTTAGTGATTCTGGTCTCTACGGTATCGGTAAAAAGACAAACCAGAGCTCCTCGGATAAGACGACAGCCGCGGCTGTTGGAACGCCCGTGAGTTCGAATCCCGTGACTCACGTGCAGGTCGTGCCGACGGAGCTGATCCTGAAGGCGGGCGACAAGGTTAATTTCCGCGCGCGGCTCTTCGACGCGCAGGGTAACTTTATTCGCGAAGAACCCGCGGCAAGCTGGTCGCTGGAACAGTTGAAAGGCGCCGTCGAGAATGGTCAGTTCACCGCCGGTGCGGATTCGGCGGCACAAGCCGGTTGGGTTAAAGCCACCGTCGAGGGTGTAACCGGTACAGCAAACGTCCGCATCTTTCCTCCACTACCGTGGAGCGAAACCTTCGATTCGTATGCCGTCAACACACTTCCGCCAACCTGGGTTAATACAACACTCAAGTTTACGGTCCAGGAACAAAACGGAAACAAAGTGCTGACCAAGTTAACTACAGGGTCATCATTACTAACCCGCGCACGCGCTTACATGGGACCGTCTGACTGGTCCAACTACACTGTCGAAGCCGACGTTTCAGCGACGCAGAAGCGACGCCAGCAAGGTGACGCCGGTGTAATCGCGCAACGCTACGTATTGGCCATTTACGGCAACAGCCAGATGCTGCATCTCGAGCCGTGGCAACCCGAAACAGCTCGCACACAAACCAAGCCGTTCGCCTGGAAACCCGACACCTGGTATCGACTTAAACTACAAGTCGAGAATCTGCCGGACGGAAAAACGCGCGCTCGCGGAAAGGCGTGGCCGGCCAGTGAGCCGGAGCCCGCCGCCTGGATGATCGAACGCGTCGACCCGATTCCTAATCGACAGGGAGCGCCCGGAATATTCGGCAACGGTCTCGCTGAACTCTACTTTGACAACATAAAGGTGTACGCGAACAAATGAAATCCCAAAAAATTAAATCCAACGCCATTATTCATCGAGTCGGGATTCTGGTTTTTGCCCTTGCATTGCTGAGTGCCGCTGCCTATTCAATCGCGCCTTCAGTTTCGGCATCGGACCCCGGCTCGGGTGATTGGCCCATGTGGGGAGGAACCCCGGACCGCAACATGATCTCGAATATGAAGGGCCTGCCGACGTCATGGGACATCAAGGCCAGGAAGAACGTGAAGTGGGTCGCGCAACTGGGCTCACAAACATACGGCAATGTGGTCGTCGCCGGCGGCATGGTGTTCGTCGGCACAAACAACGAAGGACTGCGCGATCCGAAAATTACGGGCGACAAAGGCATCGTGATGGCTTTCCGCGAATCGGACGGAGCCTTCATGTGGCAGATGGTCCATGACAAGCTTGCTGCCGGGCGCGTAAACGATTGGCCGTATCAGGGCGTCGCCTCTTCCCCGCTGGTCGAAGGAGATCGTGTCTACTACGTTTCGAATCGCGCCGAGCTTATGTGTCTCGACACGCAGGGTTTCCGTGATAACAAGGAGAACGATGGCCCAGTCACTGACGAAAAGCTGACAGGCGAAACCAACGCCGACATCGTTTGGAAGTTTGACATGATCGAAGAGGTCGGTTCGCTGCCGCACAACCTTGCGAATTCATCGCCAGTTGCCCATGGCGATCTTATATTCGTCAGCACTTCCAACGGCCAGGACGAGAGCCACGTCAACGTCCCTTCGCCAAAGGCGCCCGCGATCATCGCAGTCAATAAAAAGACCGGCAAACTCGTTTGGGAAGACAATTCGGTTCAGGATCGGATCCTGCACGGTCAATGGTCCTCGCCGACCGTGGGCACAGTTGGTGGCGTGGTCCAGGTGGTCCATGGCCAGGGCGACGGCTGGATTCGCGGATATGAAGCTTTGACCGGAAAAAAACTTTGGGAGTTTGACACCAACCCCAAGGAATCCGTTTGGCCAAAAACACGTAATGAAGTGATCAGCACGCCGGTCATTTACGAGGATCGCATCTATATCGCTAATGGCCAGGATCCCGAGCACGGCGAAGGCGTTGGCCACATGTATTGCATCGACGGCACCAAGCGTGGCGACATCACAAAGACAGGAATGGTCTGGCACTTCGATAAGATTCGCCGCTCCATCTCGACGCCCGCAATCAAAGACGGCATCGTTTACCAACCTGATTTCAGCGGCTTCCTGTACGCGCTCGACGCGAAGACAGGCCAGGTTTACTGGCAGCACGACCTCTTCGCAGCGGTTTGGGGCTCGCCGTTGTTAGTCGACGGTAAGCTCTATCTCGGCGACGAAGATGGCGACGTGGTGATCATGCAGGAGGGTAAGACCAAGAAGGTGATTGGTGAAATCAACATGGGCAGCTCTGTTTACTCGACTCCTGTTCCGGCAAATGGAGCGCTCTACATTTCCAGCCGCAATCAACTGTTTGCACTAGCGGAAGCTGCCGCAGCCAAGCCTGCCACCGCAATGGCGCCTCCACGTAAATAAGTGAAGAGGTTTCCCGCAAAGGCGCAAAGACAGCAAAGAAAGAAGTATTAACTTTGCATCTTTGCGCCTTTGCGGGAAAAACTTTATGAGTTTGACAGCTTTCGATTTTCAACTACGCACTCGCGTGATCTTCGGCGCAGGAGTCATCGACCGCCTGGGCGAACTTGCCCGCGAACTGAAGTTTCAGCGCACGTTGCTCGTCGCCGATCACGGGCTTGTTGCTTCCGGTCACGTCGATGAAGCAGTTGGGCCACTGGAGAAAGCGGGAGTCGAGGTGTTTCGCTTTCATGACTTCGAAGTCAATCCTGACACGCGAATGGTTGAAGCGGGAACCGCTTTCGTTTCGCCATTGAACATCGATTCGATTATTGGCCTCGGCGGCGGCAGTTCCCTGGATTGCGCCAAGGGTATCAACTTTCTACTCACCAATGGCGGCCGCATGTCTGAGTATCGAGGTTACGGCAAGGCAACGCGTCCCATGTTGCCGATGATCGCGATCCCGACAACTGCCGGAACCGGAAGTGAAGCTCAAAGTTACGCATTGATCTCCGACGCTGAGAGTCATGTAAAGATGGCTTGTGGCGATCCTAAGGCCTCGTTTCGCGTTGCATTGCTCGATCCCGCACTCACTGTGTCGCAACCTCGCAGCATCACCGCGATTTCGGGCTTTGACGCGATTGCACACGCGGTGGAGACCTTTGTGACCACCAAACGCAATCCTCTCTCTGAGATCTTTTCGCGCGAGGCATGGCGATTACTCGAGCGTAACTACGAACGGGTGCTAAACCAACCGGATGATTTGGAAGCGCGTGGCGCGATGCAGTTAGGAGCGTACTACGCCGGAGTCGCGATCGAGAATTCGATGCTCGGCGCTACGCATGCCTGTGCTAATCCTCTCACTGCGCGTTATGGAACCGCTCACGGTGCCGCGATCGCAATGTTGCTGCCTTCCGTTGTCCGTTGGAATGAGACGGTCGCGGCGGACCAGTATGCCATGTTACTCAATTGGTCCAGCGTTAACGGCAAGTCCAACAATCTGAGCGCTACCGAAGCCCTCGCTCGCAGGCTCGAAGAATTATCGGAAGCTGGCGGATTGCGCAACAACCTTCGCGCAGCCGGAGTCACGGAGAATGAGCTAACGGAGCTTGCGTCGGAAGCGGCCGAGCAATGGACCGGAACATTCAATCCAAGACCTTTCGACAAGGAAGGAGCTATCGAGGTCTACCAATGCGTGTATTGACGATATTAAGTCTGGTGCTTTGCCTTGCAATTTCGGCAATGGCCCAGAACGCGCCGGCGAACAACTGGTTTCAATTCCGAGGCAATCATCAGTTGACTGGAGTATCGCAGTCGAACGTGCCGGCGACACTTAAACCACTGTGGACTTATGAAGCCGGAGAGTCTATCGAGTCGTCGGCAGCGATCGTCGGTGGCACCGTCTTCGTCGGTTCGCAGAAAGGCGAGCTGGTTGCACTCAGTCTCGATAACGGATCTGTTTACTGGAAGTATTCGACCGGATCACCTATCGGCGAATCGTCTCCTGCTTACAGTGGCGGCGTGGTCTACATCGGCGATCTCGGTGGCTGGATCAATGCCCTAAACGCATCTGACGGCAAAAAACTCTGGGCGTTCAAAACCGGCGGCGAGATCAAATCATCGCCGGTCGTCGTGGGCGATCGAGTTTTAATCGGCTCGTACGACGAACACCTCTATTGCCTGTCGGCACGCAACGGTTCGCTGCTCTGGAAGTTCAAGACGAATGGTCCAGTGCATTCGACGCCTGGTATCGCAGATGGCATGGCATTTATTGCGGGTTGCGACGAAGTGTTTCGCGCCATCCGCATCTCGGATGGCAAAGAGGTGTTCAACGTCTCGTCAGGAGCGTACACGGGTGCGTCTCCCGCCTTGCTAGGGGGTTCCGCATTTTACGGCACGTTCGATAACGAGGTGCTGGGAGTGAACCTGGCTGAGCGCAATATCTCCTGGCGCTATGAACATCCGCAACGAAAGTTTCCCTTTTATTCCTCTGCCGCCGTGACATCTACGCGAATAGTACTTGGTGGGCGCGACAAGATGATCCACGCGTTGACGTTAGCTGGGAAAGCTGCGTGGACTTTTACGACGCGCGCTCGTGTTGAGTCGTCGCCGGCGATTGCGGGAGGCCGCGTGTATGTAGGATCGAATGATGGTCGCTTCTATGTTTTGGGATTGAGTAACGGCGCGAAGTTGTGGGAATTCAATGCGGGCGCGCCGCTATCCGCATCGCCCGCGATTGCAAATGGCCGCATCGTCATCGGATCACAAGACGGGCGCCTCTACTGCTTCGGTTAACTCCTGTTACTTTGCGCCATTGCGCGAATTTCCCGCAAAGGCGCAAAGGACGCAAAGAAGAACACTTATTATTTCAGCACCGCCACGACTTCGATCTCGATCTTCGCGTCGCGAGGGAGGCGCGCAACCTGCACGGTTGAGCGAGCCGGCGGATCGCCTTTGAACTGCTTACGATAAAGTTCGTTCATGGCGTTGTAGTCGTTCATGTCCGCCAGAAACACGGTCGCTTTCAGAATGTGATCCACACTGCTTCCTGACGCCTCGAGGACTGCGGTGAGGTTCTTGAATACCTGTTGAAATTGTGCTTCGATGCCACCCTCCGGGAACTGACCCGTCTTTGGATCGATTCCGATCTGTCCGGAAGTGAACACCAGATCGCCGGTAATGATCGCCGGTGAAAATATTCCATTCGGAGGCCCTGTCTTCACTGCTCGGCGTTTACTAGTCTGACCTGCGGCATAAGACGAAACACACGCAATGGCGACGATCGCCAGAATTAGTTTCTTCATCTGTTTTGACCTCCAAAATACTTCGCCACCGTACTCGCGGCGGGTTTCTTCGTCATCAGTGAGACAACAATCATCAATAACGCCGAGATCAGCACCATCGGAACAACCGGCATGAAACCAAACACAGCCGTGCCTCCTGGAGTTCTCGACAAAACCTCGACGCCTCCTGGCGCCCAAAGGATTGTCGCTGGTCCAGGTGCAGGCGCCGGCACGATTTCCTGCAACACTGCCACCGCGGCCACTGCCAGCGCGGTCCAAACTGCTACTGCAAGCGCCCCCCACTTCGTACTTCCTCGCCAGAACAAAGCCGCAACCAACAAAGGCGATAACGACGCGTAACCTGAAAACGCATATTGGATCGCAAGCTCGAAGATCGTCTCCGGCGCACGCAACGCGACCGCATAGGCGAAGAGAGTGATCAAAATAATGAAGATACGTCCGGTTTGCACCTGGACTGTTTCTCCGAAACGAGTCTTGCCCCCGTAGAAAGCGAACACGTCCTCCGTAAACATGGTCGATAACGCGAGAATTTGCGAATCACTCGCCATCACTGCCGCCATGATGCCCGCGCCCAACAAACCTGCGAGCCAGAGCGGCGCATAGCGTTTAAGCAAAATCATGATGACGTCATCGCCGGCCGACTCTTCACGCAAGTGGTCGCGCGCTTCCGGTTCCATCGTTCGACCTTGAGTCGCCAGCACTCGCCGCGCTTCCTGTTTTTGGCGTATCTCCGGAACGTCAGTCACGCGATTCGCCATCACGCCGAGGAATACGCACGGCAGCCAGATGGCGAGTATGCACAGCGGATAGAAGATGACTGTCTTCCTGAACTGGTTCATCTTTCGCGCCGTCAGGCAAAAGATCAGGATGTGCGGAAAAGCGATTGCGGAGAGTGGAATGAACGTGTAGCTGAAAAAGTAGTAAGGCGAAATTCGCTCGCGAGTTAGCAGTGAAGACATCGGCGAGGCTTGTAACGCCTGCGCCGCGCTGCGAAAACCTCCCATGCCAACGCCGATCACGATTAGGGCAATCGCGCCAAAACACAGGAAGAGCACAGTCTGAAACGTGTTGACCCAGGCGGTGCCGCGCATCCCGCCGAAGAACACGTAACTCATCACCACCATTGCGACAATGGCGCCGCCAAACCAAAACGGGACCAGCTCACCGCTGATTGTATTGAGCGTCGTGCCGCCACCCATGATGCCGATGATGATGTAAGGAATCAGCAACACTGCCTGAACGGCAAAGATGACTGTTCCGATGTGGCTGCATTCCCAGCGATCTCTGAACATCTGAACCGGCGTCATGAAGCCATACTTCTTACCGAGCGCCCAAATACGTGTTCCAATCAGAAAGATGGTCAGCGGAATCACCAGACCCGACGAAGAAGCCATCAAGCCAAAAGTGACTATGCCGTTGCTGAACGCATGGCCCGACGATCCAAGGATCGCGAATGCGGTCATGTTCGTGCCGAACAACGAGAAGAGAAACACGAATGGACCAAGAGAACGGCTCGCAAGAAAGTAGTCTTCAGCTTCCTCGCGACCCCGCGCACGACGAAATGCAAAGATGCCGATATAGAGAACAGTTGCGAGATAGAGGAAGACTACGATTGCAGGAATCAACGCGCTTCATCCTCCCCGGGATTCGCTTTTTCAACCTCTTTTTCAAGGTGAGACGGCCACGCGAAAGTCACGAGCAACCACATCAGCAGCGCCGCGGCCACTGAAAACATTCCTTGATAGAAGAGTCCGATTGGAATGAAACCGAAAACCAGGTAGGAACTCCGCCAGAACCAGATGTCCTGATGAAGTATGTAAAGTGCGACGACAGCAACAACCAGGAGGATTTTTTTCACGGAGGCCAGAAAGTAGCAAGGCTACTTTAATCGTGTCAAGCAAGTTGAGCGGCTCCCTGGAGTGCGGCGCACCTTCGCGTGAATAATTAATTAACTACGCTGCCACTGCCTTGATCACACTGTACGGTGATTTAGTCAGGCGCTGCGGACGCTTTTAGCGCGCTGGCGGCGTGTGTGTTGAGGAATGATGTGGTGGCGTTTGATCATGCGATCGAGGGTCTTCCGATCGACAGACAAAAGGCGCGCTGCCGCCTGCTTGTTTCCGCGGGTATGTTCCAGCACCTGCGCGACGTAGCGGCCTTCAATTACTGCCAGCGTGACCCAGTCGTCGTTAACCGGGGTCTCAGATGCGTGGGACTCATCGTTGAGAGACGGCAAGACAATCGTTGCTGCGTTCAAGCGATAAAAAAGATCACTGGGAAGTTTTCCGGCTGCGACTTCTGGTTCAACATTATGGCTGCTGGCAGCGATGACGCGAACATCTACTCTTCTTGTTTCCTCAGCACCGGCCTCGCCTGTTTGCAGTAGGTGGAGCAACTTCTCCTGGAACGACAAGTTTGTTTCCGTGATCTCATCGAGAAGAATAGTGCCGCCATCAGCTTTTCCGAATAACTCCTCAATTAACTCAGTGGAAATCACAGCACAGTTGACGGCGACAAATGGCTGGTCGCGGCGGCTACTGGAATGATGGATGGCAGAGGCCACCAGTTCCTTACAGATGCCTGACTCACCAATCAGGAGCACCGGTAAGTTATTACTGGACACACGGTCTACCTGCTTCATGACTTCGACAAACGCTTGGCTGCGTCTCATCAGACCAACGTCCGATTGATCCGCAGCCCCGCGTCCCGTGGGTGAGGATCTCTGTGGGCGCTCTGTTGATTGCTGGCGCACCTTTAATTCGTCGTCTACAACAAGCACTTTCCTGGGTCCTTCAAACAATACTGTGCAGGAGGGGGACGGCAACCTCGCCCTGGCCACCGTCCCCCTTCTCTACGCGCGAGGATTTCACTGATTTACAACGCGCGCTCCTCCTGAAAATTTACTTCACAGTCGGGTTGCAAACGCTTGTATACAGGAGGTGATTCAACAGATGTGTAGGCTAAGCGGTCTCTGAAAAGTTCGCAATGAGGAGATTCCTGAGGGTAACTGCTCCAATTCCTGAGACTTAGCGGCTTGCGGTGCGAAACTTTTTTCGCGCACAAGGGGGAAAGAAAACCCTTTGAGACGCAGCAGCGCCTTGCGCCTTTGCGCGAGAGTTCTTGTGGTAATTCAAGGCTCTATCAGGCCTACGCTTATCGCGAAACGCACGAGGCCCGGTACGTCGTGGATATCTAAACGCTCCATCAACTGGGCGCGATGCGTTTCGACAGTTTTGACGCTGATGCCCAACATGTGCCCGGTCTGTTTAGTGGTGAAACCTTCCGCAATTAACCGCAGGACCTCGCGCTGTCGCGGGCTGAGCGACTCGAGAAGCGCTTTTTTGTTCGGACTGTTGGTATCTGGGATTAGAGGCTTTGGTGTTTCAGGGGAGATGTAGACTTTTCCCCTCATCACCGTTTGAATTGCCTCTTGAAGCTCTGTAATGGCTGCACTCTTGGGTAAAAAGCCGGCTGCTCCCATATGCACAGCTCGCAGGGCGTACTCTCCAGCGTCATGGACCGTCAAGACAATCACGCGTATCTCGGGAAAGTTCAACCTTACATGGTCCAGGACCTCAAAGCCACTGCCTTCAGGCATAGTAAGGTCGAGCAATATCAGGTTTGGTTGGAGTTCTGTGACCAGTTTCAACGCTTCCCTGCCGCTACCCGCTTCTCCGATGACGAGTACATCTTTGATTTGTTCGACGAGCGCACGAATACCTCCGCGCACGAGCGCGTGATCGTCAGCGATAAGCACGCGAATAGAGTTCATTCGATTGTGCGGCTTTGTTTTTCTCAGACTGATTTAATCAGGCTTTCGTGAGTTTTGAGAATTTAAACAAAACAAAACCGAATTACTGGTTTCGACGGAAGCATCATACAGAAACTTCTCGCTCCGTCAATCGGATAACGTGAGGTAGTAGCCGCAGCGCAGAGCCAAATGGACTTTTCGGATAAGCTAGTCAAACACTTAAGATTTCTTCCGGCGTGTGATCACCCCGGAGTCGATCGTCTGGCCGGTGCGCGAGATGGCCTGGAAGTGCATTTCATCGCCTGTAACTTCGAACAGCATGAAATGCATGTCTCCATCAAAGGATTTTGCCGTCAACGGAGATGAATCTTTAATGTCACCGGTTCTGAGTTTGCCGCCGGCTCCGGATACAAAATAGTAAATTCCCTTTTGCGGTTTGATCCGTTCGTAAACGTGATCGTGACCAGTCAGCACGACATCAACTCCATGCTTCAAAAAGATCGGTTCCACCACTTCTCGGAGCTGACTATCAGATCCGTGTTTCTTTGCGGAAGAGTACGGCGGATGATGGAAGAAGCAGACTTTCCATTCTGAAGTATCTTTGGCCAGTTCACTTTCAAGCCACTCCACCTGTTTCTTGTCCATGTAGTTGCTGTTCAACGCATAGAAAGCCACGTCGCCCTTCTTGAAGCGGTAGTAATCCTTCCCATTCATGTTGAAGTGTTCGTAATTGACCTGCAACGCCTGATCGTGATTTCCCAATGAAGCATAAAACTTCACTTTGTCGGCGAGGAGTTGCCTGTAGGGCCCGGCGAATTTCTTTTCAAAGTCCTTAGGCTTCTCCCCACCGTACATGTTGTCGCCCATCATCAGTACGAACTCGAAAGGAAAGACCGCACGATATTTGGCCATCATGCTTCCGAGAGCGTGTTGCTGTGACGACCCCGTGCCTGTATCTCCTATGACGGCAAAACGAAGAGAGCCATCCTTGAGTGGTAGTGTCAGTTTTACCGGTGAACTCGGTGCTGAACTTCTCGCGCCGCTGTTTCCGTTGATCTTTTGCGCCGGCGCAGAGATGGAGAAGCCGGCAACGATAAATGCAACTAACAGGATCTTGGCATTAACAAACCTTCGCATTGGTCCACTCCTTCACGACAAGAGAAACTCATCAAGGTAATGCGTCGGGCATAAAATCAAGGATCACGTTACTTTCGCGATCGACCAGAATCAGGTTGCTGCCTACGAACCGGTAACGAACTTCTTTCGGCAACTGCGGCAGCTTCGCTAAAAGCGTGGCCGGCATTTCTGATTGTTCGGCGCTGTCGGCATAGGGATAGTTGACTCGCAACACGACACCTTTCAGTTCTGTTTCAAAGGCGATGTCGCGAATCTCTTTGCGATCTCTGCCCTGAAATTCGTTCTTCAACGTGCGTCGAATGAAGCTCGTTATGTCTGGCTTAAAGAGATCACCACGCCTTGCGCCTTTGCGTGCGTTCCTGAGCGACTCTTCGAGCGTCGTTCGGTACGCATGAATCTGCTCGGGAGTCGCGTCCTTGGAGAGTTTAGGGGCGGTCTCCCTGACCTTGTTGCGCAGCTTTACGTAGTCTTTAACGTGATTCTCAAAGCTCTCAATGGCGGCTTTTTCAGCCGGCGAAGTCACGGGCGCCGGAGCCAACGCCGGATTATCAGTTTTTTGCGCAACCGCGACGGTGACGGCGAAGCTCAACGCAATCAGAGATACACCAACTACACGCAATGGGTCTGGAATTATGTGTTTCATCGCCCGGGGAAATAGCAATGGGGGTGCCAAGTTGTTCGCTGGTGTACAGACGTGCTTGCAATGTCAGAAAAGGGGTTTCTGACGCGTAATTGTTTGGTCTGCGTTCACTCTGTGTACTGGGCTGTTACACGAGTTACACGAGATTGGGTGGCAAAACAAATTGTCCGAGGTGAGGGCCGGCATAGTTTTTCGCGGTGCGAAGCGCAAGCTCCAAAGCTTGTCGCGTCAACTCAGGCCTGATCACTGCATCGACAAACCCACGCGCAGCGGCATACTTAGCATCGAGTTCTCTATCGTAAGTCTCACGGACTTTATCCATCTCGTCCATCAATGCCTGGTCCGGCGACTCACCGTTCTTCTTTAACTTTTCAAGCTGGCTACCGAACACGGCCTGCACTGCCGAGTCGCCTTCCATGACTCCCATTCGACCGGTGGGCCAACTGTAGATGAAGTCCGGATCGAAGCCTTGTCCGGCCATCGCGTAGTAGCCCGCGCCGGACGCATGATTCACCGTCAAAACGATCTTCGGAACGGCCGCAGTCGCCATCGCTTCGACAAACTGCGCTCCGGCGCGGATGATTCCCGAGTGTTCGGCATCTGGTCCAACCATGAATCCCGAGACGTCCTGAATAAACAATAGCGGCGTTTGATGGCGATTGCAGGTCTCGATGAAATAGGCGACCTTTTCCGCAGACTCGGTATAGACAATTCCGCCAAAGCGAGGAGGCTTGCCGCCGGGCATGCGCACCATGCCGCGATGATTTGCAATCACTCCGATTTGAATACCGCAAATGCGAGCGTGGCCGGTGATCATCTCCTTGGCATAGTCGGCCTGGAACTCGTCGAGATGGCCGTCGTCGAGCAAACATTCCAGCAACTTTCGCATGTCGTACGGTTGTCGATGATCTTCGGGGATGATGTCGTAGAGATCGTTGGGCGATCTCAAGGGCTCGGATTCCGGTTCAACAGATGACTCCGGTGGTTTTGGTAACTCCGAAACAAACTCGCGAATCTTTTCGATGCAGGTTTGATCGTCGGCGACCCGGTAATGCGCCACGCCCGATAACTCATTGTGAGTGCGAGCGCCGCCGAGAGTTTCATTATCTATCGTTTGTCCGGTCGCCCCTTTAACGAGGTTCGCACCTCCGAGTCCCATGAACGACGTTCCTTCAACCATGATGATGATGTCTGAAAGCGCCGGCAGATACGCGCCACCGGCGATGCATGGTCCCATCACGGCTGAGATCTGCGGCACCTTTAAAAACCTGCGCATGATCGAGTTGTAATAGAAGATGCGCGATGCACCGTACTGGCCCGGAAACACTCCGCCCTGATATGGAAGATTCACGCCCGCGGAATCGACGAGGTAAATAATCGGCACGCGCGAGCGCATCGCAATCTCCTGCGCGCGCAGGATCTTCTTGATCGTCTCAGGCCACCATGAGCCTGCTTTTACTGTCGCATCGTTTGCGACTACCACAACTTCCCTGCCCTCGACGCGTCCAACCATGGTCACAACCCCGGCGCCGGGCGCGCCTCCGTCGTACTGGTCATATGCCACGAGCAGTCCGATTTCCTGCATGTAAGATTCTTTGTCGAGCAGGCGTTCGATGCGTTCGCGAGCAGTCAGCTTGCCCTGCTGGTGCTGTCGATCGATTTTATCCGGGCCACCACCGAGGCGAAGGCGTGTCTCGAGTTGATCCAATTCAGCAGTGAGTTCGCGTAAACGCGATGGTCTTGTGGCAGTACCGCTATCAGTTTTTTTCATCAGCTTGTTCCACGGGATTTACAAGTTTTCGCATGATTTACTGCAACATCGTGTAAATCCTGTCACCAGATCATCCGCAGCAACTTGTTCGCATTCGCCTTCGCCGGAATGCCTTCAAGAATAGCAACGCGCGAACCACGCAACTCGATCACTACTCGGCCCGCCGAAGTTTCCCATTCGACACGATCTTCCTTCTGAGCGGTCGTGGTTGCACCCGCGTATCGCTTTCCCGTGCGCTTCGCGTACGCATCAAAAAACTCTTTCGCGTCCTGCGGTGTGTCCCACGCTGTCAATTGTGCAATAAACGTTTCGCCCGGCTGGCTCGTCTGGTATAACGCGAAACGATCGCCACCCCAACCCGCAGACGCTTCCTTCGACTCAACCGCGTTGTTCAGAAACTCGTCGAGGACCAGGAAACATCCCCACTCGCCATTCACGTCGACGTCGATGAGTTTCCAGGCTGGTCCAAGTACGCTCTTGAAATCAGGCAGCGTGATCTTTTGCGGAGGTTCGTAGGAGAAGTACTTGTCGGCATGAAGAATCTGCTCGCTTGATTGAGGCAGTTTTGTAAACGCTTGCGAGACCATTTCCCACCCGCCGCGCTTATACAACTGAGTGGCCCATGCTGAACCTTCTTCATACGGAAACAGCAGCGATTCACGCAACGCGCGCGGCGCTTGTTTGAACTGCTCGGAAGCCATTTCCTGCGAACCAAGACTGCGAATGAAAGCCAACGCGACGAGAGGGTTCCGGGCCATGTAAAGTGTCATGGCCAGCGTCGCATCGCCTTCGATCAGCGCGTGCGCGGCGAGTTCGGCGTCGGAATCTCCCTTGGGCCATTTTTCGAATCGCTTGAGGTTGAAGTGCTGATCCTGAAGAGCATGAGTCAGCTCGTGGGCCATCACCGGCTTCTGACCTTCGAGTTCGATCCAATCCGCCAGATAAAACTGCTGCGCTTTCGGATCGTAATAACCTGCGACTTGTTCCGTCAGCAACTTGATTAAGAAAGTACGATAGGCAAACTCTTTTGGCGCGAGGCCAAAAGCCTTGAGCAGGACCTCAGCCGCGTGCATCTCTTCGGGCGTCGTCTCAGTATCGAGGTTTTTGATGATCATCCGCTCGATATCAGCGCGAGACTGGGCGCCGCTTTTCACCGCCTTGAGAATTGAGAGCTCTCTCAGTTCGCTTGTTTCTTTAAGGACGGCAGCAGTTGTGGAAACAATAGCTGCGTTTTGTGCAGCGCCGGGGGCCGCGGTCTGGGCCTGGCCGTGGGGCAGGAAACTGCCCGCGCAGAGACAAAACAAGGCCAGCAGGGCCAGACCACCGCTAATTTTCTTTGACATAATTGGTCTTTCGCTCTTATAGTCCGCTAAACGTTTACAGCTAAATCTGGGATCGGAGTTAATTTCCTCTCTCGTTTATGAGTTCAGAAGGCTTTGCTCAGATGACAAGCCCTGCTCCTGAAGATGTATTCGGCGTTTGGCACGAAACGTTGTTGCGCGTGCGCTATGCCGAAACGGACAAGATGGGCATCGTTTATTATGCCAACTATTTGGTCTGGTTCGAAATCGGGAGAACGGATTACTGTCGCGCGCGTGGATTTTCTTACCGCGACATGGAAGAGAACGAAGACGCTTTTTTGGTTGTCGCTGAGTCGTATTGCCGCTACAAGGCTCCTGCCTATTATGACGACGAACTAATAGTTCGTACACATATTACAGAATTACGTAAGCGCTCGCTTCGTTTTGGATATGAGATTGTGCGTGCGTCGAACGGACAAGTAGTTGCTGAAGGTGAAACCGGGCACGTGATTACGGACTCCCGCGGTCGAGTCCGCTCGTTTCCCGAAGGATACGCGCAAAGATTGTTAGCTCCGCCTTTGGTCAAGTCTTCCGGATCGATTGTTCCCACCGAGATCGCGCCGGAGTAGTTCCTATTAAATGGAAAATGCGAAATGGAAAATAGATTAATTTTTCATTTTCCATTTCTCATTTTCCATTTTTCGTTTGCGATTTAACCTGAGTTTTTCTCGCCACAACTGATCGCTTCACGGTGTTTCAGATTCAGAGCCCCAGAATTTCTTTTTGTAACTTTTTTCAATTTCAGTCGTTTTAACTTCAGAGTCCGGTACCTTTGCCGGAGAAATTGAAAGCCTCGTTGCTAGTTGCGATAGCAGCGAGGCTCCGAATGACAATACAAGTTCAATCGCCTCGCGGCGCTCGAGCTGCATCGTCGACTTGCTGCATCTTAGCGCACCTGGTGGATGAGCTTCAATCGAGGAGGGTCTACCATGCGCCGCTGTGCGATCCTATTCGCAGTCGTCTCCCTCATGCTTCCACTTACTGTGTTTGCCCAGACACAAACACCTGAAGCTGCTGTCAACCTGTTCAAAAATGCAGTGAAGAAATCCGGAAACGGAGATCTCGATGGTGCGATCGAAGATTACACTCGCGCGATCACGCTGAGCTCGCGCTTTGACACGGGCAAGAGTGTGGGAAACTCATTCACCGCTGACAGTACCACGGAAATCACTGTTGTGGATCCGTTCACGGCTAACGCATACACTAACCGCGGACTGGCGCGCTATCAAAAAGGCGACTACTCAGGCGCGATCGAAGACTTTAATCGTGCACTGCGAATTCGACCCGGCCTCGCCATGGCTTATCTCAACCGCGCAGGCGCGCTACGCGCAACCGGTGATCTCAACGGTGCGTTGAAAGATCTCGATCGGGCGATCGCATTAGAAAAGGACTTCTTCCAGGCCTACAACAATCGCGGCAGTGTGCATCTCGACCTCGGCAATCACGATGCAGCACTCGCCGATCTCAATCGCGCTATCAAACTGGACGATGATGTCGCCGATCCGTTTTATCAGCGCGGTTACACGTATCTTGGCTTGAAGAACTTCGACGCGGCCCTCGCTGACTTCAACCGCGCGGTTCGTTTAGCGCCAGAGATGGCGTGGGCGTATCAGGGCCGGGGCACGGCGTTGATGTACAAAGGCCAGATGATCGAAGCGATACAGGATTTCAATCGTGCACTCAAACACGATCCGAAACTTGCGTGGGCCTACGTCAATCGTGGACTGGTGAAGGTGTTTCTGGGAGATGAGAATGACGCGCAGAAAGACTTCGCCCAAGGCCTGAAATTAAACCCGGAACTCAAAGCCGAACTCGAAGAAAGAATTAATTTAGCGAGACACCTGCGAAGGATCGGTAAATCGGAAGAGTAAATCAACCACGGATGACACAGATAAGAAATCCGGATTTTAATGCCTGTCATCCGTGGTTAAATTTATTGCTCGTGGCCCAGATTTAAGCGCTGAATCTCTCTGGCTTTGCCGGTCGTCTCATCGATATCGAGCAGGGCGCCGCAGATTCGCACGTCACCACTTGAATGCTCTGCGCGCCTTGCGGTGACCGTAGTGAAGCGCGCAATCACGTCCGCCTTATTCATACCGATAACGCCAGCGTAACTTCCCGTCATTCCGAGATCCGTCAGGTAAGCAGTTCCACCCGGCAGGATTCTCTCGTCAGCGGTTTGCACGTGAGTGTGTGTGCCGACGACCGCTGACACGCGCCCATCAAGATGCCAACCCATCGCCACCTTCTCCGACGTTGCTTCCGCATGCACATCAACGAGCCGGACCGTCGTTTCGGCCGGCAAGGATTCCAGCACGCTATCGATTACGCGAAATGGATCGTCAGAGGGCGGCATGAAAACACGGCCCATCACGTTCATCACTGCGACTTTCGATCCGTTCACTTGTCCAACCCAATATCCACGGCCAGGCGTATTGGGCGGATAGTTCGCGGGACGGATGAGTCGCGGCTGCTTTTGAATGTAGTCGATCGCTTCCTTCTTATCGAAGATGTGATTACCGGACGTCATTACGTCGATGCCGGAAGCAAACAACTGTTCGCATAACTGTGGCGTGACGGAAAAGCCGCCGGCCAGGTTCTCGGCATTCATGATGGCGAGTTCGATCTGGTGCTGCTCGCGTAAATCCTGAATGCGTTCGAGCACGGCAATGCGTCCGGGCTTGGCGACGACATCTCCGATCATGAGGATTTTCATGGTGAATGTTGGATTTGGGAAATAAAAAAGGCCGCCAATCCCGGTCGTCGATCGTGAGATTACCGCTCACGATTTACGATTCACGATTCGCGGTTTCCTGGCAGGAGGGAGATCCGCATCTGTCGTTCCGAAGCCGTAATTGAACCTGCATAGACAGGTGGGTGACCTCTTAATGACGCAGCCTCTGGCAGTTCTTAACGATGAAGAAATGCACTGGCTAAACGACCTCGGTCTCCCTAATCAACGGCGTTGGCTCAATCATCGTACACTCGGTGACGAACACCGCAGAACGTTTCCCTCCGCCGCCACGGATATTAGCATAAGTAGCCCCAAAAAGGCACAAACCGAATCCAGCCGCAAAAAGGCACAAAAAGCACAAAAAGATCTCGGCTGACTGATTTTATATTTTGTGACTTTTTGTGGCTAATACCTTTTGTGGCTAGCCGAGGCTGAGCTTGCCGGCGCCGCCTTGTTCGTGCTCGAGGGTGGTGCGAACTTTCAACAACCGATCAAGCATCTCGGCGCACTCCGCACTGCGCGCGGCAAGTTGCGAGTCTGCCTGTTCGTGCATGTTCTTCAGCCGGTGGAGTTCGTCTGCTATATGCAGTGCTGCGAGGATCGCTACCTTAAGCGAGTCGACCGTGAGCGTGCCGGAGGAGATCTCTCTCATCCTGCTGTCGACGAATTCCGCGAGTTGAATGATGTACTCAGTGTCGCCGTCAGACCGAATGTTGTAGGTCTGGTTATAGATCTCAACGCGAATCGTGGGACTGCTGGTGCTTGCTTCCATACTGCCTTTGTTAATCATCTGGCCGATCCCTGAACTCATCTGAGTGCCTCCGCCATTTCGGGATCGAGCGCGGCAACCGCATCGAGCATAGCTTCGACTTTCATGCGAATGGTCTCACGTTCGGCGAGCAGCTTCTCGACGTGATTTTCGAGGCGCTCTTTTTCATTCAAGACGCTGCCCATGTCGCGGTGGATGAGGGCCAGTTCTTTTTCAAGGTTCTCTTTTTCCTGGCGCAGCGTTTTGGTGAGTTCGATGGTCCGATAGATCTTATCTTCCAAGTGAGAAAACTTTTCCAAGCCTGACAGACCTACCATCAATTCATCCCCCAACGTCTAAACTAAAAATGCGGAGCGATTATCCGCCTTCACGCCTGCAAGCGCAAGACTCATTCTGCAAACACACGCGATTTATTTTTTAACGCTGCTCCGCCGCGAATGCTTCGAGCAAGCTGCGCGTTAAACGCGAGTGACGCTCTTCAACTTCTTCGTCGCGCAACGTGCGTTCATCAGAGCGATATTCAAGTCGCAATGTCACCGATCGTTTCGACGATTGAATGCTTCCACCTTCAAACGTGCCAACCAGCTTAACGCTGCGGCAATCAGCCACACCTTGATCGTTTACGGCATTGAAGATGTCTTCAAGCGCGACGTTGCGATTCACCAGCAGCGAGATGTCCCGTGTCACCGAAGGGTATCGCGGCAATGGTGAATACTGGATGACCTTGGCAGGACCATTTAAAAGCGCGCCGAGATCCAACTCTAATAAGTAAACTGCCTGGCGAAACTTGTAAGACGCGGCGACATTCTCCGCCAGGCGACCGATCGTGCCAATCTCGGTTCCGTCACTGAGCTTGATGAGGGCAGTCTGCCCCGCGCGCAGATGGCGCACGGAAGTTTGCGTGAAGCTCAACGGACTCAGGTTCATCCAATCGACCGCGGCTTCCAGCGCGCCTTTGAGATCAAAGAAATCGAGCTCGCGATCTGCTTGTGGCCGGTTCTCTTCAAGTGCGCCGCCGGTCGCAATCATGCCGAGTGACAATGTTTCCTGAGGCAGTTCTCCAGGCGTAGAAATCACAAAAATCCGGCCAATTTCGAACAAACGCACATCACGAATGCCGTGATTCAAGTTGTGTCGCAAGGAGTTCAGCAGCCCCGGCAGCAGGGTCGAACGCATCCACGCAGCGTCCTCGATGATCGGGTTCGCCAGTTGCGGCTGATCGTTTTCGTGGCGTTCATGGCCAGGCAGAGATGGAATTAGATCGAAGCGATCCTCCTGCTGAATGAAACTGAAATTGATCGCTTCATCGAAGCCGAAAGCGTTCAGGGCGCGTCGCAAAGAACGTTGCTTCATCTCGCTCGGCTGGTATTCACCCGCGGCAGAGGACGGCGGCACTTCGGATCCGATCTTCTCGTAACCGGTGTGTCGCGCGACTTCTTCGACGAGATCCTCTTCCTGTTCGACGTCGATACGCCACGACGGAACTTTGAAACTCATCGCACCCGTGCGTTCGAAACCAAGGCCCTCGAGTATTCGAA
>JAICGZ010000003.1 GCA_025922875.1 Pyrinomonadaceae bacterium
CCGGACTCAACAGCCACTTGTGACCCGCGCCTGCGGCAACGTCGATCAACTCCGCATCTACATCGACCGGAATAACGCCGAGTGCCTGAATTGCATCCACGATGAGCAAGGCGTCGTGTTGCCGGGCGAGTTGTCCGAGTCGTTTAAGATCGGTCCGAAATCCGGAAGCGTACTGGACGTGACTGATTGCTATCACGCGCGTGTTCTGATCGACTAGGAGGTTTTCGAACTCGGCCAGATCGATCCTGCCGGCGCGCTCCTCGCACATACGCACTTCGACGCCGAAGGCGTCACGAATACGCAGCCACGGATAAATATTGGAAGGAAACTCGCGACTGAAAGTGACGATGTTGTCACCCGGCTTCCACGTGAGCCCGTTAGCGACTGTTGAAAGGGCGTCAGAAGTGTTTCGTACAAAGGCGACTTGTTCGGAACGCGCTCCGAGCAGGTTTGCGAGTAACTGGCGTGCTTGTTCTTTCACCGCAAGCCAACTACGGAAGTTGGCTGAGCCGTTTTCGTTGACGTCCTTGAGCTGAGCCTCGACCGCGCGAATCGCCGTAATTGGGGGCGGTGAGACTGCGGCGTGATTGAAATAGATCGCGCGCTCAGTGATGGGAAACAAAGAGCGCACTTCCGGTGTCATTGCGAATAACGTCCTGCTTTAATCGGCAGCGCCTTGTGTGATCGTTTGTGGTTTCTTCAACGAGAATGACGCGGTGACTTCGCCCACCACATCTCCACGTCGATTCAACACGGGAAAGAACGCATAACGCGATACAGCATCCAGCGATTCGTCCGCCAGGACTCCGAGTTGACGCAACGTCTCGACCACAACTGTCGGGCGCGCACGCTTGTCTTCGCCATCCTCGATCTTTATTGCCAGGCCCAACCCCTTCGGCCACTGTTCACACGGATTGATTCCCGCGGTGTAAACGCCCTCGGCACCCACCTTCGAAATTACACGCCCAGGCGTTGCGCGCATTATCTCTGTGTCGAGCCGATCCGAAGTGCCTCCGATTATTTCTGGGTAGGAGTTCATTACGCGAACTATTCGTGCGCAAGCATCGCGCGTGGGCTTGTCGAATGTTGGCGGCGGCGACACCAAACGCGCAAACCCCAGCGCCATCGCCTTCACCGTTATTCCAAAGATCGGAGCCCCGCACCCATCGACGGCAATAGCGATGTCCGTCAGGGGAACATCCGAAAAGTGCGACATCGTCTCAGCAATGAGCTTTTGTACAGGGCTCTCGGGACTGTCGTAGTTCTCGATGGGAGCACCAAGGTGTTTCGCCACCGCGAGCATTCCCACGTGCTTACCGGAACAGTTGTTCTGCAAAACGTTCGGCGACTGACCCAGTAAACGTAGCTTTCCAG
Organism: Pyrinomonadaceae bacterium; assembly: GCA_025922875.1. Taxonomy (GTDB): domain Bacteria; phylum Acidobacteriota; class Blastocatellia; order Pyrinomonadales; family Pyrinomonadaceae; genus PSRF01. Next base: position 1,375 of record JAICGZ010000003.1, read on the forward strand.
CGACTTCAACGCTGTAAGGTTCGTGCACTCCGCACTTCAATGCCTCAGGACCGAGATCGATCTTCTCCAACATCGACGCCGCTAGTTCGGTATGAATCGGTTCACCATTGTGTGAAGCACAAGCAAGCGCGACTTCACGATCGGTGAAGCCAAACCGCTCGGCAGCGCCGGAGACTAGCAGTGGTAACGCCTGAAAAGGCTTCGCGGAAGATCGGAGAAAGGTGACGTTCTCGGGTGAGCCCAGGTAAGCGACAATTTTTCCGTCAGGCTCTACGACAACGATGTGACCACGGTGCCGGGACTCGGTGATCGCTCCTCGTTTAATCTTAACGAGCGGCTCCGCAATCGGGATTTGATTGGAAGACATTGAACGCATCTTGCCACAAAGAAGCACAAAAAGCACAAACGATTAATTAAAGCTTTACGCCCAATCAATCGTTTGTGCTTCTTGTGCTTTTTGTGACTAAGAAAGTGGCTATTTTTTGCGGCGACCGAGGCTAAGTACGGTCAACTTCACGGTACGTCGTCCGAAGCGCATCGCTTCTCGTGAGCTTGGTATCCAGATATCAATCCGGCGACCACGCACCAGGCCGCCAGTGTCAGCTACAAGGTAATCACCACTGTATGCACCCGCTTGGATCCGCACACGCGATCCGAGTGGCAAGTGCCTGGGATCCGCGGCGATCAAACCTTTGGAAACCATTAGCCCACTTGCTGTCCGTCCACGCAAACTGTAAGCGGTGGCGACATAAGAGGTCGCCGGCACAACGTAGGCTTCTTCAGTAGCGATCTTTTGACCCAGACTACCTTTTGAAGGAATGTCGACTGTGACTGGATTAGAAGCTTCAGCGATCGATTTTTGTTGTTGAGCCCGAGAAGGAAGAGTTTCCGCCGAGCTGGTAGTGGCAGAAAGGATCAAGGAACTCGTCAGAAGCGCACCAGCCACTAGCGCACTTCCGTTAAAGATAGAGTATTTCAAATTCGGGTCTCCTGTCCGATGTTATTTCTTGCTCTTCAGCGTCCTGCGCGAGTCCATTCTTTCCTATGACTCGTCCCCTGGCTCTAGGAGTCTCGATAAGGTCAGCCGAGGTTGGGGGCTTGCATCCTTGATGCGGTGCGCTGAAAAGATCTTCTGTGTTAGATAAAGCGAAAAGCGACGGATACTTCCAGTAAATGTTCGCGATTCGGTCTGAACCTAGCACACGGTTTCAACTTCCTTCAACCGTGACATGGCTGCGATTTTTGTGAGAAAAATAACAACGATGTGGGTAATTGGTGAAATATCGAAAGTTAGAAAAAATCGATACAGTCACATCGACAGAAGTTTTTTGCGTGGAAAATCAGAGTTTGAGGAAGTTTTCGACGATGTGGCGACCTTCCGGGTGCTCGTCGTCAAACAACTCAGGATGGAACTGGACACCGTAAACACGCCTGCCCTTCTCCTGCATCGCCTGGATCCTGCACGTCTCGTTAGTTGCAGTCTGGCGGAAACCATCAGGCAGCTCTTTCACTTCGTCACAGTGGTTGTGCCAGACAGTTACCTCTGAAGGTAATCCTTTGAAGAGACCGTCACCGGTGTTCTCGATTGGTAAGAAACCCCGTTCACGCTTAGCACCGTTGTAACCCTCGCCCGGTTCGACTCGTCCCATCAGTCCCACTTCGGCGCCGTAAGCCAGCGCAATCTGCTGATGGCCACCGCACACGCCGAGAATCGGTTGGCTCGCGTGTTTGATGACGTCGAAAACTCCCGCGAGCGACTCGCGCGAATACTGGTCCCACGGATGGCTCTGTCCACTCAGGATTATGTGCGATGGCCTTAAGCTGCGGACTCTCTCGAGCGATACGCTTTGAAATGGTTCGATGAGGATCTCGAGGCCGGCAATCAAGCGGCCGAGCACCGCGCGAAGCTCGCGAGGGCTGGCGCCTTGGCCATCGATTGTGTTGTCGACCAGGTAAACGAGCAAGGTTACTTCAAACTATAAAGCTTACCGTTGAAAGCGCCGATGTAAATTCGACCGTCGAGAATCGCCGGCGTCGCATTGATATTATCACCAATCTTCAATTCGCTGATGCCTCGCCCATCCTCTGCTGAAATCGAATGTATCCAGCCGGCCTTGTCACCAAACACCAGGCGTCCATCAACTAAAGGCGACGTGCCCCAGATCGCTCCTCGAGCGCGATATCGCCAAACAACTTCGCCCTTGTCCGCAGTCAGGCAATAGAGATAACCGTTGCTCGAACCGATGTGCACTCTTCCGTTCGCGACGATCGGGCTGGCCCAAAAGCCGCTCTTCTCTTTGCCTGTCCCGCCCAGGGCCTGGTATTTCCAAACAAGCTCGCCGTTCGCCTGCCGGAAGCAATAGACGTAGCCGTTCTCCGCCGCGGTATAAACGAAGCCGTCGCTGACAGCCGGAGTTGAGTCTGAATCGGCGCCGATGCGCGCCTTCCAAACAGTGGAGCCGTCCGAGAGGTTGAGGCAGTAGAGATCGCCCTGTTCGGTTCCGATGTAAGCATGACCATCGACAACGGAAAGACTGCCTTCCATCGATCCGAGCCGTTCGGTTTTATAAATCAGTGAGCCGTCTTCGAGGTTGAGACAGTAAAAGAACCCATCCTCGCCGCCGAAATAGACTCGGCCGTTGATCACCGCCGCCGAACAATCTACTTCGAAGCCTGTCTTGAACTTCCAGATCAGTGAGCCGTTGCGTGCGTCGATGCAGTAAATGTAGTGATCGAGACCGCTGGCAATTATGCGATGTCCGGCGATGGTTGGTGTGGCTTTGAGACTGTCGCCTGTCTTGTATTTCCAAACGAGGCTGCCGTCGTTTTTGTCGAGACAGTAGAGATTGCCGTCAGCGGATCCGAAATAGACATGGTGCTCATCAACGGAAGGCTGGCCCGGCCAACTCGACCCGCCCCACGGGTCTTTGTGCAGGCGGCCGGTCGTAAATTTAGTCTCAAACTCCCAAACGACTTTCAAAGGTCCGTCAGACCAGGGCCCGGTGCCGTAGAAGGTACGCGACGAGTTCCCTAGCCACATCGGAACTGAGCTCGGAGGTTTTGGTGGAGGCTGAGGTCTGGCCTCGCTCTCAGTAATTACCTTGCCGCCGCAGGCAGGCAGCAAAACAAGAATGAAGATGATGGGGGCGATCTTTAACATAAAGCCTTTTAATCCTGTCAATTAGCCCTGTAACCACTGGCCTGAATAGACTACTTCAGCCGTTCCCGTGATCACAACTTCGCCATCCGGCCGCCAGTTGATTCTAACTTCACCGCCTTCCATCATCACCCGCACATCGCGATCCGCCTTTTCATTAATCATCGCCGCGACGGCGCCAGCGCATGAGCACGTGCCCGAAGCAGTTGTTTCCCCAACACCACGCTCCCATATCCGCAACTCAATCAAGTCTCTTTGTACTACGCGCACAAACACGACGTTAGTGCGATCAGGAAACTGCGGATGGACCTCGATCGCTTTTCCCATCTTTCGCCAGTTGAGCGCGTCGAAGTCGTCGACAAAGATGCAGCAGTTCGGATTCCCCATCTGCATCGCCGTAATCGGGACAGGCTCGCCATCCACCGGCAACGGATAACGGATCACCCGCTCGAGTGGCGGCCTGATGGACATCGGTATGGATTGGCTATCAAACTTCGGCTGGCCCAATTCTGACTCAAACAGAAATTTGCCGGGCGCTGGTTCTTCGCGCAGGAAGTATCTCTTCAATCCTGTCCGCGTGCTCAGTCGCAGTTGCTCTTTGGTCCAAAGACCTGTGTAGTAGAGATAAGCGACGGCGCAACGAGTTCCATTTCCGGAAAGTCCTGCTTCGCTTCCATCGGGATTGAAGATGCGGCAATTGAAATCTGCGTCGCCGGTTTCTGCTTTGGCGATGATCGCAATCCCATCGCCGCCGGCACCGTAATGCCGGTTGCAAATGCGTCGCGCAAACTCACCGAGATCAGCGACTTCGCCGACTTGCTCCGCTTCGATCACGAGATAGTCGTTTCCCAGCCCGTGGAATTTGGTGAATTGTGGAGATTTCATGGGGTAATCTGTGGATGGAATTCACTCCGGCTTGCCGGCGAACGAGGCGAGCAACACCGTGATCGGATCAATACACGCTCTTCGTGGATCAAAATCTCTTGGATAGTTGTTGACCATGATCGAGAACGCGACCTTCTCGCCGGCCGCAGTGGTGAGATAGCCACCGAGGCTCGCGGCCGAGCTCAACGAACCCGTCTTCGCGTAAACGTTTTTCTCCGCCGGCGTGCCGCGCATTCTGTTTCGCAGCGTCCCGTCGACACCCGCAATCGGCAACGCATCACGAAAAACAGACGCGTAGCGATGCTTGCTCATAAACACCAGCAACTGCACTGATGCCTCGGCCGTGATCATGTCCTTACGCGACAGACCTGAGCCGTCGTCGAGCACGAGCGCTTCGGGTCTGATGCCCACTGTCTTTAGAAACGACCTCACCGCTTCCAAACCAAGCTCTTCGGAAGTTTGACCAAGGCTGGAGATCGTTGCCGGTGGCGGCGTGACTTTCCCCAGTGTTCGCAGGATCAGTTCGGTGTAGAGATTCTGACTCGGTTTCAACGTCTGAGCGGCGATTACGCTGAACGGTGGTGATTGCAGGCTCGCGATTTCGGTTTGAAGCGGAGTGCTGGTCCCGGAGATTGGGACTGCCGTGATCATTGCCGGTTGGCTGATTTCTCCCGTTGTTCGCGACTTTCCAGTGATCATCACTCCCTTCTGCGCCAAAGACGTGCGCAGCAGATAAATGAAGAGCATTGCCGGATGCGAAATGCCGATGCCTCCGGTGTAGCCTGGGTCTTCAAGCGGGATGGTGCCGGTAATCGTGATTGTGTTTTCACCCAAACCGCGATGAATGGAGATCTCGCGTCGCAAACCTTTAGCAGAGGTTATGACCCTATTCACGATCTTCAGCAGCGGATCAGGCGGGCCGGTGGTGATCAGCGCGGGTTGGCCCACGGCTGGCCCGGGCTTGATGAAAAGATCGAGTGCGTTGTCGTTCACGGCCAGCGGTGTGACTTCCGCGCCGTAGTACCAGGTCAGGTCTTCCCACTCCCAACCAGCTCCATACTTTGGTCCAACAAAGTAAGTCTCGTCACCGACGAGATCACCTTCAACACGCCTCACTCCGGCGGCGACAATACGCGCCGCGAGATCGTCGATCGCCTTGAAGTAGTCGCCGTTATTAAACCGAGCGGCGATCGACGGATCGCCACGACCATAAATCGTCAAATCACCACGAATGACGCCCGAAGCATCAGGTCGCGAAGGGGCGTAGACTGAAGTGACGAAACGATAATCAGGAGACAAACGGTCGAGCGCGGTTGCGACTGTGTAAAGCTTCATGTTCGAAGCTGGGCGGAGGAGTTTTGCGGCGTTCTCTTCAAACAAAACTCGACCGTTGTCGAGTGACACAACCTTGATCCCCACCATCGCTGGAGACAGCTCCGGCTGCGCGAGGACCTCAGCAATCTTCGCTTGCAACTCCGGGAGCGTTCGCGGCGCAGTTATTGTTTGCTGCGCAACCGCGGACGAAATGCAGAACAGCAGAAGACAGGCCAGCAGCGAAATTCTTCGTTTGTACATATTTGCTTAAACTAACACTCAACCACGGATGACACGGATAAAAAATCCGGATTTAAATCCCGATTTAAAATCCGTGTCATCCGCGGTTAAATTTTTTCCATCAATTCAACGAACCGCGGATCCCCGCGCAACGACGCCCAATTCGGGTCGTTCTCAAAACACGGACGGTTCGCGTTACCCAGTGATATCGAACGCTCCAGCCATTCAAACGCATCCCCGCTCAATCCTTCGAGCGCGTAAACCGATCCGATCGAATAACTGATATCCGCATCGACTTCACCGTTTCGTTTTACGTCCGGCGTGATTTGCGCCAGCGCCTCTTCGTGCTTGCCCTGCGCGCTCAGAAACATCGCCATGAACGGTCGTATGCCATGCATGTTTGGATGCTTCTCAACAACGTCTTTCATCAACTCCGCCGCCTCATCCGTCTGACCCGTGTAATACAAAGCCAGCGCGCGGAAAGTTCGCACCAACGGATTGTCAGGCTCACCGGCATTGTCGAGCTGGCGAAACATCTCATCGAAGTGGCCCATGTACATGTGAACCATAGCACGGCTGTAACTCGCCACGACGTGCGCCGCCGGATCGAGACGCACGAGACGATCGTAACTGCTCAGCGCGCGTCCATACTCGCCATCCAAACGATGCAGCAATGCCTTGACGAAGTGGACCACCGGCTCATTCGGCGCTTCCCGGCGCGCGCGGTTGACCTCGTCGCGCGCCTTCTGTTTTTCACCGCGCCAGAGGTACACAAATACCATCAGCATGCGCGCTTCGAAGAGGTTAGGATCGAGCGCCAGCGCTTTTGTAAAAGCGGCTTCGGCGCGCTCGTAATCTTCAGATCCGCCAAAACCTTTGAAGACGCGGTTCACATAACACGCCCCAAGACCATCATGGGCCAACGCAAAATTCGGATCGAGCTGGATCGCTCGCTCGAAATGCTTAATCGCTCCGTCGCAATCGTCCGGCGATAACGTGCGGAAGATGAAACGCGCAAACAGGTCGCGACCGCGCAGGTACTGTTCGTAAGCGGCAGGATTCTGAGTGGAGACTTTGGCAATACCGACCTGCTCGGCGGGACTGAGCTCAACTCTCAGGCCTTCGACAATTCGTTGTGCAATCGTGTCTTGCAGAACAATGATGTCTGACGCGGCGGTGTCGATGCGATCGCTCCACAACAACTCACCCGAAGCTACGTCGATCAGTTGCGCCGTCACGCGAAGGCGTTCGCCGGCGTGAATAAAACCAGCAGTCAGTACCGCACTGACTTTCAACTCCTGTCCGATCTCACGGGGATCTCTTTGCTGGCCCTGATACCTTGCGATCACCGACGATGGTCGCACGACGAGAGATCGCACGCGCGCAAGTTCGGTGATGACAGCGTCGGCGAGTGAGAACTCGTAAAAACTCGAGGCAGGATCGTTGCTCAAGTTTCGAAAGCAAAGAATCGCAAGGCTCTTCTTCTCTTGATCGGCGACTGTAGTGAATGGTGTTTCGTGTATGCCTTGTTTGGAAGGGGTCACCAGGCTTGGCGAAGTCGTGGGCGACTCTGTCCTCGTGATCGACTTCAACCAGCGAACCGCGCGCGTAACGGGGTTCGCTCCGGACAAATGCCGGGGCGGCTCCGGAGTGACGCCCTGATAACCCGTTGTGCTTGTATCCACTTCCTGAAGCACTTGCCGCAATTCGTCGCGAAAGTCTTCCATGTTCTGGAAACGATCTTTCGGTTCTTTCGCGAGCGCGCGATCGATGGCCTGCTGCAATCGCGGCGGGATCGCGCTCGAACGCAACTCGGAAATCGGTCGCGGAGGATCGTGCAGCACGGCGTGACGCACGTCGATTGTCGTGTTACCGCGAAAGGGCCACGTGCCGGTCAACATTTCGTAAAGCAACACCCCGAGAGAAAAAATGTCCGCGCGTTTATCCACGCGATCGCCACGCGCTTGTTCCGGCGCTGCGTAAGTCGCGGTGCCGTAAGGAACGCCGACTTCGGTAAGCTCCGTGCGATGAATGCCGGTCGTTGCTGCTTCAGTGTCGTCCAGCAGTTTGGCTAAGCCGAAGTCAAGCACCTTCACCTGGCCCGATGCGGTGACCATCACGTTGCCTGACTTGATGTCGCGATGAATGATGCCGCGACTGTGCGCCGCCGCGAGTGCGTCGGCGACTTGTAAACCGATCAATAGCGCGGTCTTTAATTCGAGTGGACGGCCGGCTACGAGTTGACGAACGTTTTTACCTTCGACGAACTGCATCGCGATGAAATGAACGCCGTCGACTTCGTCGAGATCGAAGATGGTGCAGATGTTTGGATGGTCCAAAGACGAGGCGAGCCGTGCTTCGCGTTCAAATCGTTTGAGGTTTGCTTCTTTGGCGCTGAGTTCCGGCGGTATTACCTTGATGACGACGGGACGGCCCAGTTTGAGGTCAGTTGCTTTGTAGACCGCTCCTTGCCCGCCCACGCCGAGCTTCTCCGTAATGCGATAGTTTCGGAGCGTTTTACCTACCATCTTTTAATTGGCCGCAAAACTATCTAACAGTTCACTTGCGGTCGCAGTGGCGGTACCCACTTTTCCGACTACGATGCCTGCGGCATGATTGGCGAGAGAAGCAGCCTCGATCATTGTTGCGCCTGTAGCGAGTGCGCCGGCAAGAGTGGCGATGACAGTGTCGCCCGCGCCCGTGACGTCATAGACTTCACGCGCAGCCGTCTCGACGTAAACCGGTTCTCCATCAGCGCCCAGCAGCATCATTCCACGATCCCCACGAGTGATCAGCACGGCATCGCAGCCGAGTTTCTCGCGAATTACTTTCGCGGCATGATGCGATCCGTCGTCTGAGTGGTCTTCGGAATCACTCATACGCAGTGCTTCGAAGTGGTTAGGCGTCACCAGCGTTGCCGGGCGATAGAAATTGAAGTTGCGCAGCTTTGGATCTACCAGCACCGGAACTTGCTCGTAAGCAACGGGTAGAATCTCGCGCAGTATTGCGGGCGTAACAACACCCTTGTCGTAATCTGAAACGACAAACGCATCGGCCCGCTTCAATTCGTCCTTAAGGCACGAAACGATCTTCTCTTCTATAGCAGCACTCACGGGTGCGCGAGACTCGCGATCCGCGCGGACGACTAACTGGCTGTGCGCGACGATGCGTGTCTTAGTAGTTGACGGGCGTGTTTCATCGACTATCAGCGAATCATCGTAAGTTCCGAGTTCGCGCAATCCAACCCGCAAACGCTCGCCTGTTCCATCGTTACCTATCACGCCGACGACCGATCCGTGTGCGCCGAGCGCAACCAGATTCGCGAGCACGTTCGCGGCTCCACCAAGGTGCACCGATTCACGGCGCACATCGACAACAGGAACCGGCGCTTCCGGAGAAATCCGCGTGACGTCGCCCCACACAAACTCATCGAGCATCACGTCGCCCAGCACGACGACATAAACGTCGCGAAGGGCTTGCAGAATCTCCGTAGCGCGAGCTTTTGTTAACTGAGGCATCTTTCAATCGCGGCTGTGACTCTCGCCACAGGCACGCGCAGGATACATTCGGGCTGTGCAAACTTTTCGCAAAAATATCCGTGACACGGCTGGCACGGCATTTCTTCAAACACGACTTCGGCAGCGGCGCGGTTCCACGGACGCCAGTGCGCTACATTCGATGAACCAAAAATAACTACGCTCGGTGTTCCCACCGCCGCTGCGATGTGCGCGATTCCACTGTCGTTACCAACAAACAGTTGCGATCTCGCGGCCAGCGCAGTCACTTCCGGCAAAGACAGATCAAGTCTCACGATTCGCACTGAAGCTTCGGACAACAAATTTTCCAGGATCGCGTTTTCATTAGGTGCTGCGATCGCTACTGACGCGTAATCGCGATCAGCCAGAAACTCAACCACACGCGCAAAGTTTTCTGTCGCCCATTGCTTCGTCGCAAACGCTGCCGCTGGATGAATCAATGCGATCTTTCGATCGGCGAGGTTGGCCGCGTCGAGTCGCTCCTCGATAGATTGCGCCGCACCGGCCGACACACCTAACTGCGTGCGCGGTCGATCGGTAACCGGAACTCCGGTCCAACCAGGTAAAGCAAGCTGTTGCTCGACGGAGTGCGTTTTCTGTTGTCCCCAAAGCAGCAGAGGCGACGGCGCCTGATGATTATGAAGTTGAGCGTATTGATATGTCTTGAAACCCACGCGATGGCGTGCGCCGGTGGCCCGCGTCAGGAAGGTTGCAGTGGTCCCTCCGTGCAGGTTGTAGACAACGTCATAACCAGCGGAGCGGAGTTCACGCGCCACGCGTGTCCGAGCCACCAAACCGCCGCGTTCCAACACAACTACCTTGTCGAGATGAGGATGGTTGTCGAGCAGAGGCGCGACCCAGTCTTCCACCAGAATGTGAACCTCGACGTTTGGCAAAAAGCGCTTCAACGCAAAGATTGAAGGTGTGGCCAGAACGGTGTCGCCGATCGAACGAAGACGAACGAACAGGACCTTGCGCACGTCTCGCCAATCCCAGCGAGGCGGTGCAAGTGGTTGCGCGGCGTCTTGACCCTGCAATCCGTACATTGCTTGTGTTTCGATGACGCGTAACTGAGGAGAAAGTTCAACGATGTCGCGCAGGCTGTTCATCGGATCATTCTTCGATGGTGGCCTCGTCGATGAGCATTACCGGGATGTCGTCGCGGATAGGATAAACGCGTTTGCACTCGACGCACTTCAGCGCGTTCCCATCCGGCTTTAGTTCAACCTTCGCCTTGCAAGCAGGACAGGCGAGTATTTCCAAGAGTTCCTGACTAACTGCCATGGGCTTGACCTTTCTAAGCGGCGCTTGCGGGAATGCCAAAAGCTTACCACAAAGCAGCATTATAGGTCTTATATGACCTACAGGACTTACATGGCCTATACTTTCCACGATGTCGCTTGAATTCGCACTCCAATACGCTTGCCCCCTGCGCGCAAATTACTCCGAACAGCACCTGCGTCAGTGGGGGCGCTTGAGCAGCCTGCACGCAAAGATCACGACGGGCGACGCCGGCGCGCCGTCGGTCGATAAACTTCAGTGGGTAGAGAACGCCAGCGCTGAAATCGAACGAATGCAGGAGGCGACAATTGTTTGTGCTCACTGCCCCGCATGCCTGCCGCTCGATACAGCCGGCGACGGCGAATCGGTAGGTTGTTTGGGACGCATCAATTATCCCGTCGAGGCGCAGTTCGAAAAGTTTCTAGCGGACCGCGTGCAGCTCGCGCTCGACACTCTGGACAAAGAAGATCAACCGCGGCTGCTTCGCATTCTGGTGGATCCGGAATCGCCTTTTGATGGCGAGGCGACAAAGGAGTTGCGCCGTGTTGTTACTGAAGAGGGTTTAAGGTTTTTTGAATTGCGGGTGCCGATTGTTCTCACACGCGATGCCGCGCGACTCACGACGGACAACATCTTCGATCTCCTCGCCGGCTTTCGCTCGGAAGACAGCAACACCACCACCTACACTCGCGAACTTCCGTACGAAGCCGCGGCCGACTACTACGATTTTCTGGATCTGGTACTGCGCAGCGACCTGAGCCAATCGGAAGTTGCGCGTTTAACTTCGCGCAGTCGGAACTACAACCAGTTTCTTCGCTTGCTCACCGCAATCGAAAAAGCCGAAGCGCTCAATACACGTGTTTTGATTGATTGAGAGGATTACTGTTTGCGCTCGTCTAATAGGCGGAGTGTGTCGAGGATGAGGTTTGTGTTGCTGAGTGCTTGAATCCGCGCCGGAAACTGTTCTGAAGTTTTCTGAAACTCGAACGTGCCGCCGGTAATCTCCACCACTCGCTGAAAACCCAAATCACCGGTGTGGCGGTCACACTCCGCATCGACAATCCTGCCCTCGTTGAACTTCACCAGACCCTCGTGATTCGGACCGCTGATAGTCAGTACGCCGTTCAGCCGTGCATTTTCGATGACCTGAATGGCGTCAAAGACACTGATGGCGCTGAGATCACCGGCGAGCGTGAAATGTTTCCGTTCGAAGTTGGCTTCGGGGGCCGGAGCCGGCTTGAGATCGGGCCGCCGCGCGCGACGGATTGCCTCGAGACCGCCGGCGATATTTATGCGCCCATCGAGTTGCTTGGCTTCGAGGAGGCGATCGTGGGCCGTGTCAAAATCTGCGCGTTCGATGTAGATACTGACGAGCGCGAGACACTGGCGCGCGGCCTCTTCGATCTGCTTGCTCGAGGTGCAAATCTCGCGCAGGCGTTCGCGCAATTTGATCGAGCGAGGGCTCAGTTCGAGGGCAGTCCGCAGGCGCTTAATGGCCCGGTCTGGCGCCTGGTACTTCATGAACAGTTCGGCGTCGAGCAAAGCTGCTTCGATCTCGCTGACGTGCTCAGTTTGTGAGTCAGTGACTGCCATCAACCGGAGTTTACCATAAGCTATTTGCGGCTTTTGGATACGAAATCGTGCGGCCCGAGGTCCTTTTTGACGCCTGAATCCGCGTTACAGATAGGGGAAGACGCATTGGCATAGAACCTGCGAAGCAACCCATACGTACAGACCTCATCAGAGGAAATGGGAAGGAAATGACGATGAACCGCTGGATGAAACGACGAATTGAACGCTCACGGGCACGATGCGAGAAATACCGTAACCGCGGATAACACGGATTATTTGCGGATTGGCCGTTGCTTTTTGAGGTTGTCGAAAACCACTCTTTTGAATTCAGGCCTCTCGCCGAAATTCAGTAACAGCCCCATCTCGATATCCGTCGCTCTCAAATAATTCATTAGTTGCGCTCGATGGGATGAATCAAGGCTGCGTGCTGCTTTAAGCTCAAGCAACACGCAGGTTTCGACCAATACATCCGCCTCAAAGCAGCCAACCTGATGCCCACGGAACCCCACCGGAATGGCCACCCGACTACAGACATTCAGTCCCACCGATTGCAGCGTTAACACCAATGCCCGGTGATACACCGACTCCAGGAATCCATGCCCTAATTCGTTATAAACGTCATAGAACACCCTGATCCGTGAGTAATCCGTGCTTTAGATCCGTGTTCATCCGTGGCTAAAAATTGATCTTCAACCCCACTCTGATCTGCCTTGGCCTCATGGTCCGCTTCGCAACAAGAAACGCCTCGTCGAAATTAATGAACTCGGATCCAAAACTGAACACCGTCTTATTCAACACATTATCAACCTCCACTGAGAATCGCAGACGCTTGATTTCGCGCGTGACGTTCAGATCGAACACGAAGAGACCTGGGCCGCGGCCCGCGTTGCGTGGCAGGTTTCCTACCTGACCAATCTGCGGCACGCTGAATGACTGGATCACGGAAGGATCGAGCGGCTCACCGGGTGCACGCCAGCGAAGTAGACGAAGGTCTCCGGAATAGTTGGGACGATCGTTTGAGACGTCGTCGAGATTGCGATCGACGCCGCCAAGTGAGATGTTGAATGGCGCGCCCGAGGCGACACGCCAGATCGGGGACAACTGCAACGAGCCGAGTACACGCGGCAAGTGGAACGTTCCTGAAAACACAAAACGGTGGCGGCGATCGAGCAGACTACGCGCTCGTTCAGCACGGAAGTCTCCTGGAACAAGCGCATCGGAGGTGTTAACCACTCCATCGTCAATCAAACTCGACAGCGTGTAACCAGCACGAAAAGTGAACCCGGAACCAAATCGCTTCCGCAACTCGAGTGTCATGCCTCGATAGAAACTATTTCCCGCCGAGATCAGTTGCTCGAGTTCTCCGCGAGTAGGATCCGGGCGCAGGTGATTGAGTGTGGCCAGTGCGACTTCGATCATGGTCGTCGAAGTTGGACTGTTGAGATTCATCACTGAAACCGGAACGCCAAATTCGACTGTGCGATTCACGCTGTTTGAGCTCGGGCTTCCGTAGCTAAACCTGACGAGTTCGCCTGCCGTGGCGGCATTGTAAAGCGGGCGAGATGACGTCGTGGGATTAAAGAAGTTCGCAAAATCGCGTGAGGCAAGGAACTCGGAGAAGTCTTTGTAGCCGGAAGGAAGCACAGGCGCATTTGCATTGAATTCTCGCCAGAGGTGTATGCCTCGCGTAAAAGTGAAGTTTGCTTCAACGGAATAGCCTCGGCCCAAATCACGTTCGACACCAGCATTGATCTGGTAGCTCTCGGGAATTCTCAAAGCGGGATCCAGGCGGCGTGAGAAGTCTGTATTCAAAACCCCGAACTCACGGGCCAAACGCGAGTCAACCGTGAGCGTCTCAGGAAACCGAAGATTCGCCGCGATGAAGGCACGCCTCTGTTCCGCTGTCATCGGCTTACCTGTCGCTGGGTCGCGAAGCTGATTCGTGTCGAAGAAGAGTTGTTGTTTGCCTAAAGTGAAATCGTCGATCGTTCGCAGCAATGGTCGGTTGAAGAAGATCCCGCCGCCAAACCGCAGCACGAGTTTCCCTGATTCAAACGGGCTGTAAGCGATTGACAGCCGTGGGCCAAAATTGTTTGGGTCGCGCAAGATAGTCTCGTACTCATAACGCAAGCCGTAACTCAAAAGCAGTTGCGGCAGGAGTTGCCACTCATCCTGCACGAAGACGCCGGTATAAGTATTCTTCTGCGTTGATGAGCTTTGGAAGTTCTGCCTGAAGCGACTGGGAATTCCGGCCAGAAAGTCTCCCGCACTGGCGAAGTTAAAAGTCCCGCTGAGATCCGAAAGATCAATAAACGTCGAACGAACGTGATGAACGTCAGCTCCGAGCTTGAGTGAGTGATTGCCACTCACGAACGAGAGCACGTCCTGAATTTGCATGCGATCCTCACGGCGATCACTGCCGCCCGAGGTCGAGGATCCGGCGATCAGTGTCCCCGATCGTCTTTCCGTATCTCCAGCAATTAACGGATCATTCAAAGTGATAAGCACGACGGGCTTATCACCCGCGGAAGCTTCGAAAGCCGGCGCCAGACGCGAGTACTGAAGTCGCAGTTGATTCACCAGCCGGTCAGACAACACGTAATTATCCGATAACGAGATTGCGTCTGAATTGCGTCTTCGTCCCTGGAGCGCCTCCGCCAGACGATTACCGCCGCCAAACTGTCTCAGGTTGATGAGCCGTCCCCGTTGATAAACGAGCGACGCGTTATGCATTGGTCCAAACTGATGATCGACGCGCGCCGTGATATTCGTGTTTTTTAGTGGCGTGCTGATCGAGGAGATGAACGGCGCGACCTCAGCGGCGAGCGTCGGAGCTTCAGCATCTTCGAGCCGTGTGCGAGCAAGGTGGGTTGGATTAGGCAGCGGAAATGCAGCGTTCTGTTTCACCGGAACGAGCGTGTCGATAAGCGCGCTATCCAGAACGCGATTTGTTTCGTAAGAAACAAAGAACACCGACTCACTGCCAGGCAAGGGGCCACCTAGCGTGAATCCGGCGACGTGTTCCTGTAGCGGCAGCCGCGGAACGCCCAACGAATTATTGCGAAAGCTGTTTGCGTTGAGTGCTTCGTCCTTGAAGAAGTAAAACGCGCGACCATGAAACTGCTGCGAGCCGCTGCGTGTGCGCAGGTTGACACGACCACCGGACGCGCGCCCATACTCAGCCGAGAATTGATTATTGATCACCTGCACCTCCGCGACCGCCTCGAGCGACGGTTGAAAACGCTCGCGGGCCGCGCGATCGTCGTTGTTGTCCAAGCCGTCGATGGTCAGGTTGTTGGAGTAAGCCGGCGCGCCTGCGAGAGAGAACGTACCCGCTTCTTCAGGTGTGTTCGCATGATTTGTGTTGCGATCTTCCGCGAGATCACGCGTGGAGAGTGATTCTTCCGTTACGCCGGGAAGTGTAAACAGCAGATCCAGAACTGAACGCGTCGCGATTGGTAAGGACTCTGTTTCACGCGACGTGAGTGTCGCGCCAACGATCGTCCGTTTCGTATCAATGACTGCTGTATCTGCGGCTGCGATAACAACCGGCTCAACGAGAACGTCTGACGGAATCAGCGTCGCATCAAACTGCAAACTCTGCCCGGAGACAGTTGCGACGCCATTGATTTCCTGGGCTGCAAACCCTGTATATGAAACTCTAATGGCGTATGTTCCGGGTTCGAGTTGAATTAGACGATAGCGACCTTCGGTATCGGTCGTGGTGGTGCGCTTTTGACCCGACTTGACGAGCTTCGCTTCGACTTCGGCTCCCGGAAGCACGGCTGTGTTCTGGTCCATGACGCGGCCGAAGATCGTGACTGTGTCGAGATCCTGCGCTTTAAGATTTAGGTTGAGAGTTAATACAAGAATAGTGAGAAGTGTGAGACGTGAGGTCATCTTTTGTAACTCCTTGTGAGGTTTCTACTACGCGCGAAACTGTATCACAGGATTTACAAGATTTACAGGATGTCTAATGTTTTACTCTTCGTCGCAACGCGGCAGCGCGAGTGAGAGGCACAAGCGCGTCACTCGCTTCCGGTACGGGATCAAAACTGGTGAGCTCATCGGCGTGCGATTGCAGATACTGGAAGAACCGCTCAAACTCCCGCTGCATCGCGTCCATCTTTTCACGCATGTTGAGAATGATCTCAACGCCCGCGAGATTCACTCCAAGGTCACGAGTCAACGAAAGAATAAGCTCGAGCCGTTCAAGATCCGGATCGGTGTACAGCCGCGTGTTTCCTTCCGAGCGTGAAGGCTTCAACAACCCCTCGCGTTCATAAAGTCTCAGCGTTTGCGGATGAATGCCATACTGCTCCGCTACCGCGCTGATCGTGTACGTTTTCGGCTTCCTCGTCACTCAGTCACTCTAACCCCATCTCAACTCGCGGGTTCGTCGCATTCAGCTTCGAATACTCCCGCAGCAATTCCTTGGTCTCTTCCGAAATCACTTTCGGCAAAGTCACTTGCACTTCTACAAACTGATGCCCCTTCGCGCCCGGATTGCGAAGCGATGGCGCTCCACGCTCCCGCAAACGAAACTTCTGTCCAGACTGTGTTCCGGGTGGAACGCGTAACTGCGTCTTACCTTCAACCGTCGGCACTTCGATCTTCGCGCCGAGCGCAGCTTCCGGCACGGTAATCGGAACGGTTACGTAGATGTTGTCGCCCTTGCGCGTGAAGTACTTATGCGGGCCGACGTTGGTGATGATGTGCAGATCACCCGGCGGAGCACCCAGACGGCCGCCTTCACCTTTCCCGGGAATTCTCACGCGCGAGCCTGTCTCGACACCTGCCGGAATACGGACCTTCACCGTCTCCGTCTTGGGCATCGTGCCTTTTCCGTGGCAAAGCGAACACGGCGCGCGACGTCGTCCGGTACCACCGCAGTCAGGACACTCCTGCGCAAATCTCAAACGGCCGCCGGCTCTTTGCACCTGGCCCGTTCCCTTACACGTAGGACAAACAACTACTGGTCCACCAGTGTCGCCCGCTCCATTGCAACGCGAACACTGCTCGGAACGATTGACCGTGATGTTTGTGGTGAGTCCCTTGATTGCTTCTTCAAACGAGAGGCTCAGCGGCATCTCGATGTCCGCGCCTCGTTGCGGCTGAGGCCGCGGTGGTTCCTTTTCGCGCGTGGCGCCACCACCAAAAAGATCGGCGAAGATGTCGCGAAAACTGCTGCCGCCGCCTCCAGCACCACTCGACGCGCTACCCCAATCAAAACCAGTGAAATCAAAACCCGGTGCGGTCCGGCCGCCACCGGATGGACCAGCACCTCTCGCCGCCGCGTCAGCGAGGTTTTCAGAGTACTGCCCGAAGCGGTCGTAAACGCTTCTCTTCTTCGGATCCGAAAGCACGTCGTGCGCTTCGGACATGAGTTTGAAGCGTTCCTCGGCAGCCTTGTCACCCGGATTCACATCAGGGTGATACTTACGCGCCAAACGCCGGTAAGCCTTCTTGATTTCATCCGGCTTGGCGTCGCGCTTGATGCCGAGTATTTCGTAATAGTCTTGCTTAGCCATCTAGTTTATTGCCGATTGCCAATTGCCGATTTCCGATTGAAGAAAAGGCGGAGCGAATACTACTTCTCCGCCTCTTCAATTGGCATTCGGCAATCGGCAATTGGAATGCTATTTGTTCTCGTCTACATCCACGTACTCGGCATCGATGACGTTGTCGTCAGCCGAACCACCCGAGGATGATGCACCTGCCGCTGACGCTTGATCACCACCCGGTTGCGCACCAGCTCCCGGCGGTGGCGCCTGCTGATAGAGCGCCTCAGCCAACTTGTGCGACGCGGTTTGCAGTTGATTGAAAGCGTTGTTAAGCGTTTCGACTCCGCCTTCAGCCAGTGCCTTCTTCGCCTCAGCAATCGCCGATTCGACGTCAGCCGCAACTGCTCCGACCTTGTCGCGATTGTCGGAGAGCGTCTTCTCCATCTGATAGACGAGTCCATCCAGACGATTGCGCGCTTCGATCTCCTCGCGCTTGCGAGCGTCGTCAGCAGAGTGCGACTCGGCGTCCTTCATCATCTTGTCGATTTCGTCCTTCGACAAACCGGAAGAAGCCGTAATCGTGATCTTCTGTTCGCGGCCGGTTCCCATGTCCTTGGCCGAAACGTTCACGATGCCGTTGGCGTCGAGGTCAAAAGTAACTTCCACCTGCGGCATGCCACGCGGTGCCGGTGGAATACCGACGAGGTGAAACTTGCCCAACGTGCGATTGTCACTGGCCATCGGCCGCTCACCTTGCAGCACGTGGACTTCCACCGACGTCTGATTGTCGGAAGCGGTTGAAAAGATCTCCGACTTCCGTGTGGGAATAGTCGTGTTTCTTTCGATCAACTTGGTGAACACTCCGCCCAGCGTCTCGATGCCGAGGCTCAGTGGTGTCACGTCGAGCAGAAGGATGTCGGTCTTTTCACCTGAAAGAACACCCGCCTGCACGGCCGCGCCGATCGCAACCACTTCGTCAGGGTTCACGCTTTTGTTTGGCTCCTTGCCAAACATTTCCTTTACGATTTCCTGAACTTTCGGAATACGCGTCGAACCACCAACGAGCACTACCTCGTCGATCTTCTTCGCATCGAGGCCGGCATCCTTCAACGCCGTCTCGACAGGACCTCTCAGTCTCGAGAGGATCGGATCCACCAACTGCTCAAAACGTGCTCGCGTAAGTTTCATCGCGAGGTGTTTCGGACCGGACTGATCCGCGGTCACGAACGGAAGATTTACCTCAGTTTCCATCGTGCTCGACAGTTCGATCTTTGCCTTCTCCGCGGCTTCCTTCAAACGCTGCAACGCCATTTTGTCGTTGGAAAGGTCGATACCCTGGTCCTTCTTGAACTCCTCGATAATCCACTCGATGAGTCGTTCGTCGATGTCATCGCCGCCCAGGTGTGTATCGCCGTTTGTCGACTTCACTTCGACGACGCCCTCACCAACCTCGAGGATCGACACGTCAAACGTACCGCCGCCGAAGTCAAACACTGCGATCGTCTCGTCCTTCTTTTTATCGAGGCCGTAGGCAAGCGCTGCTGCCGTCGGCTCGTTCACGATACGCATCACTTCGAGGCCCGCGATTCTGCCGGCGTCTTTCGTCGCCTGGCGTTGCGAGTCGTTGAAGTAAGCGGGGACGGTGATCACGGCCTTATCGACTTTCTGACCGAGATAATCTTCAGCCGACTGTTTCATCTTTTGCAGGATGATCGCCGAGATCTCCGGCGGGCTCCATTCTTTGCCGCCCGCCGCGAGACGCACATCGCCATTGCCCGCGCCCTGAACTTTGTATGGAACCTGTTTGATTTCTTCCGTAACTTCGTTATAGCGACGTCCCATGAATCGCTTAATCGAATAGACAGTATTTTCGGGATTGGTTACCGCCTGGCGTTTGGCAACCTGACCAACAAGGCGACTGCCGTCTTTGGTGAACGCCACGACCGAGGGCGTGGTGCGGCCACCTTCGGAGTTAGTGATTACGGTGGGCTCACCACCTTCCATCACCGCCACGACCGAGTTGGTTGTTCCTAGGTCAATTCCAATAATCTTGCTCATCTTTTAGTCTCCAAAACCTTCCTTGATTAAAGCATTGCGACAATTCGCCTTGAACGCTCGCACAATATAATACTTGAGTGCGTCATTGTCAACTTTATTTGAGTGTCTCTTAGATGCCTAACGGCGGTCTTCGTTTACCAGTTTTGAGACAAAAAAGACGTAGTGAGCGCCGGAAAGTACGGCGAAGGCGAAGACGGTAGTGTAGATGGTAGGCAGGTAATAGCCGGTGCCGTAGGGCACGCTGGCGGCGAACATGATGGCGGCAATTGCGATGATTTGTACGGTGGTATTGATTTTTCCAAGCAGAGAGGGACGGAAGCCCCGGAATCCGGTGACGATGTTGATGGCCGCCGCCCCGACGAGAATAAAAACGTCGCGGCTGATGACCGCTACGGTTACCCAAAACGGAACCGGAAGATGAGACGGCAAGGGCTGTGGGAAAACGGCCCTCATCGACAAAACGACGAAAGCCGTAACCAGCATCAGTTTGTCTGCAATTGGATCAAGGATAGTTCCGAGCTGAGACTTTTGATTGAAACGCCGCGCCAACAGGCCGTCCAACCCGTCTGTAATTCCAGCGAGAATGAAAATAGCGAGGGCAAGTACGAATCGTTGATAAAAGAGCAACGAGACGAAGACCGGAATCAAAACCATCCGGAATACAGTCAGAAGATTAGGAACAGTGACGATCCGGGAGGACATGTAGTTACAGGATTACATCCTGTCTAACTTCGAAGTTCCAACAACGATATTTCCGGAGGGCAGCCGTATCTGATGGGTAACACCACAGTCCCTAAACCGCGGTTAACGTAAATCTGAGTATTTCCGAGGCGTCCGAGGCCCTTCAACAAACGTTTCCGGGCTCCTCGCAAGGTGTTGCGCTCACCTCTGATCGCAACCTGCCCGCCATGGGTATGTCCGCTGAGAACCAAATCAACCGAAGCTCGCGCTGCGCGCCGGAGAACAATTGGATTGTGTGCGAGCAGGAGTTTCATTTCATCCTGACGTGCGCCCGCTAGCGCCAGCGATAAGTCTTCGAGGCCCACCATCGTATCGTCGACACCTGCCAGCCAGAAGGCCTCACCATTTTTTTCGAAGCGCATGCCTTCGTTTACCAGGACGGTGATTCCCTCGGCACGAAACAGGTCCGTTATCAGGGCTGCATCGGTCCAATGATCGTGGTTACCCAGGACGGCGTAGACTCCATGTCGCGCTTCCAATTTACCCAACATCTCCGCGCAGGGTGCCGCGTAATATCGCTCCTTGGAGATGTAATCGCCGGTCAGAGCGATGATGTCAGGCTTGAGCCGGTTTGCTGTATCAACGGCGCGCTCGATCTGTTCTCGATCTGAAAATGGACCGTGATGAATATCTGAAAGCTGCACTATGCGAAAGCCATCGAAGGCCTTCGGCAACCGGTTTAACTGGATTTGTTCGTGCTCGATGCTCAGCATGTACGGCTCGGTGAGGGCAGCACGCGCCACATGCGTCAAACTAAGAGCCAGGGAACGTAACGGAGTGTCGGGTCGTTTGGCGCCGCCATAGGGCGCGACACGTCTACGCTGGTTCCATCGAAGGGGAGTCGCCATAGTTGTTTCGATGATTGGACGCCAACCTGCCGGGGGAAGCGCCCTTAAGTGGGGCGCATTATAGAGACCTCCCCTTAGGGAAGCAACTCCCGAAGACGGCGCAACCGTGGGCAGTTGTGGCATAATCGGCTGATTTTGCCGAAAACCTAATGAAACCAGCCCAAATTATCCTCGGCACCCTCGTGTTTTTTATTCTCGCACCGCAGGTTTCAGCAGCTACTGACGATTCCGGTAGCCACGGCCTCGATCCGGCCGTTCTGATTGGCGTGGCGGTAATGCTGGTGGTCGCAAAGCTTGGCGGGGAGATCTTCGAGCGTCTTCAGCAGCCGGGTGTCTTGGGTGAACTCTTTGGCGGAATCCTACTCGGGAATCTCGTGCTACTTGGCGTCAACTGGGCAGAGCCATTAAAGACCAGCGCGACGATTGCCGCCCTTGCCGAACTGGGTGTGATCATTCTCCTGTTCGAAGTCGGGCTCGAATCTGACTTGAAAGAGATGCTCGAAGTCGGCTGGTCGTCTTTGGTGGTGGCTGTTCTCGGTGTGGTCGCTCCGTTTTTTCTCGGATGGGGCATCTCCGCGTACTTCATTCCAGATGAGCCTCGGCTCGTTCACATCTTCATCGGCGCAACTCTCTGCGCAACAAGCGTCGGCATTACGGCGCGTGTTTTTAAAGACCTCGGGAAATTGGCAACGCGCGAGGCACGCATAATTCTCGGCGCGGCTGTCATCGACGATGTGCTTGCCCTCCTGGTTCTTGCGGTGGTGGCTGGCGCAATCAATGCAGCCGGAACGGGCGTCGCGCTTTCAATGCTCGACATTGGTGTAATCGCGCTGAAGTCGCTCGCATTTTTAATCGGTTCGATTGTAGTTGGAATCTTTCTAGTGCCACGAATGCTTCGTGGTGCAGGGCATCTCGAATCCAGAGGTGTTTTGCTCACGCTGGCAATCTCGTTTTGCCTGTTTCTGTCGTGGGCGGCGGGGCAGGTCGGCCTGGCGCCGATCGTCGGTGCGTTTGCGGCGGGACTAATTCTGGATGAAGTGCACTACCAACCACGCGGCGGACCACAGGAGCGTGATCTTCACGATCTCTTACAGCCAGTGAGTACAGTGCTCGTGCCGATCTTCTTCGTGTTGATGGGATTGAAAGTTGACTTTCGGCTGTTTGGTCAATTCGGCATTCTTGGATTTGCGTTCACACTTACTGTGGCAGCGATAATCGGAAAACAGATCTGCGCTTTCGGTGTGGTGGAGCGAGGCATCAATCGTCTTGCAGTTGGTCTGGGAATGATCCCGCGTGGTGAAGTTGGTTTGATATTCGCCGGCATTGGCGCGACACTGATGTTGCCTTCAGCTACGGGTGTGGCCCGGCCGGTAATCAACTCGGCGATTTTCGGGGCAATTGTTATCATGGTCATCATCACTACATTGATAACCCCGATCGCGTTGAAGTGGTCGCTCGCGAGAAAGAGGACCAGGAAGGGTAAGAGCCATGGGAACAAGGAAGGATCAGCATAAAGCCGGTACGCCGGCAAAGCCGCGCGGACAGCAAACCGGTTTTGCAGGTAATCCGGATCAAAATCGCGAGGAGATGGAAAAAACTCCGGCGTTGCGAGGTCGCCGCAAGAAGGCAAATAAAATGTTTGGCGATGCGTCAGAGCAGCACGTTTCGTCTAACCCGGCGAATCCCAGCACGAATTCCCCCTCGACGATTACTAATGTAGGAATGAAGAGGCACCGGAAGAATCAAGCTTGATCGTCGCCGCTTTGGACAGGATTGACCGGATTTTCCGTCAATCCTGTCCTCGGAACTACTCGACGAGCCAGGTATCGCCGCTGTTAATTAACTTCTCCAAACTTCCCGGCCCTGACTTTGCAATGGCTCCTTCGATCTGGTCGGCCATCATATCTTCATAAGTCGGTCGCTCAATCGCCCTGAAGATCCCGACTGGTTGCGGGAAGTCAGGTTGCTCCATACGCGCCAGCATGAACGCTACCGAAGGATCCTTCAAGTAGATATCGTGCACCAGCAGGTCGTTTTCGGTGATGCCGTTTTCACCGATGGTCACGACCTCGGGAAGCGCGCCGTTCATGCGAACGCCTTTCTTACGATCCTTGCCGAAGATCATCGGTTTGCCATGCTCGAGATAGAGCACGCGGTCGGGGCGAACGGTGCGCTCGGCAAAGTAGTCGAAGGCGCCATCGTTGAAGATATTGCAGTTCTGGTAGACCTCGATAAACGAGATGCCCTTGTGCTTCGCCGCCGAGTCGACCATCGCGCCGAGATGTTTGACGTCGATATCGATCGAACGCGCGACAAACGTCGATTCACTCGCGATTGCGAGTGACAACGGGTTAATCGGGTAGTCGATAGTGCCCGAGGGAGTCGACTTGGTCTTTTTGCCAAACTCGGAAGTTGGGCTGTACTGGCCTTTCGTCAAACCGTAGATACGGTTGTTGAAGAGGATGTAGTTGATGTCGAGATTGCGCCGGATAGCGTGAATGAAATGGTTTCCGCCAATCGACAGCGCATCGCCGTCGCCGGTGATCACCCACACGCTGAGATCTGGATTCGCGCACTTGATGCCGGTTGCCACTGCGGGCGCGCGTCCATGAATACTGTGGAAACCGTAGGTGTTCATGTAATAGGGGAAGCGCGACGAGCACCCGATCCCTGACACGAACACGATCTTTTCACGCGGGATACCGAGTTCGGGCATCACTTTCTGCACGTTGTTGAGAATGGCGTAATCGCCGCAGCCCGGGCACCAACGCACTTCCTGATCGGAAACGAAGTCAGCCTTCTTCATCTGTCCCGGCGGCGGTGCAATGCGGCCCGATACGGCCGAGCCCGTGTCACTCTCAGCAGACACCGTTTCTGTGAAAGGTTTGTTTACGTTTCCGTTACCACTATGTCCGTTACTCTCTGTACTCATTATTTCTCCTGAATTTACCTTGGCTCTATTTAATCGTTCCCGGCGCAGGTCCGAAGATTCTGTCCAACGAGATCCGGAAACCCGGCAGAAGGTCTTGCGCCTCCAGGTAATCAGATCCTGAAAACGTCGTGGTATCTAAGGCTGACCGATAGATTGTTACGGTCGAGTGCTTCGGGTCCACGATCCAAACTTGCTTCGTACCGAAACCAAGCCACTGCGATATTTTTTTATTTACCGTGCCGGGACGATCTCCGGGACTCAAAACCTCGACTGCGAGATCTGGTGGGCCCGGCCAGTAACCAGTGACTTCTCCGATCTCATCGAGTCGCTGTTTGGAGATGAAGCAGACGTCTGGTCCCAAAACAGTGTCCGGGTTCGAAGTGAGCTTAAATCCGATCTGGTTATAGGCTTCACCCAATCCGTGTTCCGAAACAAATTGTCCAAGCGATATAGAAAGACGCATAGCAATCCGGCCGTGAGGAAGTCCGGGCAGTGACATTTTAATAAGTTCTCCATTGATGAGTTCAGCACGATAATATCCGCGTGGAAGCCGCAACAGATCTTCCGCGGTCATCAATGCTGTTGAGGTAGTACTCATCGCTTTACTCCTACCTGTGTGCTGTGAGGAACGCTCCAACATTACAAATACTCTTCCACCTTCCTGACAATCTCCCGAATCTGGAACGGGCGTCCTTTCACCTTCGAGAAGGGCACCGCATCGACCAAATACTTCGCTCTAATCATCGTGCAGAGCTGACCCAGGTTCATCTCGGGCACGATCACTGTTTCAAATCCCGCGAGGACTTCGCCGAGGTTTCGCGGGAACGGATTCAAATGCCGCAGGTGCGCCGACGATACGTTCTTTCCTTCCTGCTGCATCTTCTCGACTGCCGAAGTGATCGAGCCGTAAGTCGAACCCCAGCCAAGCACCAAAACCTTTCCGGTACGCTCACCCATCACTTCGACAAGTGGAATATCAGCCACCGCGCGATCGACTTTTTCCTGTCGCAGCTTGACCATGAGATGGTGGTTCTCGGGATCGTAGTTCACGTTGCCGGTGATGTGCTGCTTTTCGATACCGCCGATGCGATGTTCGAGACCCGGAGTTCCCGGAAGCGCAAACGGTCGCGCGAGTGTCTCCGGATCGCGCGCGTACGGCATGAACGTCGCCGGATCGGTAGCAAACGTGACGTCGATCTTCGGCAACGAGTCAATCGATGGTATTGCCCACGGCTCGGCGCCGTTGGCCAGGTAACCGTCAGACAGATAGAACACCGGCGACATGTATTTGAACGCGAGCCTCACGGCCTCGATCGCCATGTGGAAACAGTCGCCTGGCGTCGCCGGAGCCACGACGATCGCGGGACACTCACCGTTTCGTCCCCAAACTGCCTGAAACAGATCTGCTTGTTCAGTCTTCGTCGGCAGTCCGGTTGATGGTCCACCGCGTTGCACGTTAACGATAACCAGCGGTAGTTCAGTCATCACGGCGAGACCGATAGCTTCCTGTTTCAAAGCCACGCCTGGTCCAGACGTTCCCGTGAGTCCGATTTGCCCGGCGAAGCTTGCACCGATTGCCGCACAAACTGCGGCAATCTCGTCTTCAGCCTGAAACGTCTTCACGCCGAAAGTCTTGTGACGAGACAACTCGTGCAAGATATCCGAAGCAGGAGTGATCGGATATGAACCATAAAACAACGGACGCCCGGCGAGTTGCGATGCGGCTATAAACCCGATCGCCGTCGCTTCGTTACCAGTCAGTTTTCGATACTTGCCGGGCGCGATCTTCGCCTTCTTAACCGTGTAGTGAGTAGTAAAAACTTCTGTCGTGTCGGCAAAGTTGTAACCGGTCTTAAGCGCGATTTCGTTTGCCTTGGCCAGTTCAGGGCTCTTTGCAAACTTGGTCCGGATCCAGTTCAACGTGTTCTCCATCGGGCGATCGTAAAGCCAATAGAGCACGCCGAGAGCAAAGAAGTTCTTCGAGCGATCGATCTCTTTGCGCGAGAGCTCGACGTTGCCCTTGAGCGCATTCATGTTGAGCGTAGAGATCGGCAGCTTGTGCACGCGATAACCGGCGAGCGAATTGTCGTCTAAAGGGTTCGTAGCGTAGTTCGCGTACTTCAAGTTCTCAGGCGTAAAGCCATCGATGTTGATGATCAGCGTGCCGCCCTCTTCGAGATCAGGAAGATTCACTTTCAACGCCGCGGGGTTCATCGCCACCAACACGTTTGGTTGGTCGCCGGGCGTCTTGATGTCCTGGCTTGAAAAGTTCAACTGGAATCCGCTCACGCCCGGCAAACTTCCGGCGGGAGCGCGAATCTCGGCGGGAAAGTCAGGCAACGTCGAGATGTCGTTACCAACTACGGCTGATGTATTTGTGAATTGAGTTCCAGTCAACTGCATTCCGTCGCCGGAGTCACCAGCGAAGCGAATGGTCACAGTTTCGACTTCTTCCAGATTCTTCGCAGCCTGCGTGACAGGTGGTTCTATAACAGTGCTCATCGGATTATTGGTTAAGCCTTTCGAAGATAATAATCGCCGCGGAATAGTATAGGACATCTAGGTGGTATAAGTCCTACCGGCTTATCTTAATTGTTCATACGGAGACATGGCCGCTAATTTAGCGACGATTTCAGGCAGAACGCTGAGCGTCGTCTCAATCTCCGCTTCGGTATTGTATCGTCCGAGCGAGAAGCGGATCGACCCCTGCGCCGCTGTGAAAGGCACGTTCATGGCGCGCAGGGTTGGTGATGATTCGTGTGTTGTCGAATGACATGCCGAGCCGGTAGAGACGCTGATGCCGGCCTGGTCGAGATGAAGGAGAATGTTTTGCCCGTCCACGTATTCGAAAGAGATGTTTGACGTATTTGGTAGACGCTTCGAGCGATCCGCAACGCCGTTTAGACGTGTGTTGGGAATCCGCTTCAGAATCTCGTCTTCAAGAAGATTGCGCAGCTGCTCGATTCGTGCGTGGTCGTCATCTTCAAGCGCAAGCCGGCACGCCGCGCCGAGGCCGACGATGTTTGGAACGGCAGACGTTCCCGCCCGGCGGCCTTCTTCCTGAGCGCCTCCGATAATTAACGGCGACAACGAAATTCCCCGGCGAATGTAGAGGGCACCGATGCCCTGCGGCGCGTGGAACTTGTGACCGGAGAGGGCGAACAGATCGACAGCAGTGTTTTTCAGACCGATCGGAACCTTACCCACCGCCTGCACGCCATCAACGTGGAAAACAGCATCAGAATTCTCACGCACAATGCGACCGATGTCCTCGATGGGAAACAAGACTCCCGTTTCGTTGTTTGCCAGCATTGTCGAGACGAGCGCCGTGTCAGGTCGCAAAGCATCACGCAAGCTATCGAGATCGAGTTCGCCGTTTCGATCCACGTCGAGCCAGGTAACTTCGTAGCCGTCGTTCTCCAGCAAGCGGCAAAGGTTTCGCACCGCTTCATGTTCGACGAGCGTGGTCACGATATGTTTACTACTGGGGCGGGTCGCAAGCACGCCGCGGATCGCCCAGTTGTCAGATTCCGAACCGCACGAAGTGAACACGATCTCGCCCGGATCCGTAGCGCCAATGAGACTCGCAACCTGCTCGCGCGAATGCTCGATGGCGCGTTTCATCTCACGACCCAGCGTGTGCGCCGACGAAGGATTACCGAAAAACTCACCGAGATACGGCTTCATTGCATCGAGCACTTCCGGCGCGACTCGAGTCGTAGCGTTGTTATCGAGGTAAATCATTTGTCTCAAGTATCTCCTGAATCAGTTGATGACACGATCCGCAGCCGCCGCCTGCATTGCAGGCATTCGTCACCTCAGCCACCGTCGTGAGCGCCCGCGCCTGAATCTCGCGCTCGATTGTACGTTCTGACACGAAGAAGCAGGTACAGATCAACGCTTCGTCGCCTGCCCAATCGTCGCGAGCCGCGTTGCTGTATTCGCGAATCGCGTCCAGCAGCGCATTGCACGCCATCTCCACGCACTTTTCAGATCCGGCTGCACCGAGCTTGTCGCTCAACTCTGCCGGCGCTTGCCCAATCGCCGCCGCCTGCGCAGTCGTTAATCCTGTGACTCGTTCCGTCAAAACCGACGCCGCCGCAACCAACACGTCGCAACCCGCGGCCCGAAATCGCGCCTCGGATACCCTCTGCGCTTCATCGACTTGTATCGAGAACCGCACATGCGCGCCACAACTCAATGACGCCGCACGGCCAACAAAGCTCGGCTCACCCGCGTCGCCAACATTGCGCGGATTGAAGAAATGGTCTGCGGCTTCTGTATGCAACGCGACTATTTTCCTCGCAAAGGCGCAAAGGCGCAAAGAAGAATGGTGCGGATTTCCTTTGCGCCTTTGCGAGGAAAAATCATCATTTGACCACACAAATCCAATCAGCTACGCTTCAACCATATATGACACAACTGAATGAACAACTAATTCTCGATGGTTTGCGGCAAATCAAAGATCCTGATCTGCACAAAGATATAGTCACGCTAGGCTTCATCAGAGACCTCAAAATCGACGGCGGTAACGTTTCTTTTCGAATCGTGTTGACGACTCCTGCGTGCCCTGTCAAAGCCGAGATGGAAAGCGCTGCGAAGGAGATCGTAGGCTCATTGCCTGGAGTAGCTTCGGTTGCCGTGACAATGGATGCTGAAGTGCCGAAAGGTCGTGGTCTCGGCGAGAAGCTGGTGGTTGAAGGCGTGCGAAATATCGTCGCGGTCTCATCCGGAAAGGGCGGCGTCGGTAAATCAACAGTCGCCGTTAACCTCGCGGTTTCACTGAGTCTCGACGGCGCTCGCGTCGGATTGATGGACGCTGATGTTTATGGTCCAAATGTTCCGATCATGCTGGGCGCGAGTGAAGCACGCCCGGAAGTAGAGGGCAACAAGCTTGTGCCGATTGAGGCTTTCGGCGTGAAGTTCATGTCGATGGCGCTGCTGCAACCCGGCGACAAACCGATGATCGTGCGCGGACCGATTCTGCACGGCCTGGTGAAGCAGTTTTTATCGGACGTAAAGTGGGGCGAGCTGGATTATTTGATCGTGGACATGCCTCCGGGAACGGGCGACGTTCAATTGTCGCTGGCTCAACTAGTTCCCGTGCAGGGCGCAGTCCTGGTAACTACGCCGCAGAATGTGGCAGTTGCAGACGTACGGCGCGCGCTGAGAATGTTTGAAACCGTCGCCATACCGGTGCTCGGTATTGTTGAAAACATGAGCTACTTCATCGCGCCCGACACAGGCACGCGCTATAACATATTCGGCGAAGGTGGCGGCCAGGCATTGGCGGCTAGATATCACGTGCCCTTTTTGGGTACAGTGCCGCTGGGAATGGAAGTGCGAGAAGGCGGTGACAAAGGCGTGCCGGTGGTCGTCAGCCATCCGGATTCACCTCAGGCCCACGCACTTCGAAGAGTTGCGGAAGAAGTGGCGCGCTACGTTTCGATTGAAGCCATGAAACCTGAGCTTGTCGTTTTGGGTAAAGGTTAATAAGATAAGCCCCAGAGTTGGAACTCTGAACTAATAGTTTGATTGGAGAGGTTATAAAAATGTCAGCAACTACAGCGCCTACCGTGACACTGAACGTCACCGACTCGGCCGCAACTGAAATTAAGAAGTTCATGGCAAGCGAAGAGGGCTTACCAGATACATCAGGCCTCCGCGTGAGAGTCGTACCCGGCGGGTGCTCCGGCTTTCAGTACAGCTTGAACATAGAAGAACAATCGCGCGAAGGCGATTTTATTATCGACGAAAAAGGCGTGCGCATGTTTGTCGACATGTTCAGCGCTCAATACCTGAATGGCGTCGAGATCGATTACGTGAGCGGTGTGATGGGTTCCGGCTTCACCTTCAAGAACCCAAACGCCACCGGCAGCTGCGGATGCGGAACTTCGTTTACCGCGTAAAGATTACGGCCGATTGAATTGCGACAGGAGACGGGAGCGATCCTGTCTCCTGTTTGTATTTGGGCGACCAAGATTTACAAGATTTTCAGGATGTACATGATTCATCTTGTCAATCTTGAAAAATCTCTAAAAAATCCTGCCAATGCGTATCTTCCAAGCGAACACGCCAAAAGATATCGAGCACGCTCGAAGCTTGTTTGAAGAGTATGCCACCGGTCTCGGCTTTACCTTATGTTTTCAGAACTTCGATCGAGCCTTACTATGAAAACCCCCGTCGACGCGAAATTTATGCAGTTAGAACTAGTTACACATTAGGAGCAACGATACATGCCAAAGATTCAAGCGGAAACTGCCAACGGTCTCGTCGAAACTGAACCACCTGCGGGAAAGAAACTCGTCCTTGCCCTCGAAGATGCCGGCATCGATATTCTTCACCGCTGCGGCGGAAACGCCCGCTGCACTACCTGCCGCGTCGAGATTCTCGAGGGTGAACCGGGCGAAATGGGAGAACTCGAGCGCAACCGTCTCGCGATGGAAGCCGAACTCGCGCCCAATGTTCGTCTCTCATGCCAGATCCGCGTCAACGGCGATTTGAAAGTTCGCGTCATCAACCAGGCAAGTGTGCGTGGCATGGATCCTGGACCTCGCCCGTTCGAAGACTGAGGGTTATTGCGCCGCGGCTTGGTCTAGGTGTACTCTTCGCGAGTAATTCCAGGCTTTCAATACGGAGGACGTATGCTAATTGAGTCAACTGCTCATCTCCCCATCAGTCTGGCTATGTTTCAGGACGTCTTTAATTCTCCCAGCGGCGATGAACTCTGGCGAATACTTTTGCGGTGGCTCCACTTTGTCGCCGGCATCACCTGGATCGGCTTGCTCTACTTTTTCAACCTCGTAAACGTTCCCGTTCAGAAGGGACTTGATGCCGAAACCAAGAAGAAGGTCAATCCCGATCTGCTCGGTCGCACGCTCTGGTGGTTTCGCTGGGGCGCCGTCGTAACCGTTCTGGCTGGTCTGATGTACTTCGCGATGGTCATTCTCAAAGCTGACGTCACGAATGCAAACAACGTCGGCCGCGGCAACGTCAACATCTGGTACGTGTTGATTATGTGGCTGCTTTACCCGATAGTCCTTTTTGCCATCGAGTATCTGATCATCAAGAAAGTCCCGGCTCTAACGAAAGACGGTCGCGTATTTGCCATCGTGGTATTCGTGCTGGTGGCGTTGTTTACGTATGGACTGATCAGCTTCTTCACATCGGCGTTCAGCGTGGGTACGGAGAGCTATGCCAGTAACAAGTCGTACTCAATCGGGATAGGCGGAGCTTACGGCATTCTGATGATGCTGAACGTCTGGGGAATTATTTGGCCCAATAACAAACGCATCCTGGCAGCCACTGCAGGAACCGGTCCGGCCGCACCGCCTGAACTGGCACGTCAGGCTTTCCTGGCTTCGAGGACGAACGCATGGTTATCACTGCCGATGCTGCTCTTCATGGGCACTTCGCACGGTGATTGGGTGATCCTGGGCAGGTAAAAGGTATTGCCGATTGCCGATTGCCGATTGCCGATTTGAAGACCGCTGGATTTCAGTGCTCTTCAATCGCAATCGGCAATTGGCATGGGCAATTCACACAATAAATCACCAGCCTCACAACGGATTCGCCACACCTCGGCGCGATAGTGTCAAATCCACACAATTGAATAGGAGGCATGTATGAGCACAATCGGCTCTTATCAAGCGCGCCAGTTTAATCTCAGCGGTCTAAAAGGGATCTCGGACCAAACGCTGGAAATGCACTTCAAACTATATGAAGGCTATGTTAAAGAAACCAACAACCTGACCCAGCGGATCGGCGAGTTCATCAAAGACGGTAAGGTCGATCAGGAAGAGATGCCTGCTTACTCTGAACTCACTCGCCGGCTTGGGTTCGAGTATAACGGCATGGTCCTGCACGAATATTACTTCGACAATCTGATCAGCGGAGGCGGCACCGGAGATCCCGCCCAGACATCGCAGTTTGCGAAAGCCGCGGAAGCATCGTTTGGGAATTACAACAACTGGAAGGCTGACTTCGTCGGCATCGGGAAAATGCGCGGTGTTGGTTGGGCCATCTGTTACCAGAACCCAACGAATGGACGGCTCTCAAACCACTGGATCACTTTACATGAAATCGGCAACGTTGCCGGATTTGTGCCGATTCTGGTGATGGACGTTTGGGAGCACGCATTTCTGCTCGACTACAAACCCACAGAACGGCCGAAATACATCGAAGCGTTCTTCTCGAACATCGGGTGGGACGCAGTGGAAGATCGGCTCAAGAAGATCACGGGCGTGCAATCGGCTCGAGCCTGAAATTTGGACCACGGATTTACACGGATGCACACGGATTAATTTTATCAGTGTGAATCCGTGTAATCCGTGGCTGATTTTTACTTTTGCGGTAGCGGTGGTTTGCTTAGGGTGCAATCGACCGTCAGCGATCGGAGAAAGTTCAGCAAATCCTCGCGCTGCTCAGGAAGAATCTTGTGCGGCTCGAGGTTCTTCTTGTCCAGATACTGGTTCGGTTTGCCGCCCGCCAGCATGATGTCCACTGCCTCCTCGAGCGTCTTCGCGCTTCCATCGTGAAAGTACGGCGCTGACTTCGCAATGTCTCTCAACGTCGGCGTCTTGAAGGCGCCGGTGTCTTCCGGCTTCTTGGTGACCGTAAACCGGCCCACATCGGGATTTTCCTGGTCCATACCGATGCCGACGTTGTGATACTGCTGATCGGTAAACAAAACTCCATCGTGGCAGTTGTTGCACTTGATCGCCTGGAAAATATTCCAACCACGATAGGCGCTCTGACTAATCGCCGTATTGTCGCCAGCCCTATAACGATCCCACGCGGTATTGCCGCTGATTATGGTCCGCTCGTATGCGGCAATCGCTTTCATCATGTTCTCGGCCGTGGCGTCGCTCTGAAACACCTTTTGAAACTGCGCTTTGTAACCTTGCAATGCGTTGATCTTAGCCACGATCTCGCCGGCCTTGTCGCCCACACCCATGTTCCCACCAGTCCACGCCGCCATCGCCTGCTTCTCCAGCGATCCGCTGCGACCGTCCCAGTAAAACTCTTTGTGATAGCCGATGTTCCAAAGCGTCGGACTGCTGCGTGGAAGTTGCTTGTTTCCTGGTCCAATCGCCTTCGGCAAACCATCCGTCAATCCTTTCTCACACACGTGACACGAGTAGCACGACTTTGATCCGTCGATACTGAGTCGCTCGTCGAAAAACAATTGGCGCCCGAGCGCAACTTTTTCGGGAGTCATCGGATTGTCTGGCGGAATCACCATCGCTTCATAGGTCGAGAGCCCGGCAGGAAGCGGCTGGATCTCGGGAGTAAAACTTTCGGTTGTTGGCGTGACATTCCTTCCGCAACCGGCGATGAATGTAACGGAGATAGTTAGGAGACAAATCGTGATCAGGAAGAAACGCAGTTTTCGAGTACTCATAGACTTCCACACACAGGGAAAACGGTGGCCTCCATTTGGTGATTAGCTGGTCCGGCGCGGATTCTTACATCGGTCCCGGCGAAATGTCTAGACGTTTCTCATTCACACGCATAAATGTGTATGCTGCAAGGCGCATGAACACTCTCGTAAAAAGGCTTGGGCTGCTGGCGATCGCGACCGTTCTGGCGTGTGTGGCGTGCTCGGGCGACAACGAGAATTCACATACGACGGCGACAACGTTTGTTACGCCACCGCCACACCAGATTCTGCGTGCCGAGTCGCGGCCTGGAAAGCAACTGGCTGACGATGGCAAGGTCGACGCTGACAAGCCGTCGTTGATCTTTAATCTTCCCAACGGCAAGACTTTTCGCGAAGGCGAAGAAGTTGTAATCGACTTCTCACTCGTTAACGCAAAACTAAAGGGCGATGGCGGCGACTTTCGTGTTCGCTATATTGTTGACGACGATGAAATGCGGTGGATCGATCGCTGGGAACAGGTTGTGCTCACAGGTTGGGTGCCGGGCAAGCACACGATCCGGCTCGAACTGGTCGGACCTGATGGCTGGCCTCTGCGGGATAACATTGTTACGCGCGAAATCACGGTTGTTGAATGAATGAAGCCTTTACTCAACTGGTGAAGGAAGCTGCGGGTTGCACGCTGTGTCCGGCGATGTGTGGGCGCAGAGCAGTGCTAAGTGAGTTAAATGGTTCTCCCGAAGCGCGCGTGATGTTCATCGGCGAGGCGCCGGGAAGGAAAGGAGCGGATCGAACGCGAGTCCCGTTTTCCGGAGACCAATCAGGCGCAAACTTCGATCGGTTTCTGAGTTCGATCAAACTCACGCGCAAAGAGATCTTCATCACCAGCGCGGCGCTGTGTAATCCACGCTCGGAGACGGGCGCAAACCGTAAACCAACGCAGAAGGAACTGGCGAACTGTTCACGCTTCCTGCGTCGAACAATTGAGACCGTTGATCCGAATGTGATCGTGACGCTGGGTTCAGTTGCGCTGGAGGCATTAAAGCGCATTGAATATCATGAGTTGAACTTGAGGGAATCCGCTTCGCAAATACACTCGTGGAACAATCGCGTGCTTGTGCCGATCTATCATCCGAGCCCGCAAGTGTTGGCGTCGCATCGCCGGGAAGCGGAACAGTTGCGGGATTATCAAGTCGTGGGGAAAGCGATACTCCTTGGAGTGCGGCGGCCCGGCGCCGCTTTAGCCTTTGATCACGAGCTCGAGACCAAAGCGGCGCCTGGCCGCCGCACTCCAAAAAGGTTGGTGTAAATTATGGTTATGAAAGAAGCGACCTCTCAGTATGCGGCGGTTCGGGATGGCGGTGCTGGGCTGATCGATCTCTCATCCACGCGTGGGCGAATTCGAGTGAGCGGTTCGGAAGCGACGATGTTTCTCAACGGGCTGATCACGAATGATGTAAAGAAGCTTGGCGAGAACCGCTGGATGCCCGCGGCGTTTCCGACCGTGCAGGGACGGTTGATCGGTGCTGTTCGTGTCGTGCGTGGTAATGGACCAGCGCTTCTAATCGACACCGATGCCGCCTCGCACGAAGCAGTGCTCAAAACGATCTCGCGATTCACACTTGCAGGTGACTTTAAGGTTTCTGACGTCACCGCGGAAACGGCGTTGCTGAGTGTTCAGGGGAAACGCGCGATCGAAGTGGTTGAGAAAGTGTTTGAGCAATCTTTTTCGGATCTGCCGCGCGACGGCGTCGTCGAGGCCGAATGGCAAAACAGTCAGGTAACGATCTTTCGTGCGACTCACACGGCGGAAGACGGTTTCGATCTGGTTGTCGACTCGGCTCAAGCACCTCAGCTGCGACAATCGCTCGTAGATGCAGGGGCGCAGCCGTTGAGCGATGACACACTCGAAATCCTGCGAGTCGAAGCGGGCATCCCACGCTTTGGCCGCGACATGGATGAAACGAACATCGTCATTGAGGCTAACCTCGACGATGTGGTGAGCTACACGAAGGGGTGTTACGTCGGGCAGGAGATCATCGTGCGCATAAAGCACCGCGGTCACGTGGCGAAGAAACTTACCGGCCTGAAGCTTGAAACTGACCGGCAGATCGAGCCAGGAACGATCATAAAGTCTACCGACAACGCGGAGATCGGACGTGTCACTTCAGCGGTTGTTTCACCCAAACTCGGCAGCACTGTCGCACTCGGCTATGTCAGGCACGAGCATCTCGCGGCCGGAACGAGCGTCGTTGTCGATGATGATATTGCGGCAATGATTACTGAACTTCCGTTCGTACGTGGTAGTTGGTATCAAAATTAATGGCTGAAGATCTTGACTTTCAACAGGCACAACTTGCCTATTCGATCATCGAACGGCTGCTCGAGCACACGCGCGTTGTCAGCGACCTCGTTGCGATGATGGCCCAGGTGCTCGACGACGACACGACGAAGGCCCTCACACAAACACCGACCTGGACCGCTTATCTCGATAGCAGGAGAGCATTGGAAAAGACTAAAGCTGATGTGGAAAAGTTTGCGGAAATTTTGACAGGATTACAGGATTTAGAAGATATCTAGCGGATCATCATAATCACCTGGCGCTCACGCCCACCATCGAACTCGCAAAGAAAAATTCCCTGCCAGCGTCCGAGCAACAACTTTCCATCCTGAAATGGAACAGTCACCGACGAACCCGTCAAACTCGCTTTAATGTGTGCATCGGAATTTTCCTCGCCGTGACGGAAGCCCATACCATGTTGCGGGATCAGAGTGCGCAGCGCGTGCAGCATGTCGCGCGGTACGTCGGGGTCGGCGTTCTCGTTGATCGTCAGGCCGGCGGTGGTGTGTTGCACATAAAGCACCACGACGCCTTCGCGCTGGCCTGACTCTTTGAGCTTTTCGCGAACCTGATGGGTGAACTCGACGAGTTCCTCGCGACTGTGTGATCTTACTTTTAGAACGTACATCTACTGCTTGCCGGAAGCCTTGCGCTTGAGCAGCGCCCAGCCCGTCGGAAGCACTGCGGCGCCAAGCGCGATTTTGATCACATCACCTACCAGGAAAGGCAACACGGCGAGTTTAAAAGCCGCAAGAGGCGGGGTGTTGGTGAGCACTGCATACCACGCCCAGCCTCCGAGAAAAATTATTGCCGAACCAATCGCCATCGCTGCCACGGCAGTTTCATAACGCTTGTCCCACCCGTGCTCAGCAAAAGCGCCAGTGATAAACGCTGCTGCCGGGAAAGCAACGAGATAGCCGCCAGTTGGACCAAAGAACCGGACAATGCCGCCACCACCTCCGGCAAAAAACGGCAAGCCAACCGCGCCCTCGATTAAGTAAGCGATTACAGCAGCGGCGCCCAAACGCGATCCGAGCAGCGCCCCCGTTAAAAGCACCGCGAACGTCTGCCCCGTAATCGGCACAGTTCCAATGGGAATGACAAACTGCGCCGACGCCGCGATGAACAAACTAAAAACAATCACGAGTCCCACGGCGCGCGTTGAATCCAGCGGCGCCAACGCGGCCCCCATCAATGTATCCGCTCTTACATCCGTGCTCATCTGTGTTTAGTCTCCTGCCGCTGTTTTCACCACTTCTCTCTCGCGCGTAGTTGGCTCGAGCGCCGTCGTGCCGATCCGCATGCCGTGGAATGAACGCCACAGGAAGAACACCGACACGAGGAAGAACACCAACGCGAGTATCTGCGTCAAGCTCGTGTCGCCATTATTGCGTGCAGTCAAACTAACCGCGAGCTCGACTGCCAGCAATCCAAACAGCGTCGTGAACTTGATCACCGGGTTCATCGCCACTGACGACGTGTCTTTGAAGGGATCGCCAACCGTGTCGCCAACGACTGTCGCATCGTGAAGCGGTGTGCCTTTCGCCTTCAGATCGACCTCGACAACTTTCTTCGCATTGTCCCACGCGCCGCCGGCGTTCGCCATGAAGATCGCCTGGTACAAACCAAAGATCGCTATCGAAATCAGATATCCGATGAAGAAGAACGGTTCCACAAACGCGAACGCAAGCGTTGAGAAGAACACCGTCAGGAAGATATTGAACATGCCCTTCTGCGCGTACTGCGTACAGATCTGCACGACCTTCTTACTGTCTTCCACCGAAGCCTTCTCGACGCCTTCGAGCCGGATGTTGGCTTTGATGAACTCCACCGCTCGATAAGCACCGGTGGTAACCGCCTGAGTCGATGCGCCTGTGAACCAGTAGATGATCGCGCCGCCTGTGATTAGTCCCAGCACAAACGGAGCGTGAAGCAGCGACAGACCTTCGGTATTGGTTCGCAGTCCATCAGTTAACGCCATGATGATCGAGAAGATCATCGTGGTAGCTCCTACTACGGCCGTGCCAATCAACACGGGTTTAGCCGTGGCCTTGAACGTGTTGCCGGCGCCGTCGTTCTCTTCCAGCAGGTGTTTCGCCCGTCCAAAGTTGACGTTGACGTTGTAATCGTTCTTGACCTCATTCTCGACATCCGGGACCTGTTCAATCAAGGATAATTCGTAAACTGACTGCGCATTATCTGTGACTGGACCGTACGAATCGACCGCGATCGTCACCGGACCCATGCCCAGAAATCCAAACGCCACCAGTCCGAACCCAAACACTGGCGCCGCCACCGGATCAACCATCAACGCACCGAGACCCAATCCAGCAGCACTACCAAGATTGGTGAAAAAGTAAGCAATAGCCATCAAGCCGACGATGCTGATGCCGAGCCAGTAACCGGAGAAATTGCCCGCAACAAGACCGGAAAGGATGTTCAAAGACGGGCCGCCTTCTCTCGACGACGTGACGACTTCGCTGACGTGACGTGACTCGGTAGAGGTAAATACCTTCACCAGCTCAGGGATGATCGCGCCCGCGAGTGTGCCGCACGAGATGATGATCGCAAGTTTCCACCAGAGTGTCGGGTTTCCGCTGAGCGTCGGAATCGTCAACCACGAAACGATAAAAGTTATTACTACGGAAACAATGGAAGTAATCCACACAAGCGACGTGAGCGGCGCCTCGAAATTCATCGAATCAGCGTTCCGGTAACGAGCCTTTGCGATCGCGTCGTTAACGAAGTAAGAAAGCGCGCTGGCGACAATCATCATCACACGCATGATGAAGATCCACACCAGCAACTGGACCTGCACCGTGGGATTTGTAACACCCAGCAGGATAAACGTGATCAGCGCAACGCCTGTAACGCCGTAAGTTTCAAACCCGTCCGCGCTGGGGCCAACCGAGTCGCCGGCATTGTCGCCGGTGCAGTCCGCAATCACGCCCGGATTGCGCGCGTCGTCTTCCTTGATCTTGAAGACGATCTTCATCAGGTCGGAACCGATATCGGCAATCTTCGTGAAGATGCCGCCCGCGATACGCAACGCGGCCGCGCCGAGTGATTCACCGATTGCAAAACCGATAAAGCACGGTCCGGCGTAGTCGCCCGGAATGAACAAGAGAATGCAGAGCATGATCAGCAGTTCGACGCTGATGAGCATCATGCCAATACTCATGCCGGCTTTTAACGGAATTGCGTAAAGAGGAAACGGTTTGCCTTCGAGACTGGCGAACGCCGTGCGCGAATTAGCGAAGGTGTTAACGCGAATGCCGAACCACGCGACGCCGTAACTTCCCGCAATGCCAACCAAACTAAAGAACAGGATGATCGTTACGCGGAACGGCTCCATACCCGAGAGCACGCCGAAGTAAAGCACAATCACCACGGCGATGAACGCTTCGAGAATCAGAATGAACTTGCCTTGTGTGATCAGGTAGGTCTTGCAGGTGGCGTAGATCAGTTCCGAGATCTCGCGCATTGCCCGGTGCACCGGCAATTTCTTTAAGTTCATGTAGATCGCCAGGCCGAAGCCGAGACCCAGAACACAGATGATGATGCCAAACAACAGCAGGTTATGACCGTTGATTCCGTTCAGGAAGGTCACCTGCGAGAGGTCTGGAAGCTGGAGATTCGCTTCACCGCCGGGCTGATGCGTCTGCGCATAAGTCGGGACAGCAAAGGCGAGCGTCGTGATGGCAGCGGCCAGACAAATTGCGACGCGCCGGATTACAGTTTCCACGTTAAAATCCTTTCCGATTCTTCTAGAAGATGGCGAGATACGCTTACGAAAGTGCGTATTATCCACAGATTACACAGATTTTTCAAAGAGAGGTTCTTGAACCTGCGTAATCTGTGGGTGGTTTCGTGTTCCCAGCCAGCGGCGGATCGAGTCGATCATGATGACAACAGCGGCAAACATGATGATCGCGGTGAGGCCCGTATTGATGAGACCCTGAACGCTTGTTTCCGGCTTTTGCGCGAGGGGCCAGAAAATGTCGGTAATTGATTTGAACCCGGCGACGAGGGTGGTGGTGCTCACAAACGATAACGGCAGGAGTGTGACCCACGCATATTTCGCCTTGCCGGAGTTGATCAAAATCGTTGTCGCCACACACAAAGCCACGGCGGCCAGCAATTGATTTGCAATTCCAAACATTGGCCAGATGGTCGAGATTGAGCCTGACCATATGAATGCCGCCCATGCAGTCACTACGAGAGCCGAGGTGATTACCGAACCTGGAAGCCACGTCGGCTCTTCGAGTTTCTTGTAGAAGCGACCGCCAAACTCGCCGACGAGAAATCGCGCGACGCGCGTGCCGGTATCGATCGTCGTGAGGATGAAGAGAGCTTCAAACATGATGGCGAAGTGATACCAGTACTTCATCAAACCGCCGAGGCCGGGTATGCCGGCGAAGATCTTCGCGATGCCGAGGGCGAGC
Source organism: Pyrinomonadaceae bacterium (assembly GCA_025922875.1). Lineage (GTDB taxonomy): Bacteria > Acidobacteriota > Blastocatellia > Pyrinomonadales > Pyrinomonadaceae > PSRF01. Next base: position 41,608 of record JAICGZ010000003.1, read on the forward strand.
GTGACAGCTCCGCCGGTGCGGCCGCGCAGGTTCTTCTCGCCTGATTCCTGTTCAAGCCGGTCGATCTCCTGCGGTTGAAGATTAAAACCTTCCGCACTGTGCGTATCGACCATGCGAGCGTACGCCGCCTTCTGTTCATTCGTGCCCTGAGCGGTGTTGATTGCGAAGTAGTCGCCAGGGAAAAGAGACGCGGCCGCGATAAGCGCCACCACGCCGACGACTCCCTCCATCAGCATGCTTCCATACCCGATCATCCGCGTGTCGGTTTCTTTGGCGATCATCTTTGGCGTCGTGCCCGAAGAGATCAGCGCGTGAAAACCGGAGATTGCGCCACACGCGATCGTGATGAAGACAAACGGGTAAAGCTTGCCGGGAATTACTGGTCCGCCACCCGCAGTGAAGGGTGTGAACGCCGGCATGTTGAGATTCGGATGGACCAGGATCACACCGAGAATCAAAAATGCGATCGTGCCGATCTTCAAATAGGAGGAGAGATAATCGCGCGGGCAAAGCAGCATCCAGACCGGCAGCACCGAAGCGATAAAACCGTAGGCCGCCATGATAACGATCAGGCTGTTGCGTGAGAGCGTGAATGTCTCTGCTAATGGTGATTCTGCAATTCTGCCTCCAAGCCAAACTGCAAACAGCAGCCCGACGATGCCAATGATGCTCGCTTCAGCAATTTTCCCTTTGCGGAAGCGATACATGTATAAACCCATCAACAGTGCGAGCGGAATGGTGAAGCCGACCGTAAACGTTCCCCACGGCGACTCCGCGAGGGCGTTAACTACAACCAACCCAAGACCAGCGAGTGCAATCACCACGATAAAAAGAATCGCGACACCGGCCACCAGGCCCGAGAGTGGACTAATCTCCGTGCGCGCCATCTCCGCCAGCGATTTGCCTTTGCGACGAACACTGCCGGCCATGATCATGAAGTCGTGCACTGCGCCGCCCAGACAAACTCCGATAACCAGCCACAACAATCCCGGCAGGAAACCAAACTGCGCCGCCAGCACCGGCCCAATCAACGGCCCAGCACCCGAGATGGCAGCGAAGTGATGTCCAAACAAAACCCACTTGTTAGTTGGATAGTAGTTGTGACCGTCGTACATCGTCTGCGACGGCACCGGGCGCGAATCGTCAAGGGCGAGAACTTTCGCTGCAATGAATGCCGAGTAATAGCGATAGGAGATCGCGATAACGCAGAGTGCCCCTATGATGATTGGAAGCGCGTTCATCCGTTCTGACCCGTATCACTCGAAGCCTGGCTGCTCTTCGCCATCACCAAACCGATAATGCCCAGCAATAACCCGATAACGATAAATGCAACACCAAACAGCGCGCGATTGTGGTTTATGTCTGCCGCAGTCGAAGCCGCGTCGAAGACGCCGACGAAGCCTATGTGATGTGGCACTGTAAATAGTCCCACGGCGAGGGCAAAGAAACCAAACGCTGCAATTTTAAGCGGCGTTGGAGTGCGTGAGGGGCGACCCATTTTCATTCCGATTGCGCTACGCGTGTAGCCGTAGGCTAGATAGATTGAAAGACCAAGCACGAGCCAACCGATGAATCGCCACCACGTATCCGCCGCAAGGTAGTACATAAGAAAAATACAGGATGCGGCACCGAGCAGCGGCATCAGGTAAGCGCCGAAAGGTACTCTGAATGGCCGGGTGCGATCCGGATCTTTATGGCGAAGAATCGGAATGCCGATGCAAACAAGCAGAAATGCGAACAATGTACCAATGTTCGTCAGATTCAACATCGACTCAATGTTCGCAAAGGCCGCGATGCCGCCAACGAAGATTCCCGTGAGGATTGTCGTGACGTGCGGAGTCTTAAACCTGGGATGGACGCTCGCGAACCACGATGGCAACAATCCATCGCGGGCCATCGACATGAATATTCGTGGCTGGCCCAACTGAAAGACCAACAGGACCGCAGTGTGAGCGACTACCGAACCAAAGGCGACGATCGTTTGCGGCCAGGTGATGCCCGGAGGCGCAACGTAATCGAGCGCCATGGTTAAAGCTTCTGCTTGTCCCGACGAAGAGACTTTCTGTAGTTCGGGAAAAGGAATTAATCCAGTAAAAACAGCGGCCACCACGATATAGAAGATCGTGCAAATAATCAGTGAGCCGATGATGCCGATGGGCAGATCGCGAGCGGGATTCTTGGTTTCTTCGGCAACAGTAGAAACCGCATCGAAGCCGATGTAAGCGAAAAAGACGAGCGCGGCGCCTGCAAACGTGCCGCCCCACCCTTGCGGTTGAAACGGACGCCAGTTACTTGCCATCTGTGAGGTCGGCACAAAGTAGAGCGCCACACCCACGAAGAACAGCAGCACCAGCACTTTGATAAGGACCATGCCGGCATTAAAGTTTGCCGATTCCCGAATTCCCCAAACCAGAACAATCGTCAGCAACGCGACGATGCCAAATGCCAGCAAGTTGAAAATAATCGGCGTGCCAAATAGAACTGGGGCGCTGCCAAACAACTGCGCATACTCGGCCGGGGCCTCCGCCGAGAGGAGCATTGCCGAGCGATAGTCTGCCGCCAGCCAGTGTGGAAAAGGAATTCCGAGATTGAGCAGTAACTTGTGAAAATACTCCGCCCAACTGATCGCAACGGCGACGTTCCCGATCGCATATTCAATGATCAAGTCCCAACCGATGATCCAGGCGATCAGCTCACCCATAGTCGCGTACGAGTAGGTATAAGCTGAGCCGGAGATAGGAACCATCGACGCCAGTTCCGCGTAACAGAGTGCGGTAAAGCCGCAGACCACGGCTGTAATCACAAATGAAAGCATTAGCGACGGGCCTGCGCCTGGGCGACCCACAGATGAGTCGCCGGCTGCCGCGGAACCAACGGTCGCAAATATGCCCGCGCCGATGATTGCGCCGATGCCGATAAGCGTTACATTGAAGGCTCCGAGCGTGCGCTTCAATGCGAATTGCGGGCCGGCTACCGCTGCCAGAATGTCATCAAGGTTCTTGGTACGAAAGAGTCCTCGAAGCAAGGTGTCGCCTCCGGAACTTGATTGTGGGAAAGCTTGCGGAGTTTGGCATGGAAGCCGTTCCGTTGTAAATCTTTACCCGCTTGTTTTCTTGACCAAAGCTTTCCTCGCCAAGGCGAAGGCGCAAAGGAAAACAAAAGAAGAGCTTTGCCGCCTTTGCGCCTTTGCGCGAGAACGGTTTTGGTTGTGGTTCCAGGGATTACAGAATTTACAGGGTCGAGGAGTGATGGTAGTGTTCGGCAATGTTTCCCTTTAGAAACATACTTTTCCCCACCGATTTTTCTCCGCACTCGCAGGCTGCGCTGAAGTACGCTGCTGCATTCGCACGCCACGGTGATGGCCGGGTATTGCTGTTTAGCGCGCAGGACGCAAAGCTTGCCGCAAACGTGCAATCTCAATTGACGGGGTTGCTCTCGGATCCGCTGCTTGAAGGTGTTGAGGTGGATCGCGTGGTAGTGGAAGGTGAGCCTGCGGCCGAGATCGCTCGAGCAGCGATCGACCACCAGGTTGATCTGATCACAGTCGCCACGCGCGACCGCAATCGACTTTCACGCGCCTTTGGTAGCTCCATTGCCGAAGAGATTGTCGCCGAGTCGCCCTGCGCCGTGCTTGCCGTCCGGCCGCCGCAACGTGATTTTGTAGAACATCGTGACGGGCAAACTGAGATTCGATTGAATCGCGTGCTACTGGCCACAAACTTCCGCCCGTCTTCGGTCGCAGCAACTCAACTCGCCACCCAAATTGCAAACCATCTCGGCGCGGAACTTCACGCCGTCTACGTGATTGGTGATTACTTCGAACAGATCTCGGCAGTGTTTCCGGAAGGCGGGCTCGCGGCTTTGACTCGACTACGCAGCTACGTGCAGGAGCGCATGGGCCATCTGTCGCGCACAGGCGGCGCCGGCGCCAAGACGCACATTGCCGAAGGCAAACCCTACCAGGAGATCGTCAAACTCGCGACGATGATCGACGCAGATCTCATCGTGATCGGAACGGCCGTTCACGGATCGTTGTTTGGGAATAGTCAGGTGCTGGGCTCGGAGATTGAACGAGTGATCAGAAACGCGCCGTGTCCGGTGCTTTGCGTTCCTGCCGCTAAGGTTCTGACGCCATTGCCGGCGTTAGTGACGCAGACCGTCCCCCAAATGTAGCCACAAAAAAGCACAAAAAGCACGAAACTTTCAGACGTACCTTTTGTGCTTTTTGTGGCTCTATTTCTTCTGGATCGGCTTTCCTTGCTGCTGCCACAAGTTGTAACCGCCAAGCAACGCTGCTGCGTTTTCAACACCTTTTGTTTTGAGAGCGACCACCGCACCGGCGGACGTTTGTTCTTTCGTTCAAGAACAATACGTGACAATCGTCTTGTCACGCGGCAACTCGTCTAAGTGGTTCAAGATATCGCCCGCGGGAATTAGGCGCGCGCCCGGAATATGTCCGAGGTCATACGCCGCCTGGTTTCTAACATCGACTACAAAAGCTTTCCCCTCTTTCATCAAAGCCTCGAACTCTTCGATGGTGATCCGGCGTGCACCATCCGGATTGGCTGCTTGAAGATCGGCACTACTGGTTGGCTTCGGCGGAGTGCTAGCCACCGGCATATCGACCGCATTACACGCGACAAGCATGGCGGCGGCCAATATCGTCGCGAAATAGAAAACTTTGAGATGCATTAAGAACCTCCGTATTAACGGCACCTAATGTGTTACGCCGCGTGAGATTTGTCAATTCCTCGGGGGAGAAGTGTTATAGTTTCCGCTCCCAACGGGAGCCTGCTTATGATGGAATCGCCTGAGCCGATTCAGTGGGCTAAGGTAATTGACCACACACGCTGCATCGGCTGTCACGCATGCACTACCGCGTGCAAATCGGAAAACTTAGTGCCGCTTTCTGTCACGCGCACTTACGTCAAGCACGTCGACATCGGTGTGTTTCCACAAGCGCGACGCGCTCATCAGGTGACGCGCTGTAATCAGTGCGCCCACGCTCCGTGTGTCACCGCTTGCCCAACGACGGCGATGTTCAAGCGGGCCGACGGTATTGTCGATTTTGATAAATCGATCTGTATCGGTTGCAAGGCGTGCATGGCCGCGTGCCCTTACGACGCGATCTTCATCAACCCTGAAGACCATTCTGCTGAGAAGTGCAACTTCTGCGCGCATCGCATCGACATGCAACTCGAACCGGCGTGTGTCGTCGTTTGTCCCACGCAGGCGATTCTTGTGGGCGACATGAATAAGTCAGACTCTTACGTCGCGCAGATTATCAACCGCGATACTGTTGTCGTGAGACGTCCTGAGAAAGAGACCTTGCCGAAACTTTTTTACAAGGGCGCTCATCAAGCCACGCTCGATCCGCTCGCCGCGAAGCGACCGGAAGGCGGTCTCTTTATGTGGAGCGAGCAACAGCATGGGACGGGCCTGGTCACTTCGGGCAATCCGAACTTCAACAACTCCTCGGCGGCAGCGTTATTGTCGTACGACGTCGCGCATTCTATTCCATGGGACTGGCGTGTGAGTCTTTACACGTGGACCAAGGGAATCGCTTCGGGTGTTTATCTCGTGGCTTGTTTGCTCGTATTGGTTGGTCTGCTCGACGTAAATAGTTCGATCTGGTTGTGGGCGACGCCGGTTATCTCAGGCGCCTTTCTCGGGATCACCGGCGGGCTGTTGCTTTGGGATCTCGAACATCCGGAACGCTTCTATCTAATCTTTACGCGAGCGCAGTGGCGCAGTTGGCTGGTGAAGGGCGCGTTTATTATCGCTGGTTACGCGGTTGTGCTCGCACTTCATTTCATCGCGAGCTGGTTTGGATCGATGTCTTTTCAATCGTGGCTGATGATCGCCGGAATCCCGTTATCTGCCTTAACGGCCGTTTACACTGCATATCTATTCGCACAGGCGAAGGCTCGCGACATGTGGCAAAATCCGCTGCTGCCGCCACATCTGTTTTTTCAGGCAGTGTTGTTGGGATCGGCAGTGCTTTTGCCGTTGATAGTATTGCTTCCAACTGCTGCGAATGAGTTCATGATCGGATTTATGCGACCGGAAACACGCTGGTTGCTATGGTCGCTGGGCCTCTCGAGCATGATTCATTTACTGATGATTTGGGGCGAAGTTTCTCTGACGCATCCGACGGCGCACGCGCGGCTCGCGATCTGGGAGATGGTGAAAGGAAGATACAAAGAGAATTTCTGGACCGGCACTATTCTGTCGCTAGTCGGTGGTCTGCTGCCTCTGCTGGCAGCGATGAACATCATTGGCATGTCTGTAGGCGTAGCCGGCGCGCCCCTCGCGCTGATCGGCTTAATGCTCTTCGAACACGCCTACGTCCAGGCCGGACAATCCGTGCCACTCGCTTGAATCATTGTAGGGGTGGCCCTCCGTGGCCACCCCTCGTAAGTTTTTGCCGAAGGGGGCGGCCACGGAGTGCCGCCCCTACAAAGAATGAGCCAAAAAGAGACTTTCTATCCTGGTCCGAGTCGGAGTCATCTCGCGGCGTTCCCGCCAAAGGAGCGCTGGGATGATTGGACGGAGCTTGATTCGCGTGCGTGGCCGCAACGAAAGGAGCGACACTATTCACTCGTTCCCACTACTTGCTTCAACTGCGAATCCGCCTGTGGATTGCTCGCGTACATCGATAAAGTCACGGGCGAGGTACAGAAGTTCGAGGGCAATCCCGAACATCCCGGCTCGCGCGGGCGCAACTGCGCCAAAGGTCCCGCGACACTCAACCAGGTAACAGATCCCGACCGCATTCTTTATCCACTCAAGCGCGCGGGAAAACGTGGCGAAGGAAAATGGGAACGCACAACCTGGGATGAAGCACTCGACACCCTCGCCGCGCGGATTCGCAACGCAATCATGGAAAACCGGCGGCACGAAATCATGTATCACGTGGGCCGGCCCGGTGAAGACGGCTTTACCGAACGCATCCTCGCCGCGTGGGGAATTGACGGGCACAACTCACACACGAACATCTGTTCCTCCGGCAGCCGCGAGGGTTATCAACTCTGGATGGGTCTCGACCGTCCCAGTCCGGATCATGCAAACGCGAAAGTCATACTGCTGATCAGCGCCCATCTTGAATCGGGTCATTACTTCAATCCACATGCGCAGCGCGTCATCGACGGCAAGACAAACGGCGCGAAGCTCATCGTGTTTGACACGCGACTCTCGAACACCGCCACTCACGCCGACTATTGGGTGTCGCCATATCCAGGCTCGGAAGCCGCCATCCTGCTCGCGATTGCAAACTACCTGATCCAAAACGATCTTTACGATCGCGAGTTTGTCGAGCGATGGTGGAACTGGAAAGAGTTTCTCGCTGCTGAAAAAAGCGCAACCACGGATTTTGCGGATTTTGAAGCCCGCTTAAAACGGATCTACAGCGAGTATACTTTTGAGTTTGCGGCGAGGGAATCAGGCGTCGATGCATTAGTAATTGAAGAGATTGCGAAGCTGGTGGCTTCGGCAGGTTCGCGTTTCTCGACTCACAACTGGCGTAGCGTGGCCTCGGGAGTCAGCGGTGGTTGGACCGTTGCTCGTTGCCTCTTTATGCTGAACGCGTTGCTCGGTGCAGTAGCAACTGAAGGCGGCGTCTACCCCAACGCGTGGAACAAGTTTGTGCCGCGGCCGATGTACACGCCGCCACATCCGAAGATGTGGAACGAAACCACGTGGCCGCGCGAGTACCCGTTGTCGATGAATGAAATGTCGTTTCTGCTGCCGCACTTCCTGAAAGACGGCCGCGCGAAACTCGACGTGTACTTCACACGCGTTTACAACCCTGTATGGACCAACCCGGACGGCTTTTCGTGGATCGAGATGTTGACTGATCCGGATCTCGTCGGCTGTTACGTCGCGCTCACGCCGACGTGGAACGAAACGTCATATTACGCAGACTACGTTTTGCCCATGGGCGTGGGCTCGGAACGTCACGATCTTCACTCTTACGAAACACACGACTCGCAGTGGCTCGGTTTTCGTCAGCCGGTGATGAAAGCTGCTCGCCAACGGGCAGGTGAGACGATCGACGACACGCGCACGGTCAATCCGGGTGAAGTTTGGGAAGAGAACGAATTCTGGCTCGAGTTGACGTGGCGCATAGATCCGGATGGCAGTCTCGGTATTCGGCAATATGCCGAGTCGAAAAAACATCCGGGCACACGGCTCGGTATCGATGAGTATTACGAATGGATCTTTGATAACTCGGTTCCCGGCCTGCCCGAACGAGCAGCCGCAGAGAATTTGACCCCGCTGGAATTCATGCGTCGCTACGGCGCGTTTGAAGTGAAGCAAAAGATTGGAGCGATTTACGATGAGGCGGTCGCTCCGGAAGAACTCGAGGATCTGCACGAGGATCACTTTGGCCGCGTTTTCACGCGCGCGCCAAAACCCGCGGGGCCAAACATTGTTCCGCTGCCACTGCCGGATGGCGACAAAGAAGGCCGGCGATTAGTTGGTATCAACCTCCACGGACAAATCAAACGTGGTTTTCCAACGCCGAGTGGCAGGCTCGAGTTCTATTCTTCGACACTGGCCCATTGGGGATGGCCTGAGCTGGCGATCCCCACTTATTTCAAAAGCCACGTTCACCCGGACAACCTCGAGGAAGGCCAGACGATCCTCATTTCAACCTTCCGCCTCGCGGTGCAGATTCACACGCGCAGCGCGAACTCCAAGTGGCTTGACGAGATTGCGCACACGAATCCACTTTGGATTCACCCGTCGCATGCGGATAAGCTCGGCGTGCGTACGGGCGATCTCGTGCGCGTCGAAACCGAGATTGGCTTTTACATTGTGCCCGTTTGGGTAACGGAAGGCATTCGACCCGGCATCGTGGCGTGTAGTCATCACATGGGTCGTTGGAAACTGACCGACGAGGGGCAGAAACAGTTGATGGCGACGGTGAAGTTAGATCACAACGGAACTAAGTGGGGCTTGAAACGCGAGAAAGGGATCGAGCCATACAAGTCGAGTGACGCTGACACGTTGCGGATCTGGTGGAAAGATGCGGGTGTGCATCAGAACATGACTTTTCCAGTCCATCCGGATCCGATTTCCGGCATGCATTGCTGGCACCAGGCCGTTCGCGTTCGTGCGGCTGATCCGGCCGATCGGCCCGGCGATATTTTCGTCGACACACAGAAGTCGCGGGAGGTTTACAAGAAGTGGCTGGCAATGACGCGCCCGGCCGATCAGTATTCGCCGGATGGCACCCGCCGGCCCTACTGGATGTTGCGTCCATTGAAACCAGCGCCTGAGTTTTATAAATTGCCCGAGGAGAAATAGGTCCTACAGGACCTAGTAGGACATATAGGACCTATGTTTTTTAAACAATTCTATCTCGCGTGTTTGGCTCATGCTTCTTACCTGATCGGCTCGGACGGCGAAGCAGTTGTCGTCGATCCGCAGCGCGACGTGGACGAGTATCTCGCAGAAGCTTCAGCGCACGGGTTTCAAATCAAATATGTAATCGAAACGCACCTTCACGCCGATTTTGTCAGCGGACATCAGGAGATCGCTGCCCGGACAGGTGCGCAGATCGTCTTCGGTGAAAAAGCAGCCGCTGAATTTGCACATCGAGCGGTGCGAGATGGTGAAGAGATCAAGATCGGCAAAGTCGTGCTGCGCTTCATCGAAACACCAGGCCACACGCCCGAAGGCATCTGCATACTCGTAACCGACACCGAATCCCCGGACCAACCGCAAAAACTCCTAACCGGCGACACGCTTTTCATCGGCGACGTCGGACGCCCGGATCTTGCGGGCGGCAAAGGTTACACGCCGCAGATGATGGCGGAGATGATGTACGAGAGTCTTCATGGAAAACTGCTGAAACTTCCTGACGACGTTGAGGTTTATCCGGCTCACGGCGCAGGCTCGATGTGCGGCCGTAACATGTCGAAGGAAACATCTTCAACCATTGGCGAGCAACGTAAATTCAATTACGCGCTGAAGCCGATGAGTAAAGAAGAGTTTGTGACGATGATGACCGCGGACCTTCCGGAGGCTCCGGTTTACTTTCCGAAAGATGCGGAGATCAATCGATCCGGCGCGCGCGGTCTTTACGAGTTGCAACCACCAGCGCCTTTGACGCCGCAACAGGTGCTTGAATCCAGGCAACGAGGCGACGTACTGCTAGACGTCCGTTCGGCTGCGGATTTCGGCGCCGCTCACGTGCCTGGCTCGATGAACATCGGACTCGGTGGTCAATTTGCGATGTGGGCCGGCAGCCTGATCCCGTTGAGTGCTGCCATCGTTGTGATCGCCGACACGGGCGCTCAGGTCGATGAGTCAGTAGTTCGCCTCGCGCGCGTTGGGATTGAAAACGTGAAAGGCTATCTGGACGGCGGCATTCAGAGCTGGCGCGAAGCTGGATTTCCGGTTGATTCGATCGAGCAGGTGAGTGTCGAGCAGTTGAAAGAGAAGATGGATGATAACGAGCTTCAGATTGTAGACGTGCGGCGCCCGGCTGAATACGTCAATGGACACGTGCCAGGCGCGTTTAATGCCCCACTTGCAAATCTGGATAAAAGCCTTGGTCCATTGCCACTGAAGAGAGACAAGCTAACCGCAGTGATTTGCGCGGGCGGTTATCGATCGAGCGCGGCGGCTAGTTTGTTACAGCAGCAGGGCTTTTCAAACCTCCTCAACGTGTCCGGTGGGACAGGGGCATGGATCAACGCCGGCTATCCCGTAGAATAAATCGACCGGATACAGAGCTTACCGGAGGCGTGCAGTTATCGATCCGCTCACTTTCAAACTCCTGATCGCTATCGGCATCATCGTAGTTGCCACTGTTCACGGTTACGGCGCGGCGTGGCTGGCCATCTGGATGCTCTTCCATCCATACCAATCAGTTAAACTTTTCGGCATCACCATCTGGCCCCAGGGGATGATTCCCCGTCATCGTGAAAAGTTGGCCCAATCGATCGGCAACGCTGTCGGCAACGAACTCGTTTCACAACAAACCGTCTTCGACGCATTGTTTGAAACCAGTTTCTTTCAACGCAAAGTGGAAGACTTCGTCGGCAGTTACACGAACGATCTGCTCGCACGCGTCTACCCGTCGTTTATTGACGCCCTGCCTTCGCAGGCGCGCGCGCCGATCCTCGATACCATCTCGGCCCTCCAGTACCGGCTTGCCGAATACATTGCCGAGATGTTGAAGAGTGAGGAAACGGCGGAAGCGATTCAACAGTTCGTCGATAAGCAAGTCAATGAGTTACTCGAACGTCGTTTAGGCGACATGGTCAGCGATCATTCTCTCGATCGTGCGCTCGACTTTGTCCAGCAAGGCCTGCAGCGACTCATCGCCACTGAGGGTTTTGAAATAAAAGTTCGCGACTTTGTCTCCGGGCGTTTAGACGAGCTGGCTCACTGCAATGCAACGCTCGCTGAGACGATCAGACCTGAAACAATCGCCTTTATCAAAGACCGGATCGATCAGCAGGTACCTCCAATCGTTCATCACCTCGCTGAGATCGCCACCAGCCAATCGACGCGAAAACAGATCGGTGCTTTGATAAAACTGGAGGTGGACCAGTACTACGAACAACTCTCGCTCTTTAAGAAGATCTTTATTTCTCGAGAACGAATCCACCGCGAAGTTGACGAGCTGGTTAACAAGACCCTGCCCAGACGCGTCGAGGAGTACTTGCGCGGTCCTGCCTTCGAACAGGAAGCCGAAGCCTTTTTGGACGCAACTATCGACAACGTGATGGCGCGCCCACTCGACGAACTCATCGGGCAATTGGATGCCCTGAGGTTCGAAGATCTGAAGGCGCAGATAAGCGATCGTCTCGTCGAGATCCTTCGCAGCGAAGCCTTGTCGACTTCAGTGTCCATCCACTTCTCTGACGCGATGGATCGTCTGCGTCCGCAAACACTCGGTTCCGTAATGCAGCAGCTCGATTCAAACTCCGCCACTCATGCGAAGGGCTTTTTGACAAAGAGCCTGCTTAGCCTGCTTTCGCGTGAAGACACCGCGCGTACCATCAACGCGATCCTGAGTGCGCAGATCGAACGCCTGCTGATAGCGCCGATTGGCCGGCTCGGCGATCATGTTTCTCAGGGCGCGATGGAGCGGGCAAGTTCGGCGTTGGTAGAGCGGATCACATTTGCGGCCCGCGAGCGTTTGCCGGTGACGATAGCTGAATTTGACGTGGGCGGGCTGGTGCGGAAGAAGGTATCTGACTATCCTTTGGAAAAGCTCGAGGAGCTCGTGCTTTCAGTCGCGCAACACCATCTTAAAACCATCGAACTCTTCGGCGCAGTAATCGGTTTTTTTATCGGCGTCGGCCAGGCAATCTATTTTTGGTTTACTTACGAGCCCGGCAGGTAATTTGGGCCGCAGCTGAACGCGGATGAAACGCTGATGAAAAGGAGACTTAAAGAGATTAAAAAGAGAATCGCTCTTTCCGTTTGACATTACACTCACTCGTGAATAACTATTTGCCATCATCGAAAGGAGCTTACGTCCCCAATGACCTACGTAGTTGTTGAATTATGCGTCGATTGCAAGTACACCGACTGCGCAGCTGTTTGTCCTGTTGAAGCATTTCATGAATTACCGGATCGCCTTTACATCAATGCCGACACCTGCATCGATTGCGATGCCTGTGTTCCGGAATGTCCCGTGGAAGCAATTTTTGCCGATACTAACGTGCCTGAGAACTATGCTCACTGGACCCAGATCAACATAGACGAAGCTCCGAAGTATCCGATTATCAGCCAGAAAATTCCCGCCCTGCACGGACCGACTTGTACTGGCCCGGAAGAGTGACGGGCGCACAGCCGCAATAAAGTAGTTCCCGCAAAGGCGCAAAGGTGCAAAGAGAAATTTAAGTAGACTTTGCTTCTTTGCGCCTTTGCGGGAAACTTGTCACAAGGAAGTAAGGTCATTGAGAGCAGCGTTAATCCTCATACTCGTCTTTGGCATCAACGCCTTCGCCCAATCCGGCAGGCGCACGAAAGCGGTTAGCGCTCCAACGCCGTCTCCGGCACCCGAAGCACAGCCTTCGCCGACTCCCTCGTTGCCGCCGCGATCGCAAGTGACTGCCGAGATAGACCAGGACTATCGCTGCACTGAAGACGGCACACTCGCACATCTCCTCGATCAAGACGTAGCAGGCGGGTTCTCCCCGAAGGAAGTTGACGTGAAAGCACAGGTCACAGCCAAACCCGAGGCCGCTTACACACGCGAAGCTCGCCGCGTCGGTGTCCAGGGAAACGTAATTCTCAGGGTGTTGCTGCTGGCAAACGGAAAGCTGGATCGCGTGAGAGTAGTCAGGAGACTTCCCTACGGTTTAACTGAGAACGCCATTCGCGCTGCTTGCGAGATCAAATTCAAGCCGGCGATGAAGGCCGGCAAGGAAGTGTCCCAGTGGGTAACGCTTGAATACGCCTTCCGGCTCGCAAACTCCTCCATCTTTGGACCATAAAAATAATTATGAAAAGATTTATTTTCCCCCTGGCCGTAAGCCTCTGCCTCGTCGCAGCAGTTTCCGAACACACAATCGTGGCCGCGAAAGACACATGGGTCAGCGTGCGCACCAAAAACTTTTTCATGGTGGGAAACGCCAGCGAAAAAGATATCAGGAAAGTCGCACTCAAACTCGAACAGTTTCGCGAAGTGTTTACACGGCTCTTTCCCAGGATGAAGTTCAATACGCCCGTGCCCACGACGGTGGTTGTGTTCAAGAACGACAGCTCCTATCGTCCATTCAAGCCAAGAGCAAACACCGCGGGTTATTTTCAGGCCGGGCCGGACGTTAACTACATCGCGCTAACAACCGAAGTAAGAGGCGAGCAGGATCCATTTTCCGTGATCTTTCACGAATACACACACCTGCTCGTAGAAAACACGTTCGAGAATGCTCCCATCTGGTTCAACGAGGGACTCGCCGAGTACTACAGCACGTTCAGCATCACCGACGATCAGAAGGTCGTGCTCGGCCGTCCGCTCGGCACTCACGTTTACCTGCTCCGGCAAAACAAAATGTTGCCGCTGCAAACGTTGTTTGAGGTCGATTACAAATCGCCACACTATAACGAGACAAACAAGACGAGCATCTTCTACGCGCAATCGTGGGCGTTGATGCACTACCTGCTGGTCGGCAAAACGGGCAGGGTTGAGCAGTTAGGAAAGTTTATGGATCTGCTCAAACTCAAGGTGCCGATGGAACGTGCGTTTCAGCAGGCGTTTGAGGTGCCGTTTGCCACGATGGAAAACGACCTGCGCAATTATGTGAAGCAGGATCGTTACAACATCGTCAGCGGCCGCTTCGAAAGGAAGCTGGAACTCGACACCACCACCGAGGCAAAGACGTTAACAGAGGCCGAAGCGCAGGCTTACCTCGGCGACTTGCTGCTTCACAGCAATCGCAAAGAGTCGTACACCTATCTGGAAAAGGCGTTGCAACTCGATCCAAATCTCGGGATGGCCCATGCGTCGTTAGGCATGGCGTATTTTCGCGAAGGCAAGGTCAGGGAGGCGCACGCGAGTCTCGAGCGTGCTGTGGCAGGGAACTCGCAGAACTACCTCGCCCACTACTACTATGCGTTCACGCTTAGTCATACTGGTCCCCATGACAGTCCGCCAGTGACTGGCTATTCGCCGGAAGTCGCGACAAAGATTCGCGAGCACTTGCAGAAAGCGATTACGCTGCGGCCTGACTTTCCGGAGTCTTACAATCTGCTGGCGTACGTCAGTCTCGTGACGGGCGAGGGCATTGACGATTCGATCCTCTCGTTGAAACAAGTGTTGAGCGCCTCACCAGGCAAGCATCAATTCACTTACATGCTGGGCCAACTCTACACGCGCAAGGGCGATTACAAAGCCGCGCGGGAACTGCTCGAACAAGTCATAAAATCAAATGCCGAGGAACACGTTCGCAAGCATTCAGAATCACTCCTGACGATCATCAAGAACGTTGAGGAGCAGAGGGAAAAATACGAGGAGGCGAAAAAGGCCGGCATGCGTGTAAGCAGCCAAAAGCCGGAAATCACATTCGGCACGACTGCAGATAAAGAGCCTCCCACCGATCCATCGTCGTATTTGCGTGAGGTTCTGCGACCACCAGCCGAGGGTGAAACGCAGTTGCAAGGGACGCTGGTGGAGGTTGCGTGTGACGCGAAGGGACTTGTGTTTGTGGTCCAAACCGACGCGGGCGTGTTGAGACTCAGGACCAGCAGCTTCGATGACATTGAACTGACCACTTATGATCCATCAGTCAAAGGCGAGATCACGTGCGGCGCACGTAAGCCGGAGAACACGGTGGTTGTTTGTTATGTTCCGAACGCGGATAAGAAAGTAAAAGCGGATGGTGTTTTGAAGTCGATTGAGTTTGTTCCAACGACTTTCAAACTCAAACCCACGCCCTGAGACCTCGACAAAAGTTTCCCGCAAAGGCGCAAAGGGGGCAAAGACGCAAAGAAGAACTCCTTATCCTTCCTTTGCGTCTTTGCCCCCTTTTCGCCTTTGCGGGAAAAAACTCTTGTAAATCCGCTCCTCAAGTACCTTTCGTATATTCCTCGAGTTCTACAAAATCAGTTCCGACAAGGAAGGGACATTTGCAGGATACATCTTGTAACCTGCAAATCCTGTAATCCTGTCTAACTATCGTTGGCCTTCCGTTGTGGTATTCCGGCGCGACCCATTCAACTCCTTCATCAACTCTTCAACCGCCGCTTCGAGTTGGCGATCGCGTCCCGCGAGCGTGTCTTCGGGTTTGTTGTCGACGAGCATGTCAGGCTGCACGCCGTAGTTTTCCATGTTCGTCCGTTTCGAATCGGCGAGAAACACGCCCGTACCCGGCGTGCGCACAGTTGATCCATCGATCAAGCTGTAGCTGCCGGTACCGATGACCGCACCCATGGTCGGCGTACCAACCACTTTCCCGAGACCCAGCGCACGAAATCCAGCGGGAAACATTTCAGCGTTTGAAGCCGAGCGCCAGTTTTGCAGAACGATCTTCGGTCCGAAGAATCCCGCAAAGGGCCGGCTGGTAGCTTCAGTGCCGCGCGGCTGCCACACCTGATACTGGCGTTGGACCAGTATCGCCAGCAACTCCTGCTCGATGTTGCCGCCGCCGTTCCAGCGCTGATCGATTACCATCGCCTCCTTGTTGCGATACTCGCGGAGCTCTTTTTCAAACTTTCGCAGAGACGGTTGATTCATCGCCTGGATGTGCAGGTAACCGATGCGACCTCCGGAAAGTTCATCCACTTTCTTCCTGCGTTCCTTCACCCAACGCTCGTAACGCAACTGGCTGTAAGCGCCGGTCGAGATTGCTTCGATGCGCGTGGTCCAGGCGCCTTCTTCGGCAGGTTTCGAGTTGAAGGTCACGTTTACTTTACGATTGAGACGCTCATTCAGAAGCTGCCAGTAATTGTCGCCGGCTTTAACCTGCTTGCCGTTAATCGCGATCAGGTAGTCGCCGGTTTTGACGCGCACCCAATCTTTATCGGCCGGGCCGTCTTCGTAGATGTGGATGACGCGGTAACGACCGGCGGCCTTATCGGGCTCGAGCTCAATCCCGAGATGTGAAGTCGAAACACCACCACCGCCTTGTCCACGTGGCGGAGGCGCCGCGCCCGTGTGTGAAGCATTCAACTCACCAATCATTTCATTGAGGAGGTTGAGCAACTCCTGGCGGTCGCCGACGAATTCCACCAGCGGACGATACTTCGCGCGCATCGCGTCCCAATCCATGCCGTGCATCTTCGGATCGTAGAAGCGATACTTCATCGTCCGCCATCCATCGTCGAACATCTCCGCCCACTCCGTGGGACGATTGATACGAACGCGAACATTGAAATTGATTCGACGCCGACCCGCCTCGCGACCTGCACCTGCGGCGGCTGCTGCCGGGGGCCCTCCCGCGGCGGCGGCTGCTCCTGGTCCCGATGGCGGTAACGCGACTGAATAGATTGAATTGCGTTCGCGGAAGAAGAGCGTGCGGCCATCGCGTGAAATTTGCAGATCTGAAACTCCGCCACCGAAACCGCCGCCGCCGCCAGGACCACCGCCGGCGCCTTCGGTCGGTGGCTGTCCCGCGGTAATTCTCGACAGGCGCCGCCCGTCGTCCTGAATTGAATAGACCACCGGCACGCTAGCGATGCCCGCGGGTTCTGTAGTGACAAAAACGATCGTGCGGCTATCCGGAGCGATGGTGTAGTTGAGAATTGGAAACGGCATGCGCGTGATTTGACGGGTACGGCGTTTCATTCCATCCCAATCCATCTTGATCTCGCGTGGCGGACGGTTCGCGGGTGGTCCACGACGCGCGGGCGGCCCGGCTTGCCCGGCGCCTTCGCCACCTTCGCCTGCGGGCTGCGGCGCCTCTGCTTCACGTTCTTCGGCGTCGTCAGGATCGCGTTCCTGCCGTTCCAACCAAACCGAATAGATCTGGGTCGAGTTGGGTGTCGGTCCCCCGGACGCTTCAACGCGCTGGAAGAAGAGCTTGCGGCCGTCTGGTCCAAAGCGCGGATTCCCTTCGTTGCTTGAATCAACCGTGATCTTGTGTGGCTCTTTCTCCTGACCTGACGCGGCAATCACGTAGATGTCACCCGTTCGCGACGCATCGTTTTTCGAGTAGGCAATCCACTTTCCATCGGGCGACCAAACCGGCGTGCCGAAGTTGCCGTAGCGAGAATTGTCGAGCACTGTGACCTGCTTCGTGGCGACGGTTAGCTTGCGCAAGTTGTTATCGGAGGCTGCGAACGCAATCTCTTTGGAATCGGGAGACCAGTTGTAACCGAGTTTCAGCGCGTCGATGTCGGTGACCTGCTGCGCTGGAGCTGAACCATCAACCGGCACTACGTACAGCTCTTCACGTCCGCTTTGATCTGAAACGTACGAGAGCCACTTGCCATCGGGCGAATAAGCCACGTTGCGGTCGCGGGCCGGACCATCGGTCAGTTGCTTGAGGTCGCCTTCTTCAACCGGGGCCGTGAAGATCTCGCCGTGAATCGAAATCGCGATGCGGCGTGAAGACGGCGCGAGATCGTAATCGTCGGCTTCGGAATTGAACGACTGCATCTCAGTCATGTTTTCCTGAGTTTCGGCGTCGATATTCAATGTGATCGGCGTCGCCCGTTTGGAATTGACGTCGAGCTTCCAGATGCCGAAGTCGTGTTCAAACATGATCACGCGACCGTCAGAACTGATCGCCGGCCAGCGCACGTCGCCTGCTTTGAACGTCGTAACGCGATCGGCCTTGCCGCCGGTTTCGGAAACACGCCAGATGTTCGTCAGACCATTTCCTTCGCGGTCACTCACGAAGTAGATGAAACCATCACGCCCCCACATCGGCCATGAGTCGAGCCCGTCAAAGTCTGTGATTTGAGTAAACTTCTTTGCAGCGACGTCCATCACCATGATGTCGCTCTGATACGAGCCGCGGTAAAACTTGCGCCAGTAGACCTGCGACTTCGGGTTGTAAGCGAGTCGCTGACCATCCGGTGAGTAAGACGCCTGGACACCCATGTCAGTGCCGGCTTTCCACGGCATGCCGCCTTCGGTACCGACGAGATAAAGCTGCGGCATGAAGTCTTCGCCGCGATTGCTGCTGAACAGAACTGAGCGCGAATCGGACGACCATCCAAGCACTGTGTCGTCAGCGGAATGTGTCGTTAGCTGTTTGGCGTTGCCGCCACCGGCAGGTATCAGGTAGACATCGAGGTTGCCGTTACGCTCGCTCGAGAAAGCGATCCACTTCCCATCGGGCGAGAATCGTCCATAAACATCTCGCGCACGGTTAACAGTCAGGCGCTGGATGTTCTGGCCATTCTCATCAGCGGTCCAGATGTCGCCCAGGTAGCTGAAGACGATGCGACCGTTGTGATAATGGGGATAACGCACCAGCCGCGCTTCGCGGCCAAATGCCGAAATCGTGGTAAGAAGAAACAATGCTGCGGCGAAGAGAGTGGTAGTTTTTTTCATGGCTCCTGACCTGCCGTCTATTGGAATGGAAATTACTTGGTGATGCGGAGGCGGGATTATATCATTGCGCCGTGAGTATTACTTGTCGAAAAATGGGCGCGGCCGACGTGCGCGATGCTTTCCACATGCTGACCGATTTTCTCAGCGCCGACGAGCATTACCTTGCCAGTAGCGAGGCGTATGGCGACCTGGGCTTAAAAGGCCTCAATAACGCACTCGATCTCTTCCTCGAACGTCCCGAACTCGGATTCGTGTGGATCGCTTACGACGAGAAAGGTGTCGCGGGAATCTGCGTGGTCTGCTATGCGATTTCGACGTCGATGGGTTCAGTAGTGGCTAAGCTCGACGACGTCTCGGTGAAACCGGATCGACGTGGAAAAGGCATCGGATCTGAACTGCTGCGGCAATTGAAGGAGCAGTTACGCAAGGAAGCGGTCACACGGATCGACGTGGCGGTGCACCTGCAAAACCCGGAAGCCCGACACTTTTACGAAAAGTCCGGCTTCGTTGCTTTGAATGAGGAACGGCTCTCGTGTCTCATATAGGTCTTAGGACCTATAGGACCTATTCACCTCCCGAGATTCGCGATCTCCTCGAAATACTTCGCAAACGCCACCATCCCACCTGACGCCTGCTGCCAGTCGAAATTCTCGTTCGGCGCGTGATAACCGTGCTCCGGAAGAGACAGACCAAGAAAGAGCACCGGACACCTCAGCACTCTCTCAATACTCGTCATTGCCCCGATCGTGCCGCCGTCTCGAACGAAGACCGCCTCGCGTCCAAAAGCAAACTTAATCGCACGCTTCAAAGCCTGCGGTAGTTCGCCTTCGAGCACCGTGCGAAACGCTGGCGCCTGCGATTCGAAGTGAATATTCACGTCCGGATTTCTTTCCTTCACGGCGGCCGTGATCAGTTTCTTGATCTTCTGCGGGTCCTGCACCGGCACCAGCCGGCATGACGCCTTCAGTTCCGCGCGTGGTGGAACTATCGATTTCAAGCCCGGTCCCTGGTAACCGCCGACGATGCCGTGAACTTCGAGTGTCGGCATACCCCAGATGCGCTTCATCACTTCGAGCGGATCTTCCGAGCGCATCTTCTTCAGATGATGCGCCTTCTTGAACGCCCTGGTGTTGAAGCCGCTATTTGCCCAGTCTTGCAGCTCTTTTTTCGAAGGCGGAATCACGTCGTCATAGAAACCTTTGATTTTGATCTTGCCGGTGCGAACGTCGTAAATATCGCAAAGCACTTGCATCAACTCGGCAATCGGATTTCGCGAGGCGCCTCCGGTCTCACCGGAATGTGTGTCGACAGTTCCCGTTTCGAGCGTCAGA
>JAICGZ010000004.1 GCA_025922875.1 Pyrinomonadaceae bacterium
GACTTGGGGAGAGATGAAGGAGCCGATACTAAAAGCAACAACGAAGGGCGGGGCAAGGAGAAAACCGACCAAAAGTTTGCTCACGCTTTCTTCCTGGATAATCGAAGAAAAACGATGAGCCACCTCGATGACAGCCGGCGAGCGATAACGTACAGATGGGCCAACCAGCCTGACTATCAATAGCATTTGTGCATTGAACGTGAAGTTAGTTGGCTTACGCTTGTAAGCGCTTGGGTATATGAGTGCAAATATTAAAAGACAGACCAAGAACATCAAACAGGAGCCATTTGTTTATACTCATTGATTATGCAGTGATGAATAACAGACGATCGAAGAGCTAACAAGATAAATAGCACCATTCGGTCCATCAATTACCGTCAACAGGCAAGGAAATTGGTTAGGCTGGCGCCCGTTGCTCGCGAGTTCGTTCTTACAACTGGCGCTTAATTTTGTCCCGTACTCTTCTCAGCACCTCAGCGCGTGCCGCATCTTCAGCTTGCAATGACTTCTCAATGTCTGTTGGAAGAGGTGGTAGATACTCATCTCTGCGCATTTGTCGATATCGCTGCGACTCAAGCTCCGTATCAATTGCACGGAGCAATACTGCGCCATCTTCTTTGGTTAGTCTCATAAAGTAAAAGCCTTTCGTGTCATTGTTAAGTTCCAGTTCCTCTTTCCTTACTCATCTAGCGCCAGGCCAGGACGATTTCTAAGCAATGTCGAACCACAGAGAACACAGAGTTGCACAGAGAGACGCGGAGTAGAGACTTGCGGAAAAGCCCTCTCAACTATTCGCCACGATCAACGACGCTCGAACTCCGAGCATGTCGGAGAAGTCTTTGGAATAGACCGAACCGACTTTCCTCACGCGTCCAATCTTCTCCACCAACTCTTCATTCGAGATAAAACCATTTTCCGTGTGTGCGATGGCCCATGCAGGAATATGTGATGCGGTGCGCAAGAGGTCTTCAACAAACCCGAGATACTGTTGTTTGCTCTGCACTCTCGATCCGAGTCGTGCGCCACGTTGTTTTTCAAGCTCCAGCCAGAAGTCATCGCTGCCACGCAGCCACTCCTCGCGCCAGGTCACGATCGGATCTTTCGCAGTATTTGTTTGCAACACCGGAACCGGTAGTCGGAGGAACAGCAAGTCGGTGTGATGTCGCTCGGCGACGAAGTTCCGCACGTCCTGATTCGTGCTTTTGTTGCGCATCGAATTGTCCTGCGGCTTCGGCAGGCAAGCAAGCATGCGATGAAAAACTTCGGGCAGTGAAAAAGGTTTCCGCAGAGTGCGTGTCTGCTCGTTGAAGGAGAGAACGTAATCGCCGGTCATCATTCCGGCAGTCAGCGCGAGGGCGCGTTTGTAAGGCTCGAGACGTTCGGCGTTGAAGCGCAGATTATCAAACCACCAGGCATCGGTTTCGTTGAACCAATTCAGCAGCGCGGCGTTTTCGAATTTATCACGAGGAACATAAGCATCGTCGAGCAAGACGTTGAGATCGTCTTCGTCGAGTTGCTCGCTGTTATTTTCAACGAGGGCGAAAGCTTTGGTGTAAGACCAGATCATCGGGTCGTTCGCGGCCACACGAACTTTCCAGTTCTTCAATTGAACACACATCTCCGGCTCGCCGGTAAAGGGCACTGCCACTGAAGAGAATTTCAGTCGCCGAAGAACACCCAACTCGAAAGCCAACCAACCATTTGAGAATTGCATAGTAACTACGTCGAGTACGATGAAAACAGATCCTCTCCACGGTTCTTTTCCGCAGCCGTATCCAGGGCCGCCAAGTCTTCGTCAATCTTAGCGAACGATTCCAACTCGGGAATTCCTTCCAGTGACAGAAACACCTTAACCACGCCCGGATCGAATTCTATTCCAGCGCGATCGACAATCACGCGTTTGGCAGCGTCTTCAGTCAATGCCGGTCGAAACGGCCGCGCGTCTGTGAGCGCTGCATAGGAATCAGCGACACGTAGTATGCGAGCGGCCAACGGAATCTCTTCGCGCCTGAGAGCGTCGGGGTAGCCTGCGCCATTCCACCACTCGTGAGACCAGCGCACCAGCAGTTGGGCAGCGCGATCTGCTCCGACTCTCGATGCTTCGCGTTCACCAATTACCGGATGACGCGCCAGATCGAGTCGCTCTTCATCTGATAGAGGTCCGGCGGCCTGTATGTAATCGCGCTCCATCGCGACCTCGCCAAGATCGTGTAACAAGGCTGCGGTGTGCAACGATCCGCGATCGTGCTTCGCGAGGTGAAACGCCCTGGCGATCTCGTCGGCGATGCCGGCGATGCGTTGAGCGTGCGGGTTCTCGTAGCGCTCGAACTTGTCCACGGTCTTCGCAAGCTGTATGAACGCTTCCGCCGCTGCGCTATCGATCAAGTCTGTACTTTGCACTGCTACCATGTTTTCACGGCGTTGCTCGACAAGTCAGTTTTAGAGGATTTACATGATTACCAAGATTGACATGTAAATTCTGTAATCCTGTAACAAACTATTGCAATGCTCGCAACAGGTCACGAGCCTTTCGGTTGTTCGGATCGGTGGCGATCGCGCGCTCAGCTTCGCCCTTCGCCCGCAGTTTCAATCCCAGATCTCGATACAACTCCGCCAGCATCACGCGATATTCTGCATTATTCGGGTCGAGCTTGATCGCTGCCTGCAATTCTGTTTCAGCCGCACGCCTTGTATCCTCATTGCCCGCCAGCATGTGACCATAAAACGCGCGGTACCGCGCTTCATTCGGAACGGCCCTCGCCGCCGATGCAAATAGTCTAATCGCCGCTTTCTTCTGTCCTAACTCGAGCGCTGCAAAGCCTTCTTTAAACTGAATCTCAGCGCGTTCAGCCAACGGTATGACAGGCTCTGCGACACCTTCAGTAACCGGTTCCGGCTGTGGCGCCGTCGTCGTTGCTTTCGGTGCTGACTCGGCTAACTGTTCGGCCTTCTTTCTCGCGGCGAGCTTCGAGTTGTAAGTCGCGCGCACGTTGTCATCACGCAACGTATCGTAAGCCTGTGTGATTCGCGCAAATGCCGATTCGATACGAGCCAGGAGAGACGCATCAGATTTGCGGAATCGATCGGGGTGATAACGCCGCGCGAGTTGGTAATAGGCATTCTTCAGATTCTGAGCCTGCTCATTAAAAGTAACACCCAACACGTCGTAGTGCGTTTGCGCCTTTTTTACTCGTGCCAGGAAGTTCTCGACGTCGTTTGGATCGGCTTCCGGTTGCTCGGGCTTGGGGACTTCCTTTTCGGGTTCCGGCTGTGGACTCGGTTGAGGACCGGGTTGGGAATCACGAAAGGCGCTCTCCCAGCGTTCTCGTATGACCAGTCCGCCCAAGGCCAGTGAATAGACAATCCCCAACGTCTCTGTCTCACCCATTCCGCTAACAGCAACAAGGTCTTTCAAAATCATCGGTCTATCAAGACGCGAAAGCAGAAAGCCCTCGGCAGTTAATAAGTTCTCATGAATCGTTCGTTCGGTGAGTGGTGTAATCAATTCACCGGGATTTCTAAAGCGTGACGCAGCAAACTTCGGCGGCAACCGGCGTCCAGCCTCGAGCAGCAGCGAACCTACATCGATGTTGAGATTCAACTGTTCGTTTAGGCGAGATCTGGAATCGAAATCCCACGTGCCTTCAGTCCATAAAAGCGCGAGGCGTAGGATGTCTGAAACCAGCTTCGTCTGCACTTGCCCGGCAGCACTCGGAGTCAGCAGATTCTGCGCACACAGCACTTTGACGAGGTCGAAATCGGAAACTCGATCGTTAAACTGCCTGAGATCCTGATCCGAAATCAGGTTGTTCTTCAAGAGAGAATCGCGCAGGCGCAGGGTGCGCAGGTTGGAGGCCGCATAGATGCAGTTGCCGTTATCGAAATAGGCGACGACCTTGACGCGCTCGTGCTCGAGGCGCAAACGGCCGCCCAGAGACTTCGACGAGATTTCACGAATGAGTTCCACGAGCGGCTGCTCGCTGAGTTGGCCGTTCATCCCGGCACATACTTAACCACAAAGGCACAAAGACACAAAATAGTGAATAAAGAGGTCTATTTTCCTTGTGTTTTAAGGCCGTCGACTAAATCTTTAGCCTTTGACAGGTCTTCAAGGCGAATTCTATATTGATGCCACATAACAACCTTGAATGACCCCCGGTTGAAGGAACTTCAAGCAGGTTGAGATCTATATGGACGAACGAGCAAGCACTGGTGTCGACAGGCAAACCACCAATACCCCAGAGGGTACCGCCGTCAGCGCACCGGCAGACGAGAGCCCACATCAACGAGTCGAAGTCCTGATAGACGAGTTAAGGAAGCGCACTGCCGAACTCGAAGAAGCTAATCGTGAATTGCGACGGGTTTCTCACTACCGTTCGCTGTTTCTGGCGCGGATGTCGCACGAGTTGCGCACGCCTCTGACTTCTATTTTGGGATTTAGTGAGATCCTGCTCGATCAAGAGGAACTGACTGAGACGCAGCGGAGGTTTTGTCAAAAAGTCCAGGACTCCGGGTTTCAGTTGCAGGCGAGTTTGAATCAACTCGTGGATTTGTCGCGAATCGAAGCGGGGCACACGGAAGTCTTCGTCCAGGAGTTCTCGCTGCGAGAGGCGCTGCGCGAGTCATGTGCGGCAGCGGCCCGCATGGCGCAGAAACAACAGGTTAAGATCGACTACGAAGTCGCTCCCGAGGTCACCACCATCGTCACCGATCAGGGAAAGCTGCGACAAACGCTTTTCAACTTTATTGCGTGGGCGGTTAGCCGCAGCCCAGCGGGTGAAGCAGTTGATGTCACCGCTGATATCGATGGGCAGGGAATGCTGTGGATTAGAGTAATTGACAACGGTGAAGCGCGCGCGGACACGGCAAACATCTTCGATCCTGAGCACGGCTCGCCGGCCCGTGAGCCCAACATTAATGAGCTCGGAATTATTATCGGTCGTAAACTGCTGGAACTGATTGGCGGAAAAGTCAGTTTGGAAAATCTCGTCCCGCGCGGGCTCGCGGCGACGATTCAAATACCGGCACGTCCATCGAAGGGATAACGGCTGCGGATGGAAGAGACGACAGTTCGGGAGTGCACGACGATCGAAGAGTTTGATGGATGTGTTCAACTGCAACGCGAGGCATTCGGCCTTCCCGATCTGGAACTCTCGCCGCGCCGTCACTTAATCGTTTCACGCCAGGCCGGTGGTTGGACGTTGGGCGCTTTTGCGGGAGACCGCATGGTCGGCTTCGTTCATCATCTCGCCGCGGTGCGTGGCAATGAGATGTTTGGCTACTCGCACGTAATGGCGGTGGCGAAGGATTATCAGAATAAGGGTGTGGGTGCGCGTTTGAAGTGGGCTCAGAGACAGCGTGCTCTTGCTGAAGGCAGGTCGTTCATCAAGTGGACCTGGGATCCGATGCGGGCGCGTAACGCGCATTTCAATCTCAACCGGTTGGGCGCGACGGTCGATACTTACGCTGACAACTTTTATGGCATCGACTACGACGAACCGGCACTTGCGGGACAAGCAGGACTGCCAAGCGATCGATTGTTTGC
The DNA here is from genome assembly GCA_025922875.1 of Pyrinomonadaceae bacterium. Taxonomy (GTDB): domain Bacteria; phylum Acidobacteriota; class Blastocatellia; order Pyrinomonadales; family Pyrinomonadaceae; genus PSRF01. The sequence goes on from JAICGZ010000004.1 coordinate 5,546, forward strand.
GACGTGGAATTTGAATTCGCCGCGAGTTGTTGCACTCGCGGCGGGTACCGTAGCTCCGGTGGATGCGAAGCCGGTTATGACAGTGACCATACCGGCGGAATGGACCGTGCTGGTAAAGCAGGACGTTAGTCGCGCGCGAGACGAGCAAGCGCGCGTGCGAGAGGAGTTCAAAAAAGCGTTTGCACAGCAACTGATTTGTGCTGGATTTGAACGGGGCGAACAGCAATCGCGGTATCTGTTATTCGAGCGAAAATCTGGGACATGATTTACAGGATTTTGCATGATTTACAAGACCGGCCTTTTCGTGGATGAGCTTTATTAAGTTTGACCGCTACGTAGATCGCCACGCACGCAGCTTCACTGAGCGCTTGCAGAACCTCTGCCGGATGCCTTCAGTTGCCGCGCGTGGCAGCGGCATGCGCGTCATCGCCGAAACGGTCGAACAGTCGATGCAGCGAATCGGCATCGGCACTCGTTCGTTTCGCGTCGGCTCCGGATATCCAATCATCTACGGTGAGTGCGGCGGTGGTCCAAAGACTTTCGTGGTTTATGGTCACTACGACGTGCAGCCGGTGGGCCAACTGTCGGACTGGTCCTCAGGTCCTTTCGCGGCAACTATCGAAGACGGAAAGTTGTACGCACGCGGCGCGGCAAACAGTAAAGGGGATCTCGTTGCGCGTCTCGCGGCGGTGGAAGCCTATCAAAAGACCTTCGGCAAGCTTCCGGTGACGTTGCGTTTCATCATCGAAGGAGAAGACGGTCTCGGCAGTCCCAGCCTCTATCGCTTCACTGCTGAAAACGCCGAGTTATTGAAAGCTGATGGCTGTTTATGGGACGAAGGTTCCAGCGACACCAAAGAGACGCCGATAATCAGCCTCGGCTTCAAAGGCATCACGTTTCTGGAACTCCGCGCGTTTGGCCCACGCTCAGACCTTCATTCAAAGTGGGGCGCTATTGTTCCAAATCCCGCCTGGCGCCTGGTCCAGGCTCTCGCGACGATCACCTCGCCGAAAGGCGTGATTACAATCGACGGCTTCTCATCGCACATTGCGCCGATCAGTGACGAAGACTCGGAAGTCCTGCGCGCGATTGAATTGGATGAAGCAGGATTGAAACGCGAGTTTCGTATCGGCGGCTGGGTCAGGGCAATGAAAGGCCCGATGCTGGTCAAGGAACACATCTTTGGTCCAACGTGCACGATCTGTGGTATTCACACCGGCCACACCGAAGCAGGCGCGAAAACCGTTTTGCCAAGCATGGCGATGGCGCGACTCGATTTTCGGCTCGTACCGGATCTAACGGCGCAAATTGTGGTTGGACTGCTGCGCGAACATCTCGACATTCGTGGTTTCAAAGACATCGAGATCATCGAACTCGGAAGTGCGCCCCTCGCGAAATCGTCGGCAAAGTCGCGCGTTGCTCGTGCGGTGATTGAGTCGACGGCTGAAGTGTACGGCAAGCCGCCGCTTATCTATCCGATGGATCCTTCGAGTGGGCCAGTCGGCGCGGTGTGCGGTGTTTCGGAGCCTCCTACGCCGATTGCGTCGTTTGGTACGGGTTACGCTGGATCAAATCCTCACGGGCCAAATGAGAACATCCGCGTTGAAGATTTTTTGAAGAGCATCAAACTGATCGGACGCGTGATTCACAAGCTGGCTGCGTCAAAGTCTAAGGCAGCAATTGATCCGCACGAGGACAGCAAATCAACCGCGCCACTGCCGAAGGTAAAAACCGAGCCACGGATTTGACGGATGAGTACGGATTATTTTAAGGAGTGATCATTGGCCGCCAGGGCTACCGCACGCCAGATCGAAAAACTCAGAGAGGAGATTCGACGCCATGACGAACTTTACTACGTCGAAAATTCTCCGGAAATCTCTGACCGCGAGTACGATCAACTACTCGAAGATCTCCAGAAGCTCGAACAACAGCATCCAGAACTAATAACACCCGACAGTCCTACTCAAAGAGTTGGCGGGCGGCCTGCGGAAGGATTTCCCGAGGTCGTTCACACACGCCAGATGCTCTCGCTTGATAACAGCTACAACATCGATGAGCTGCGCGCGTTTGACGATCGTTGTCGTCGTTTGGCGGAGGGTCGTTCGCTCGAATACGTCGCGGAGCTCAAGATCGATGGTTTGTCGCTTTCGCTGCAATATGAAGATGGTGTCCTGGCGCGTGGCGTAACACGTGGTGACGGCCGTATCGGTGAAGACGTTACGCAAAATGCGCGAACGATCCGCAGCGTTCCCTTGCGGCTTAAAGCTCAAAAGAAGAGCATCGATGCGCCTCTCGAAGTGCGTGGAGAAGTCTTCATCCCGAGAGAAGTTTTTGAAAGAACAAATGCGGAAAGGGAAGAACTGGGAGAGCCGCGGTTCGCAAATCCGCGCAACGCTGCCGCGGGCGCGATCCGGCAACTGGATTCCCGGCTGGTTGCGCGTCGCAGGCTCGACATGTTTGCTTACGATCTGCTGGTGAATGGACGTAAACCGTTTCCCACTCACTGGGAATCGCTCGACTGGCTTGAGAGCGCAGGCTTTCGCGTGAATCCACATCGCAAACTTTGTCAGACGATCGATGAAGTGATCCATTTCGCGGATGAAAAAGAAGCGCTGCGCGACGACCTCGGGTATGAAATTGATGGCCTGGTTGTGAAGGTCAATTCCACTTCGCTGCAAGACGAGTTTGGCGCGACGCAAAAAGCACCGCGCTGGGCTATCGCATACAAGTACCCCGCGCGGCAGGCGTCAACGAGAGTTTTAAACATCATTGTTTCAGTGGGACGCACGGGCGCGCTCACGCCAGTTGCCATGTTGGAACCGGTGTTTCTCGCCGGCACCACTGTCGCTCGCGCGACGCTGCATAACGAAGACGAGATCAGGCGTTTAGGAGTCAAGATCGGCGACTGGGTGCTGATCGAGAAGAGCGGCGAGATCATTCCCAAGGTTCTGAGCGTTGTTACTTCAAAACGCACGGGAGAAGAACTGGATTTTGAACCTCCTGAGAACTGCCCGGTATGTGGTGGTCTAATCTCGCGTCCTGAAGGTGAAGTGGTCGCGCGCTGTGTGGCAGCAGATTGCCAGGCACAATTGATGGGCAGGCTGCTTCACTTTGCTTCGCGACGCGCGATGCGAATCGAGGGACTGGGGGAAGCACTCGCTGAGCAACTGGTCGCCGCGAAACTTGTGAAGGACGTTGGGGATCTTTATTCCTTAACGCTGGACCAGGTCGCCGCTCTGGCGCGGATGGCGAAGAAGTCGGCCGCCAATCTGCTATCTCAGATCGAAGCGAGTAAGTCGCGAGATTTGACCAATCTGATCTACGCGTTGGGAATCCGTCACGTTGGCGAGAGAACAGCCGGTATCCTGGCTCACGAACTCGGTTCACTCGAGCGGCTCGCGAGTGCTTCGGTTGAAGAGTTGGACGCGATTCCGGAGATCGGTTTGACGGTAGCGGAAAGTGTGCGTGATTGGTTCGACGATGAAGGGAATCTCGCGCTTTGTGATAGGCTGCGCGCCGCCGGAGTGAAAACGGAGACCGATCGTAGAAGTAGCACGCAGGTTGATGAGCGTTTTGCTGGTAAGCAATTTGTATTGACCGGAACGCTGACGAGCTTTACTCGCGATGAGGCGCGCGCGTTGATCGAAGCACGAGGTGGGCGAGTTAATTCTTCTGTCAGCAAGAAGACAAACTATGTAGTCGCGGGCGAAGCCGCGGGATCTAAACTCGACAAAGCGCAGTCGCTCGGCGTCACCGTTCTCGACGAAGCCACGTTTAAGACAATGCTAGATTAGCCACAAAGAGCACAAAATGCACAAAAGAAAGAGATTTACTCTTTGTGCATTTTGTGCTCTTTTGTGGCAAAGGAGAAAAGATGAGTGGCGCAGAACCAACGAAGAAACTCGAATTACTTTACACACTATTTTGTGACGATGTACGGCTGGAAGCAGGGAACAAGCTCTCGTTCATGGGTGTCTTTCAGAACATCATGGTGCAGCAGTTACCGGTTTCGTTGATCAAGTTTGCTATCGTGAATCACTGGCAGGGCCAAGGCAGCTATCTCTCGGAGGTGCGAATCCTCACACCTGACCGGCGCCAGCCGGTCGTCGTGTCGCAGCCGACGCGGTTTGAAATTGCCTCCGGTGGATTCGCGGATAACATCAGTTTCTTTGTTAACGTGACATTCCCGACCGCCGGTCGTTACGTAGTGCAGACCTTGATTGACTCAAATCTTTTTGAAGAGCAGTTGTTAACAGTCTCCGACGTTACCGAGGCTGAGCTACTCGGTACGTCGGAGGCGGTTAATTAAGCCGTGGCTGGGGAGCCTAGCCTACGTCAATTTTGAACAGTTTAATTTTGGAATTGAGAGTGGTTGCCTTTATTCCAAGGAGCCTTGCTGCCTTCGCCTGGTTTCCACCAGTTTCCGCCAGCGCCATCTTGATCAGGTGGGTTTCGAACCGTTGCACTTCATCGTAGAAATTGATCCCGCTGACAATATCCAGCGGTTTAAGTCTGGTTGCCTCCTCAGTAAAAGACTTATCACGTGCCAGCGTCTCTGCTTCTGACAAAAGTGCGTCAGCCAGATCGACAACCCTTTGAATGCGGTCTCGATCCGGTCGCTCAGCGAGTTTCAAACGCACAGTACGGTCAGGCAGTTGGCTAACACCCGAATGTCTCAAGTTGTCGGTTTCCATCACAGCTGCTTGCTCGACGTTCATTAAATACTCCCCTTTCGGACTGGACCTCTTGATACGAAAACACCAAGCTCCGAAAATACGTGACAATTTTTTTGGGGGATGAATTCGGATGAATTAAAAAGAGGGAAGGTTGGACAAAAAATTATCCACAGATTACAACGGAATCAACTGTAATCTGTGGATAGGGTCTTTGGTGCGGATGAGAGGACTTGAACCTCCACGATGTCACCATCACAGGCTTCTGAGACCTGCGCGTCTGCCAGTTCCGCCACATCCGCAAGATAGGTCATTATGCGAATGCATCTGGAGGGTGTCAAGAATGGCTACCGCCGCCAGCGCCAGTTGCGATCACGGTCGCGACGCCGCTCTCGTCGATTTCTTACTTCGATGTCCCGGTTTCTACGATTACGCCGAAAGATGTTCGTAAGCGAGTCGCGGCGATCCGGCCCGCGGCCATCCAAACGGCCGTCACGCGCGTCGTGACAATTCACAAACTTGGCACACTTCCTATCCATTCGCGAGACTCTACGGCCACGTCCCTGTCCCATTGCTTCGGACGACACACTCAGCATCGTCAAAAGAGCAAGCACTGTAATGCCAAACAACTTTCTCGAAGTTAAAAGTTTCATGGGTTCCTCCTAAATACCACCTGTTTAATGAGGTACAAGGGGCAGTTGGAACCATAGCATCAAACTTGATGCCGCTTCTACCACCTTTTGCTATCGGGTTATTATGATTCCTGTGATTCATCGGAAAAAACATAAAAACCGCAAAGATTAGCGCGGTTATTTGTGCTTTGGTGTTTTTTTGTGGCTGAACCTATGGTAAATGCGGAATCGACGACAGGGGAATTGGCTACACGATTTGCGCACGTTCGCGCCCAAATCGTAGGGGCTGCCCAGCGCTGCGGCCGTGCAGCGGATGACGTCAAGCTGATTGCCATCAGCAAAACGCATCCGTCGTCTGCGGTAAGGGAACTGATTGAGCTTGGAGCAACGGACATCGGAGAGAATCGCGTCCAGGAGGCTGAAGCTAAGATTGCGGAAGTGGGTCGAGATAAGGTGCGCTGGCATTTGGTTGGGCACCTTCAGGCAAACAAGGCACGGCGGGCGGTCGACCTCTTTGATGTCATTCACTCGCTCGACTCGATAGACTTAGCACGGCGCCTGGATCGTTTGTGTATGGAGAAACAAAGAGAAAATTTGTCCGTACTAATTCAGGTAGACTTGGGCCACGAAGAGACGAAGTCAGGTATTGAAGAAGCAGGGTTGGGTGAGTTGGCTGAAACGCTTGGTTCGCTTGAGCGACTCCAGTTTGTCGGGTTGATGACATTGCCGCCTTTTTTCGAGAATCCGGAACATAGCCGTCCCTTCTTTCGACGGTTGCGCGAGCTGCGTGATGAACTTGCCGGTCGCGGAATGTTTGGAGATCGGCAAGGTGAATTGTCGATGGGTATGACACATGATTTCGCAGTTGCGATCGAAGAGGGAGCGACGATGGTACGGATCGGCACGGCCATATTCGGCGAACGCTCCAGCAGACACTGAAAAAATATGCTCATTATTAGTCGCACCTTTTGGTTTTTGAACTGGGCCATTTCGGCGATTATCGTCGGCGTCATACTGCTCATGGTGGTTCGTTTGATAGTCGATGCAATGGATTTAAATCCATTTGGATGGATGTCGCGCACGCTTCGCCGGCTTACAGATGGGTTCGTCGTGCCCGTGCGCGGCGGACTACGTGGCTTCGGCGCCGATCCCAAGTTTGCTCCCCTGGTGGTGATCCTGATAGCGATATTGCTTGGTTATTTCCTTTTGCAACTGGTGGGAACTATCGGGGGCACGCTTATTGGCGTATTGCAGAGTCTACAGAATGGGGCAATGATCGCGGTGCTCGGTTTTATTCTTTACGGATTACTGTCGATCTACATTCTTTTGATCATTATTCGAATCGTGTTTTCGTGGGCGATGATTAGCTATACGAATCGCATCATGCGTTTTTTAGTTGATGCGACTGAGCCATTGCTCGGGCCGTTGCGGCGCGTCATTCCGCCGCTGGGATGGTTGGACATCTCTCCTCTGGTCGCGTTTTTGATCCTGTGGCTCTTTCAGGCGGCAGTCGCGGGAACGTTGTTGCGCGGCGCCACTATTCAGGCTTTTTGATCTAGCCACAACAAGGCACAGAATGCACAAAATGAGTAAAAGAAAACGTACACGTCAGTACTTATCTGTTTGTGTGCTTTTTGCGCCTTTTGTGGCTAAACAGTTTTGAGGCAATGATGGAGACGGTGGCCCATTACAGGATTCTTGAGAAGCTCGGCGCGGGCGGGATGGGCGAGGTCTATCTTGCCGAAGACATGAAGCTCGGACGCAAAGTCGCAATCAAGATCCTCAGTGAGGAATTCACCACCAATAAAGATCGACTGCATCGCTTCGAGCAGGAAGCTTCCGCGGCGTCTAATCTCAATCATCCAAACATTCTCACGATTCACGAAGTCGGTACCGATAATGGCCGTCATTACATCGCGACCGAATTTATCGATGGCGTCACGCTGCGCCGGAAGGCAGCAGGACCACAACTCGAGATGCCGGAGATCCTCGATATCGCGATCCAGGTTGCAAGCGCGCTCGAAGAAGCTCATGCCGCCGGTATCGTGCACCGCGATATCAAGCCAGACAACATCATGGTGCGTCGTAACGGCTACGTGAAAGTGTTGGATTTTGGCCTGGCGAAATTGACTGAGACTGTCGACAGAAGCCCGCTCGATGCTGAAGCCGCGACCAGAGTGATGGTCCAAACTGACGCCGGCGTCGTGATGGGCACCTCGCATTACATGTCGCCTGAACAAGCGCGCGGCAAACCTGTCGATGCACGGAGCGATATCTGGAGTCTGGGCGCTGTGATCTACGAGCTGGTTGCGGGTCGAACGCCTTTCGAAGGCGAAACGTCAACCGACGTCGTCGTTGCGATCACGCAAAAGGAGCCGCCGCCACTCGCGCGTTTTGCGCCGAACGTGCCCGCGGAGCTTGATTGGATCGTGATGAAGGCGCTCCGGAAGGATCGCGACGAGCGTTATCAAACAGCCAAAGAACTTCTTACCGATTTGCGACGGTTGAAACAGCGCCTCGAGTTTGAATCGGAGCTGGAGAGATCGGCAGCGCCCGGCAGCTTCAGCGGATCGCGAATCAGTGCGCTGCCAACTACTCCCGAACGTGCCGTACCAACTGCTGAAAAGACCATTACACACGTTTCGAGTGCTGAGTACATCGCGAGCGGAATCAAACGGCATAAAATTGCTGCCGCCGTTATTGCCGTTGTGGTCGTAGCGCTGATTGGTTCAGCCTTTTACCTGTACAAACGCAACTCCAACCGGCTTACCGATCGAGACACGGTCCTGCTTACCGATTTTATCAACACAACTGGTGAGCCGGTTTTCGACGGTACATTGAAGCAGGCACTGGCGGTGCATCTTGGTCAAACACCGTTCTTGAATTTGTTTCCCGAAGAGCGTGTGCGCGAAACACTGCGTTTCATGGGCCGTTCACCCGACGATCGAATCACGAAGGACGTTGGCCGCGAGATTTGCGAACGTCAGGGAATCAAGGCGATGCTGACCGGATCGATCGCGAGTCTCGGCAGTCATTACGTCATCACGTTGGAAGCGATGGATCCGCGTTCTGGTAATTCGATTGCGCGTGAGCAGATCGAGGCTGAGAGCAAAGAGAAAGTTCTTTCATCATTGGGGACGGCCGCGTCGAACCTGCGACAGGAGCTTGGTGAATCGCTGAGTTCTATCAAGAAGTACGACGTGAGTATCGAGCAGGCTACGACTTCTTCGTTGGAAGCCTTGAAGGCGTTTGCGATGGGTAACGAAGAACGCGCTCGAGGACGCCCCCGAGAGTCGTTGACGTTTTACAAGCGCGCCGTCGAGATCGATCCAAACTTTGCAATGGCCTGGGCCCGCATCGGAGTCCACTACGGCAACTTCGAACAGGTGGAAACGGCGAAGGAGTATGTGCAGAAGGCCTACGATCTACGTGATCGCGTGAGCGAACGCGAACGATTCTACATCGCGGAAAAGTACTACACCTACATTACGGGTGAGATCGACAAGATAATCGAAACGCTGCAAACGTGGGCGCGCCTTTATCCGAACGACTTCATCCCGCATAACAATCTGGCAATCAACTACAAGTATCTGGGGCGATATGAGGAAGCGTTGAAAGAAGGCCTCGAAGCGGTAAGACTGAGTCCGAACAACGTCAACGCCAGAGACAACGTGATCTCCAGTTTTATTGCCCTCGGACGTTTCGACGAAGCAGAGCAGGCGACACGAGAAGGTCAAAAGATCAATCCGGATGCGCTAAACGTCCACTTCAATAATTACTTCTTAGCTTTTTTCCGGCGCGATCAGGCGGGAATGGATCGCGAGGTGCAATGGGCCAAAGGCCGCCCGGAAGAGGCGGAATTTACGGTGATTGTAAGTGCGACCGCGATGTATTTTGGAAAACAGAAGCAGGCCGATGAACTAAAGAAACGCGCGGTAGAAATGTTGAAGAGCCAGAATCGTACTGAGACCGCGGCGACCGTATTGAACGCTTTAGCCGGCGAACTGGCAATTGTGGGTAGGTGCGAACAAGCCAAAGACGAGGCGAAGGCGTCTATGAACCTGGTCCGCGCTCAAATGACTCTGGCGAGGGCAGCTATGGTTTATGGCGCCTGCGGTGAGCAAAGTCAGGCGCAGTCGTTGCTCGATGAAGCGCGAACAGCCTATCCGAAGAATACAGTAATCGCCACTATGGTTACACCGTTAGTGGGCGCCGGCATTGAGAAGAGCCGGGGCAACTTCGCACAGGCTGTTCAGTTGATGGAGTCTGTTCGCAGTTATGAACGGGGTGCGATCCTTGGCATGTCTGTGAATTACGTTAGAGGAAATCTGTATTTGCAGCAGCGCATGGGTACTGAGGCAGCGAGGGAATTCCAAAAGATCATAGACCACCCCGGAATTGATTTCTTTTCTCCGGCGCATGCGCTCGCACACCTCGGCATCGGGCGCGCCGCGGCAATCAACGGCGATACCGCTGGGGCGCGCAAGGCCTATCAGGATTTCTTTGCACTCTGGAAAGACGCGGACGCGGACCTGCCAGTGCTGGTTCAGGCACGGAAGGAATACGAGCAGTTGAAGTAGGCTAGGATGTTTGAGGGCGCCTCCTTGGAGGCACCCTCGATTTTGGGTGGCCTTGTGATATATTCCAGTCCCTGACAACCCACATATCAGAAGGATCTGAATCCAATGTCCGGACATTCTAAATGGCATAGTATCAAGCACAAGAAAGGCGCGCTCGACGCCAAGCGCGGCAAACTATTCACGAAGTTTATTAAAGAGATCACGGTCGCTGCGCGCACGGGCGGCGGCGATCCCGAAGGCAACGCGCGTTTGCGCAAGGCGATCCTCGACGCGAAGGGCGGCAACATGCCAAACGACACGATTGAGCGCGCGATCCGTCGTGGCACCGGTGAAGAAGAGGGCGTCAACTACGAAGAGATCACTTATGAAGGTTATGGTCCAGGCGGCGTCGCGTTGTTGATTCAATCGATGACCGATAATCGCAACCGCACGGTCGCTGAGATTCGTCACATATTCTCGAAGAACGGCGGCAACCTCGGTGAGAGTGGTTCAGTCGGCTGGATGTTTGAAAAGAAGGGTTACATCGTTGTCGAAAAGGCAGGACGATCCGAGGAAGAACTTTTTGAACTGGCTATCGAGGCCGGCGCCGACGATCTTCGCGATGACGAAGACAACTTCGAGATCATCACTTCTCCCGAGGCGTTCGAAGGAGTGTCGGCGGCGCTGAAGAAAGCCGGTATCGAACCACAAGTCGCGGAGGTCGAGATGGTGCCGCAGAACTACGTGCGGCTCGAAGGATCAGACGCGCGGCAGATGTTGAAGCTGATGGAAGCGCTGGAAGATCATGATGACGTGCAGAAGGTCTCGGCGAATTTTGATATCAGCGAAGCTGACATGGCGGCTGTTTAAGCCGCGGATTACGCAGCTGAACACGGATAGGAAAGCCTCTATGAGAGGAAACTTTTTTGCTCCTCTTTCTGATCTGCGGCATCCGCCGAAATCTGCGGCTCACCCATCACAATCCTAACATTGTGCGTCTTCTCGTCGTCGACTACGGTGAACGCTGAGTCCGTTTGCACCACGCCATCCACTTCAACATTCACCACTCCACGACTAACACCAAGCGGATTCTCGACCTTGATCCGGTAGACCGCGCCGCCGCGCCGGTAAGTGATCTCAAAGTCGCGCCACCAACGCGGCACACAAGGATTAATCTCTAAACGATCCTTCTGGAGTTTGAAACCAAGTATCGACTCGAGCCCGGCCCGATACATCCAGCCCGCCGACCCCGTATACCACGTCCAGCCGCCACGGCCATTGTGAGGAGGCACCGCATACACATCGCCCACTGCGACGTAAGGCTCGACTTTGTATTTGTGCAGGCCGGCGCGCGTTGACGAGTGATTGATCGGATTTAGCAGCGCAAACAGTTCACCGGCGCGCTCACCATCGCCCAGCATCGAATAGGCAATCATGGTCCAGATCGCCGCGTGAGTATATTGCCCGCCGTTCTCACGCACGCCCGGAACGTATCCTTTTATATAACCCGGATTGAGACTGCCTTTATCAAACGGCGGGGTGAACAGGATCACCAATCCGTCACCACGCCGGATCAGGTATTCCTCAACAGCGGCCATCGCGCGTCCCATGCGATACGGATCTGACGCGCCCGAGATCACTGACCACGACTGCGCGATCGAATCGATGCGACACTCTTCATTTCGCGCGGAGCCGAGCGGTGTACCGTCGTCGAAATAAGCACGCCGGTACCAGTCGCCGTCCCAGGCTTTTTCTTCGAGCGCTTTTCTCAGATTTTCCAGGTGTCTGCGATAACGATTGCCGCGCGCTTTCTGTTTTCGTGCGTCCACGTGCGGTGTGAACGCAGCGATCGTCGTGTAAAGAAACCAACCAAGCCAGACGCTCTCGCCTTTGCCAAGATGTCCGACACGATTCATGCCGTCGTTCCAATCGCCGCCGCCCATCAAAGGCAAACCGTGCTTGCCGACTGCCAGGCTGCGATCGATAGCACGCGCGCAATGTTCGTAAATCGATGCCGACTCTTCGGACACTTGCGGTTGAGTGTAGCTCTCGAGTTCATCTCCCGATAGCAACGGCTGGTCGAGGAAGGGAACTACCTCGTCCAAAACCGAAGCGTCGCCGGTGATATTGACGTAGACTGAGGTAACGAAGGGCAGCCAAACAAGATCGTCGGAGATCTTTGTACGCACACCGCGTCCACTCGGTGGATGCCACCAGTGTTGCACGTCACCTTCCTTAAACTGGTGTGCTGCCGCGAGGAGAATTTGTGCTCGCGCAATTTCAGGGCTGCTGTAGATCAGCGCCATAACGTCCTGCAGCTGATCGCGAAAACCGAATGCGCCACCTGATTGATAGAAAGCGGTGCGCGCCCAGACGCGACACGACAGCGCCTGATAGAGAAGCCACCGGTTGAGCATGATGTCCAAAGCCGTATCCGGTGTTCTGACTTCGATCGTGCCGAGAAGCCGGTCCCAGTGGCCCAACACCTTTTCGAATGCCGCGTTGACGGGTCCTGCCTGGCGAAAGTTTGCGACGAGCGATTGTGCGGCCGTCTTCGACTCCGCCTCGCCCAGTAAAAAGATGATTTCGCGAGCTTCATTCGGCGCGAGCTCGATGCTTGTTTGGATTGCGGCGCAGGGATCCAATCCTGCCCCATCTCTGCCGGCCAAACCTGTCCGCCGCAGCGCGGCCGGTGTTTCCAGCGAACTGTTGCGGCCAATGAACTCCTTGCGGTCGCACGTCGCGCTGGAGATATTTTCACTTGTCGCAAAGAACGCCATGCGATCCGCAAACTCGTTGTTGAAGGGGTTCTTTGCAAATATAGTGGACGCTGGTGCATCGATCTCAGTGATGATGTAAGGCGCCGAGGACGATCTCGAAACGCCAAGCACGAGCTCGTTGTAGTTAGTGATCGTCAGTCTTCGTTTTCTGCCAGTGCGGTTGCGCAAACGCAACAGCGATATCTTCACTGGAGCATCGAGCGGCGCAAAGACGAGCAGTTCCTGAGATATGCCGTGACTGGTATGTTCGAAGACGCTGTAGCCTTGTCCATGCCTGATAATGTACGGCTCACGCTCGCGAATCGGTAGAGGCGTGACGGACCATATCGAGCCCGAATCTTCATCGCGAAGATAAACCACTTCTCCAGACGGATCGCTGACCGCGTCGTTGGACCAGGGCGTCAGGCGATTCTCACGACTGTTGAGTGACCACGTACAACCACCGCCAGTTTCGGTAATCTGAAACCCAAACTCCACTGCGTTTCCGATCACGTTGCACCATGGCGCGGGTGTCCACTGTTCGGAGCCGAGCACGGTGACGTATTCGCGCCCGCCCTGGTGAAAGCCGCCGAGACCGTTGAAGAAGGAGAGATCGGGAGGCGCAACAGTTATTTCGGGATATGTTTGCGAAGGCAACCGCGGCACAAACGGCGGCGGTAACGGCTCTTCAACTCGTCGCCGTTCAATCTGAGCCTCAAACGAGCCACGCTCCGCGACAACGACCACACGCGCCACAGCATGCAAGAGAATGCGATCGGCTTCCGGAATTTGATCGGCTTGCCGCAAATAAACACCGCCCGGTTTGTCCTGCAACGCCTGCAACCCGCTGGTGCGAACGATCGTGTCCAGTTCCTGTTGTAGCGACTGAAGATAACTCGTCGGCGTGTCGTTCAGGATCACGAGATCGGTTTTCAAGCCTTTGTAGTGCAGGTACTCGTGGCCGCGGACAAGCTTCCTCACTGTTCGCATGTCACCGGCCTTGTTGATCCTGACGACGACAATCGGCAGATCGCCGCTGATGCCATACGCCCAAAGACTCGATTGTGCTTTCGTGTTGAGAGCGAGTACGTGCGGTGTTGGCCGCAGTGAAGGATCGGAATAGACGATGCGCGCCGCGAGACGTTGAAACAGGTGCGCTTCTTCCGAATCGATCTTGAGGTGACTCATCTCGACCTGTGCCTTGGTCCAGGCCAGACGAAGCTCGCGTTCGAAGATGTTTGGATCGTGATACTTGTCAGCTAGGGCAAGCGCTTCTTCACGCGAATGCGCGACGGCCGTGCTGAACGTGCAGCTAACCGTTTGATTAGGTTGAATTCTCACGCGCCGCCGCAAACTGAAAACCGGGTCGAGCACTGCGCCTGTGGTATTAGAAAGCGGACGATCTTCCATTACCGCGATCGGGTTATTTACTGTTCGTCCGCGTCCAAGAAATCTGCCACGATCTGTTTCATACTGGACCGCGCCGACCAGTTCGCCTTCCGCAACTACCACGTGCACTCCCCAAATCGGGCGATCCTCAGGCGAGCGCCGGCGCCGGTTGGCCAGAATGGCGTTTTCACTGAGGAAAAATTCAGTCTCAACGAAGAGATTGCTGAATGCCTGGTGTGCAGCATCCGCCTCGGGAGTGGCGAGCACAACCTCTGCATAGCTGGTTAATTCAATCTCGCGAACGCGCGTTGAGTTGTTAGTGAGAGATACTCGCCGTACTTCGGCGTTGTCTTCGGCGGAAACAACGACCTCCATTCGCGTGGAGATGCCTGAGTCAGTGCGGCGAAAGTCTGCTTTGTCTTCTGAAAACGCGACCTGGTACGACTGTGGCTTCTGGCGTACCGGCTGATGTCCGGCGGACCAGACCATGCCACTTCGCACATCGCGCAGGTAAACAAATGCACCCCAGTTGTCCCTGGTGACGTCTTCGCGCCAACGCGTTACCGCATTCCCTTCGCAACGCGAATAACCTGACCCGGCGGTCGTGATCATTACGTTGTAAGTTCCATTCGAAAGCAACTGTGTGCGTGGCGTGCTGTAGTCTGCAGTCTCGTAAACACGTGTAATCATACCGAGATTTGTTTGGGCCACCCTTCCGGTCAATACTTCTTCGGCGCGTGGATGAGCAGCGGGCACTCCAACTGGAATTCTCTCTTGCAAGAGCAACTCAGTCGCTTGCACCGCAGGGTCCGAGTGAAAACGCCGCTCAGCCAGACCTTCATGCAGGATATTCGCGAGTGAGACGAGACTCATTCCCTGATGATGAGTCATAAAGGCTCGGATCAGGACTGACTTCTGGCCTTCCGGCAATCGCTCGGCCGTGTAGTCAACCGACTCGTAGAAGCCGTAGGGACCAAGCGCGCCTTCGTTTTTTAACCGGCGCAGGTTATTCATTGCCGATGCCGGATCGACCGTGACCGCCAGCATCGTTGCGTAAGGAGCGACGACGAGATCTTCGATCAAGCCACGCTTAAGTCCCAGACCGGGAACGCCGAATGGTCCATACTGATAATTGAATTGAAGATCGCGGACGTTGTAAGCAGCTTCTGAAATGCCCCATGGAACACCACGCTCCTGCCCGTAATCAATTTGCCGCTCGACGACTGTTCGGTAAGTCTCCGCTAATAACGTGGCCGGATAATTACGCATCACTAGTAGCGGCATCAGGTATTCGAACATCGTGCCGGTCCAGGAGATCAGCGCGCGTCCGCCGTCAACCCTGGTGAGTGCGCGGCCCATGCGGAACCAGTGTTCCTGAGGTACGTCGCCTTTCGCTATACCGACGAAACTCGCGAGGCGTGCCTCTGAAGCGAGCAGATCGTAATAAGAGTTGTCGGCCCGTGAGGCGGTGACGTTGTAACCGATCGTAAACAACTTACGCTCGACATCGAAGAGAAACGAGAAGTCCATCTCATCGACGATTTGATCGCATCGCCGCGCCAGGCGGCTCAGACGCGACAACATGTCTGACGAAGCACGGGCTGATTGTTCCAGCGCCTTTGTCAGTCGCGAAGCTGTTTGAGCGAGAGCTTCGGACGCGTGCTCCTGCATCGCGGAAAGTTGGACGAGCGCGTTGTCGCAGAGTTGTGGCGCCTCGGCGAGTGTGGGCACGCTTTGCAGAAGCTTGAGTATTGACGCCCAGTCTTTGTCCGAAGCCGCAGGTTCGGTTTCAATCAGTGGCAGCAAGCGGCACCAGTTGGTGAGCGCTTCGGCATCTCTTACACGAGAGCCGACCTGGTGTTGCAGCGCGCCCACCCACGAACGCAATTCTTTGAAACTTATTTCGCCATGCTCCTGGACCAACGCGTTAACGATATCTTCAATTTCAGAAGCACGACGTTTCAAAGAATCAAGCAGCACAATCCATGACGACAAACTATCACCGGGATCAGTCTTTAGTAATTGGCGGCAAGCGGCGATCTCGTCCTGTAACTCCCTCACGGTCACAACTTCAGTGCGTTGTCGAGCACTGCCCAAACGTGCTGCTTCCACCGTAATCGCGTCGATGGTGTCTGTGAATCCCTGGATAACATACTGATCAAACAACCTGTTTTCAGGAAACTCGATAAAGGCTTGCTTGACTGCGATCAGATGTCCCGCTAGATTGCCGCTATCCACGGTGGAGATGTATTGCGGCGATAGTGGTTCGAGCGTATTCGTGTTGTACCAGTTGAAATAGTGACCATGAAAGCGTCCCAACTGCGCCATCGTAGAGAACGTCAGTTCTTCTCGTTCAACTAACTCCAGTGCGCCCACGTAGCCGAGATCGTTCGCCGAGGAGGTAGCCAACAACAACAAGCCGATGTTTGTGGGAGAAGTGCGATGCGCTACGACCGGCGTGGGATCTTCCTGAAAATTATCCGGCGGCAACCAGTTGTCTTCAGCGCCTACGAAAGCCTCAAAGAAGCGCCAGGTCCGGCGAACAATCAAACGCGCAAACTTCTTGTCTTCCGCGCTCAACAACTTCTGTTCTAACGGTCGCGGTTTGCTAACCCAATAAGCAATCAGCGGCGACACGATCCAAATCGCGAAGAGCGCGCCCATGACGGGCAGCGCCGCCGGCTTTAGAGTCAAGGTGAGACCAAGCGCAACCAACGTCAACACTAAAGACGGCAGCATGAACTTAACGAACGATCCAAGATCGTGTCGCGTGGATCTCTCAGCTTCTGCTGCTGACACCCACTCGAGCAGCTTCTTTCGTGAGATCAGTTGCCGGTACAGCGAGCGAATGATCGCATCGCACATCAGCCACGTCTGGTGCGGCAGAAAAATGAACGAGAGCGCTATCTGTGCCGCGTTCGTGCGAAAGTCACCCCAGAGACTGTAAAAGTGGCTGGTCCACGGAATACCGCGAGGATGAATCAGCAGACCCGTCGCCACGTGCAAATCAACAGGGAACGCGATTGTCAAGAAAACAAAAAGACACCAGATGAGCGACGACCCGGGAAAGATTGTGCATGCAGCGACAAGCCACAGGAACAACGAGGGAGCAACGAGGCTGCGACGGAGATTGTCGAAAATCTTCCAGCGCGCGACCGCCGGAAGCACGTTGCGAACCTGGCGACCGTAACCATCAGGTACAGTAGGGAAAATCCAGCGCGCGATTTGCCAATCACCGCGGGTCCATCGATGCAAGCGTTTCGCGTAGGCTTCGTATGACCCCGGATAGTCATCGAGAAGCTCGATATCGGTGGTCAGGGCCGCACGTGCAAACAAGCATTCGAAAAGATCGTGACTGAGCAGGGTATTGGGAGGTACGCGGTTCTCGAGCGTGTCTTGAAAAGCGTCGACATCGTATAGACCTTTGCCGGTGAAGCTTCCTTCGCCGAAGAAGTCCTGGTAGACGTCTGACACTGCCGTCGTGTAAGGATCGATTCCGGTATAGCCGGAAAAGATCTGAACAAACTTTGAACGTGACGCGCTGCCAAGCGAGATGCTGACGCGTGGTTGCAGAATGCCGTATCCGTACGTGACAAGATTTCTTGATGGATCGATCCGCGGCTGATTAAGCGGATGAATTGCGGCGCCTACGAGTTTGCGAGCGACGTCGCGAGGAAGTTGCGTGTCTGAGTCGAGTGTGATGACGTAACGAATCTTTCTTAGCAAAGCGTCATCAGCAGTGCGCACGACGAAGCTGGTGTCGATGGCGCCGCGCAGTAAGCGATTGAACTCTTCGAGTTTGCCGCGTTTTCGCTCCCATCCCATCCATTTATTTTCACCGGGGTTCCACTGTCGCCGCCGGTGAAAAAGGTGAAACCGATCTCCGGCATGTTTTCGATTGAGTGCGTCGATACTGCTTTGCGCAATCGCGAGCAGATGTGAATCCGTCGCTGTTTCTTCCGACTCTGCATCCGGAAAATCGCCGAGTAAGGCAAAGTAAATATGGTTGTCTTGATTGGCGAGATAGTGAACTTCGAGTCGTTCGACGAGTTCTTGCACCTGCGAGTCGTTCAGGAAAATCGTCGGCACCACAACAAAGGTGGCGGCATCTTCGGGAATGCCGCGCGCGGTGTCCATCCTTGGCAGCAGACGCGGCGGAAAGAAATGCGTGAGGTCCCAATTCAGCACTGTGAGCGCGAGATCGCTGGCGGGAATGAGGGCCAGTAATCCCGTCAGAATTAGGAACCGCCAATCGCCTCCGTAGCTAGACGTGAAGTAAAGCAGGAAGCTCAGGATCAGCAGTGTCAGGAACGTGAGTGTGCCGAGATAAACCGCGGTAGCATGTCGCAACAGAAAACGTCTGAAACGTTCCGCGGTTCGTGGTTGATAATCGAAAGTGTTTTCCAGTTGCGTCAAGCCGGCGTCGATCAGGTAGTAGCCGACATGTTTTTGAGCGCCCTCGCCTTTGGTTTGGGCGGCGAGATCCACGGCAGCCTGGCCGATTTCGAGTTCGCTTGCTCGTGTACGTTTGCTGATTCGTTCGATTACGTGCCGGTAACGATCGCGGGAGGCAAACTCCATCCGCGAATAAACGCCCGCCGGATCCTTTCCCAGCAGCGGCTCGATGAGACTGACCTCTTCGAAGAAATCATTCCAGTCGAGCGTTGAGAGCAGGCGCATGCTGGTGATGATGTTTCCGACAGTGACCTGCGCCGCTGCTTGTCGCTGGTGTTCGGAGTGAATCGTCTGTTCGACGCTCGTGCCTTGCTGCACTAACTGCTTTTCGATCCAGTCCATCACCGGTATGACTGAAGGGTGCTGTTCGCGAAGCCTTTGGACCAGTTGGACTAGGAACGTTTGCCGTAACTCTTCCTGCTTTCCGACTCGCTCGTTTAGAAACGACATGACGTTCGCCGGCTGAAGTGAAGCAACTTCAAGCAGTTTATCGGCGAGTTCGTCGGCCTCATCGCGTTCGGCACGTGCACGCGCGATGGCGACGGCGAGACGGCGAAGGTTTTCCACCAGCGCGAGGCGCAAAGTGATTGCGACGGCCCATAGTTCGCCAATCGAAAGTGGCGCTACGGTTTGGTAAGCGCGGATAAACCTTTGCAGCGTATGTGTGTCGAGACGCGAATCCGTGTGGGCGATTAGCGCGAGCGCGACCGAATAGATTCGCGGGTAATCTTGCAGTTCGCCCTCGGCGAGTTTAGGCAATTCGTGGTAGTAACTCCTGGGAAGGTCCTGACGAATCGCGCGCAGCTGTTCTTCGACAATGTGGTAGTTGTCTACAAGCCATTCAGCGGCAGGTGAAATTGCCCGGCCTTGACGAAGCGCCTCGACGAGTGCGCGGTAAGCGGATTCGAGTTTGCGGCCGTTGTCTTCGAGGCGGGGCAACAGTTGTGCGCGCCCCTTGCGAGTGACGGTTTTGTGTTTGGCTGCGAGTGTTTGAGCGTATTGCTCGAGGCGTTCGACGCTGAAGAACTCCGCCTGAAACGGCTTCTCCTCAGCATAGCCGGCGGGCTTGCGGGCAAATGAAAATAGCGATTCGACGAGCTCCGTCATGAGATCGAAAGCGGTGCGACAACAAACAAGGTTAGGGGGAGACCTCAGAATATCATTTGTGCCACTAAGAAGCACAAAAGGCGCAAAAGCTTCTTTGTGGTTTTACAGATCTTTGTTTGCTGTATACTTCCGCGCCATGCGCGTGTTAGGAATCGATCCGGGCAGCCAGACAATGGGATGGGGCGTTGTCGATGGCGATGCACGCCGTTACTCACTCGTGGCTTTCGGTTCGATTCGTGCGTCTTCCGCTCTCAGATTTTCTGCGCGCCTGCTGAAGATGTGCAACGGGTTGGAAGAGGTGATTGCGGAACATCGTCCGGATGGATGTGCTCTTGAAGATGCGTTTCTCGCGACTAACGTCAAAGTCAGCATGAAGCTTGGGCAAGTGCGCGGTGTTGTGTTGTTATCGGCGGAGCGAGCAGGGTTGGAGATTCATGAGTATTCACCGCGACTCATCAAGCAGACGGTTGTCGGTTACGGCAACGCGGAGAAGCATCAGGTACAGGAGATGGTGCGTTTGCTGCTCCGGCTGAAGAGCCTTCCGACGCCTCACGATGCGGCGGATGCGTTGGCGGTGGCGATCTGCCATTTTCATCACGCGCAGTTTCAAGAGAGAATAGCGGCCGTTTAAATTAATATAGGTCCAATAGGATCTATAACAAACCTCACGATTGGAGAACTATCATGAATCCTCACAAGCTCGCACTTTGCCTGCTTCTCATTCTTTTCGCTGCAAACACAATCTTTGCGCAGAGAAAGCCGCCATCAGGCGGTCGTCTCGCGATCGTGGCTGACGAACGACTCGCAGCCCTGCGCTCGACACCTCAACTAAACGGAAGGCTTTTGCGACGCCTCGGCCGTGGTCGAATGGTTGCAGTCAGGTCGACAAAGACCAGCGCTGACGGCATCACGTTTTTCCTCGTCAACGTAACTCGCCGCACGCATGGGTGGATCCAACGCGAAGCTATCGTTTCGCCTTCGCGTTTGGGCGATGATCGAAGGTTGTTACGGCTGATCGAAAGTTCACAAGATTTCGATCGCATCGCACGAGCGCGATTATTTCTCGACCATTTCCCGCGTTCGTCTTTGCGTCCTGAGGTTCTGTTGTTGCTCGGTGACACGGCCGAACAACTCGCGGCCAAACTCTCGACCGACGCCGCTCGCCGGCTGACGAAAAGCTTGGGCGACGCACCGGAATTCAGTTATTACCTGAATTACACCGGACTCGATCGTTACAACCGTCACCGAGTCGGATTTGTTTTCGATAAGTCGACCAAACGTTTCCATTACGACGGCGCCGCGTGGCGGGAACTCATTCGCCGCTACCCAAAGACGATACAAGCCGCCGAAGCGCGGAAGCGTCTGGAGGTGCTTTGCTCTCATCTGCGTATGATGTAAACTGCGCAAATGCTATTAAGAGTAAGAAAACCTCTACCTCAAGGAGAAAGCAAGATGGGCCTCACACATGTTGCGGTTAGGCTACTACATTCAGACGCTAAGGATACGTACAACGCAGATTTTCTCGTTGATACAGGTGCCATGGACACCATGGCTCCGGCCTCCGAACTCAAGAAAATTGGCATTCGACCAGTTGGCAAGGACCTTTATGAACTGGCGAATGGGGACATTGTCGAATTCGAGCATGGTAATGCGGAAATAGAGTTTATGGGTGAAATAATCGGCACTCGTATTCTCTTTGGCCCGGACCACAGTGAGCCGATCCTGGGCGTGATAGCCCTGGAAGCAGCAGGGTTCCTCATCGATCCGAAGAATCAGAGACTAACAAAGCGTCGGGCGCGCCCGCTGAAACGCGTGGCTTAGCCGAAAAAACATATCGCCGCGCGGGCGATTCCACACTAAACTGCAAAAAATCTGACCTGCGGGTGTTAATAACGCCCCAAACCCTTCGTCTATCAGGGTGTAGACGGAGGAAACACCTTGCAGGCAGCAGCACTTAAACCCTTGCGATTAG
The DNA here is from genome assembly GCA_025922875.1 of Pyrinomonadaceae bacterium. Lineage (GTDB taxonomy): Bacteria > Acidobacteriota > Blastocatellia > Pyrinomonadales > Pyrinomonadaceae > PSRF01. The sequence goes on from JAICGZ010000004.1 coordinate 27,092, forward strand.
TGACAAACCAACCCGCCAGCGAATTGGAAACGCTTTTCCAGGCGCACCATAGCCGAGTTTTTCGGACGGCTCAGCGTATCACCGGCAGTGCCGCTGACGCTGAAGATGTGCTCCAGACCGTCTTCCTGCGCCTGATTAAAGGCCAGGACGATTACGACTGGTCGCGAAACCCCGAAGCTTATCTCTCCCGCGCCGCTATCAACGCATCCCTGGATCTGTTGCGCAGTCGCACACGCTCGAAAGCCGTGGCGCTCGACGAATCTGAAATCGATTCCATCGCCGGAAGTTTCCGCAGTCCGGAGGCTGTTCATGCTGACCGTGAACTGCAGACCCTGGTTCGTCAGGCTGTATCGCGACTGGGAAAAACCGCCGGGGAGATGTTTGTTCTCCGTTACTACGAAGGTTTTGATAACAAGGAAATCGCCTCGCTAATGAAAACTTCGCCGCTGGTGGTGGGTGTCGTCCTCCATCGCGCACGTACAAAATTGAAAAAAGAGATTGGGCACTATCTGGAGAAACATCATGAAAAGCAATAACGAAGAGCAGATTCTCGACAAGGTTACTGCTGAGATCCGGAACGAAAAGGTAGACGACTCGGCGATATCAGCAGCGGCGGAGCGTGTTTGGGCACGCGTGGCCGCTGCCGCCGGTGAAACTCGATTCAGCTTGCCAACAGTCGAGCGGATCGAAGGGTGTGCAGATTTTCAGTCGCTGATTCCGGCGTACCTTGCAGGTAAACTTTCTGAAGCGCGTTCGCTCCTGCTCGTGGACCATACGCACGAATGCATCCCCTGTCGCAAAGCGATGAACGAGGCACGTTCGCGACGTTCGGTCCCGATCAAACCGGCAGTTCGCCAGACGCGTTACACGATGCAACCGGCAGTTATGCGTTGGGCTATCGCTGCGGCGCTCGTGATCGGCTTTGGACTTTTGGCGGTTCCATTTGTGCAGAGGTTCTGGCCGTACGGTGACTTTGAAGCCACTGTTCAGGCCGCCGAAGGACAGGTGTTCCAGGTTGCTGACACGCACACGGCGTCAGTCAGCGCCGGAGCGAAGCTGCAAAAAGGTGAGAAGGTGCGAACGGCAAAAGACGGGCGCGCCGTGATTCATCTGGGCGATGGTTCGTTGATCGAAATGAAAGATCGCTCGGAGTTGTACCTGACAAAGAGCGGTCAGGGAACAACGATTCACCTGGATCGCGGCAGCATCGTCGTCGAAGCAGCGAAGCAGAAAGACGGAAAACTGTTTGTTGAGACTGCTGATTCGCTTGTCTCAGTAACCGGAACCGTGTTCTCAGTGAACAATGGAACGAAGGGTTCGAGAGTTTCGGTGATCGAAGGCGAGGTTAATCTTAATCACGCCGGCAGCGATCGCGTGCTTCGTCCCGGCGAACAGGCCACGACTAATCCGGCAATCTCTACGATTCCGGTAAAAGATGAAGTGGCGTGGAGCCGCAACGCAAATCGCTATGCGCAAGTGTTGTCAGGTCTGGCTTCGCTGAAAGCCGGCCTGAAGGGCATCCAGCAACCTGGAGTTCGCTATTCGACTCACCTGCTCGACATGATGCCCGAGAGCACAGTCGTCTACGCGGCCCTGCCGAATCTCGCTAACTCGATTGCCGAGTCGCATCGCATTATTCAGGAGCGGATGAGTCAGAACGCTGCGCTGCGGGAGTGGTGGGAGAAAGAGCAGTCAGGCAGACGCCAGAACATGGACCAGGTCGTCGAGACGATTCGACAGTTTGGCTCTTACCTCGGTGAGGAGATTGCAGTTTCAGTGTCCATGGACGATAAAGGTCGACCTGGCGAACCGTTGGTGCTTGCCGATCTGAAGAACTCAGAAGGCTTCCGGCAGTTTCTCGAGCAGGAGATCGCGAAATACTCCGGCGACAAGAAAGGCGGGCCGCAGCTTCAGTTCATAGAGAATCCTGCTGCCGCCACTGCTGACCCGAATGACAAGCAGGAAAAACTCTACGTTTGGATTCAGGCGAACCTGTTTGCCGCTAGTCCCAAGTTGCAACAACTTCAGAGTCTCGCAACGGTGATGTCCGGCGGAGGTGTGAGCAGTTTCACCGCGACTCCCTTCCGCACCCGCATTGCACAGGTTTACCAGGAAGGCGCCGGCTTAGTGGTCGCAGCCAATCTCGAAAAGGTTGTGGCGCAAACTAAATTGGAACGCGCGAAGGGGCCAGACGCTGAGAAACGCGAAAATGCGTTGAACCAGTTGGGCATTCTCAGTGTGAAGTATTTCGTTCTCGACCAGAAGGATACGAGCGGAAAAACACACACGCAGGCTTCACTCTCCTTCAGCGATGCACAGCGCGGCATTCCTTCGTGGCTGGCCGCTCCCGGACCGATGGGCTCTCTCGAGTACATCTCACCGGACGCGAACGTTGTAGCTGCATTTGTAGTTAAGAATCCAGTGTCGCTGGTTGATGATCTACTCGGTGTGCTGGAAACGGTGTCACCGGAGTTGCGTAAGAACCTCGACAAACAGCAAGCGGATCGTGGCCTCGATATCCGTAACGATATTGCTGCGCCACTGGGTGGAGAGTTTGCTTTCGCGATTGATGGTCCGATTTTGCCGACACCTTCATGGAAACTGGTGTTTGAAGTTAACGACCCGGCGCACCTGCAGCAAACACTCGAACGTGTGGTGAATGAAGTCAACAAGCAGGCGGCGTACTTTGGCAGGTCCGGACTGGCCTGGCAAAAGGCCGACATCGGTGGCCGCACTTACTACACGCTTCGGTCACCGGACTTCGGGTTGGTGGAAGTGAACTACACCTATGCGAATGGATACCTGATCGTTGGTCCAAGCAGGGCATTGGTCGAGAGGTCTCTGACCACGCGTGAAAACGGACTGTCGTTGTTGCGCTCGGCCAAATTCACTGCGGGCTTGCCGGCGGATGGTAACGCAAACTTTTCAGCGGTGTTCTACCACAACATTGCTGGATTGGTTCCGGCCGGACTTGCCAGCACTGCTGCGAAACTTCCGAGTGGACCGCAGGAAGCTATGAAGATGGCGTCAGACATGCCGCCAACGCTAGCCTACGCATACGCAGAAGGCGACAGCATCACGTTTGCGGCGAACACTGAAGGTGGACCATTCGGTTTAGGACCGGCAACGCTGCTCGGAATGCCTAACGCGTTGGAGATGCAGCACATCATCCAGCGAGGCATGAGCGGCAAGAAGTAAACAGGATTGACAAGATTTGGACAGGATTTACAGGATAAGAAATTATCCTGTAAATCCTGTTAATTCAGTCAAACAAGAAACATCAGACATCATGAAGTTAGTCGCTATCTCCCTCATCTCCTGGCTGCTCGGCTTGTCACTCATCCTGTCTCAGTTTACTGAGGTCAACGGCGCGACAGTCACGTCCCTGATCATGGCAGCGCTCCTGTTCTCGCTAGCCTATGCACCCTCTCTCTTCTGGCTTCGCCAGCGCATGGGTGGCTGCAAACCAGCACTGCTGTTTCCACTTGCTTCCGCTGTTGTACTCAACCTACCTGTGTTCCTGATCGAGATTCTTGCAATAGGCAGAACTTTAGCTGCGTCAGAAGCGTTAGCATGCATCGTGGCTTTTCTGCTTATGGGCACGGTCTTCGGACTCGGCTTCGTTTGGAATTATCAGGACAGAGCGATATAAAAAGAGTATGGCACTCCCCGCTTCGGTTCCCCAGGAACCGATCACAGCTCAAACGGCTCTCATAGCGCCGCCGGTGATCGACCTTCATGGTCTCAGCGTCTCATTCGGTCGCCGGCAAATCCTTAAGAACCTTCGCGGCGACCTGCGTGGCAAAGCGATTGGTCTGCTCGGTCCGAATGGCGCCGGCAAGACTACTCTGATTCACACGCTCCTCGGATTTCACGAGGCGTCCGCAGGCACTGCTCAAATCTTCGGACTCGACATCCACAACGAAGCGAAACAGATCAAGTCGCTGATCGGCTATATGCCCGAGCGCGACTCGTTCATCGCCAAGATGAGCGCAGTGCACTTCGTTCGCCTGATGGGTGAGTTGTCAGGGTTACCGCCTGAAGCGGCTTTGGAGCGAGCTCACGAGGCACTCTTTTATGTCGGCCTCGGTGAGGCGCGTTATCGCCGGCTCGAAACGTACTCCCTGGGAATGAAGCAACTCGCCAAGCTCGCGCAGGCGATCGTTCATGGTCCAAAGTTGATCTTTCTCGACGAACCTACAAACGGGCTCGATCCACCGGCGCGCCTGCGCATGATCAAACTGATACGCGAGATTCGCGACAGTGGTCACGCCAACATCGTGTTGTCGTCGCACTTGTTGCTCGACGTTGAAGAGTGCTGCGACGAGATTTTGATACTTCGCGACGGCCAGATCGCCGTCTATTGCAACCTCGAGGAAGAGCGGAAGTCGAACCGCAAGTTTCTCATGCTGGAAACGCGCGGCGATCAGGACAAATTCGTTAAAGCGCTCGCAAAACTCGGTTGTGAGTATGCGTTGTCGGGCGGTAATCGTCTCAAGGTGGTATTGCAGGAGGGCATCGAGGTGCGCGACCTCTATCGTCTCGCTGCCGAAGAAGACGTGCAGATCCGGCGTCTCAGCTACAAGCGCGATTCGCTGGAAGATATCTTCCTGAAAGCGATGGAGAACGGCTATGGCGGTTTATGAACAGACGTACAGGCGTTACACCGGCAAGCTGACTCCTGAGTGGAGCCGGTTCCTGATCATTCCGCGGCACGCGTATCGAGCGGTGTTCAATTCCAAACTGTTCACGGCGTTCTTCGTCATCTGCTTTATACCGCTACTCGTCGAAGCGATTCTGATCTACCTGCATCACAACATCAGCGCTATCGCGATCATGCAAATCGACGTCAGGGCACTCGTGCCGATCGATGCCTCGTTTTTCGAAACGTTTGTAAGCATCCAGGGCGGATTTGCTTTCTTTGTCGCGCTGCTTGTTGGACCGCCGCTTGTTTCTCGCGACCTGCGCAACAACGCTCTGCCGCTTTATCTCTGCCGTCCCTTTTCACGCACTGAATACGTCGTGGGAAAGATGTCAGTGATATTGATTCTTTTGTCGGCAATCACGTGGGTGCCTCAGTTGCTGCTCTTTCTGTTCCAGTCGTACCTGGAAGGGTTCGCGTGGTTCAGAGCAAACCTTTGGATTGCGAGCGCCATAATTATTGCCGGCATCGTTTGGATACTTCTGCTGGCGCTTCTTTCACAGACGATATCCGCGCTGGTGAAATGGCGCGTCGTTGCTAGTGCAGCGCTGCTGGGATTGTTCTTCATTCCTTCAGTGTTTGGCGAGTTCATCAACGTCGTGTTTCAAACCCGTTGGGGAAATATCGTTAGCCTGGGCGCGTTGATGAGAAATGTGACCAAGGGACTTTTTGGCACTTTCGATCGTGTCTCGGGATCGATTCAAATCAGAGATTTCGATGACGTCGTAATCAGGGAAGTACTTTTAATGGAGCCGCCGCTTTGGGCTTCGTGGGCTGTGCTTTTCATTGTGTGCGCCGTCTGCCTTGCGTTGTTGCACTGGAAAGTTAAGGCTTACGAAGTGGTTCGTTAATATGTCTTCTGCCGATCAATTAATCATCTTCGACAACGTCTCCAAGTTTTACGGCGAGATACTCGGAGTGAATCGCGTCAACTTGCAGATCGCGCCCGGCATTACGAGTCTTGTCGGCCCGAACGGAGCAGGGAAGTCGACGTTGATGAATTTGATGACCGGATTGCTGCGTCCCACGCGCGGCGCGATCACGATCTTAGGCATTCCCACGGATCAGCCGGAACGACTCTTTCGCAAAGTCGGTTACTGCACGCAGTTTGACTCTTTCCCGCGAGGTATGACTGGACGCGAATTTCTCAACGCGTTCTTGCTGGTGCACGGCTACGATCGAAAACGAGCGAACGAGTTGAGCCAGGTTGCACTCGAGCGCGTCAATCTCGTAGAAGCCGCCGATCGCAAAGTTGCGGGTTACAGCAAGGGCATGCGACAACGCATCCGGCTCGCACAATCGATCGCTCACGAGCCGTCGGTGTTGATTCTCGATGAACCGCTCAACGGTCTCGATCCGATGGTGCGCGCCGAAACGATGGCGCTATTTCGTAAGCTCGCGTCGGAAGGCCTGCATCTGATTATCTCGTCACACATCCTGCACGAAGTGGACATGATGTCTGACCGGGTCGTTCTCATAAACAACGGTTACATCGTCGCTGAAGGAAACATTCACGGCGTGCGCGACGAGATGGAAGAGCATCCGATGCAGATCCTGATCCGTTGCGATCAACCGGCAAAACTCGCTTCTTATGTTTTCGCTCAGAATCACGTCGTTGAAGCGCGGCTTCATGACGACCGTGGCGGGCTATTTGTGAAGACACGCGACGCCGATCGGTTCTACTTGTTGTTGAATCGCGCTATTGCTGAAGGTGAATTGAATGTGGAATCGGTAGCGCCGGTCGATGATGATATGAGCGCTGTGTATCAATACTTGATCGGCACAACGGGAGGCAGTGCATGAGCTCTGCGGTCGAAGTAGTTTCAACCAAACCTGAGCAACAATCCTCTCAGTGGGCGCTTTGGCTCCGGCAGGTCAGCGCGATCTTCCGTCTCGAAATTCAGAAGAATTTTCTTGGCCGTCGCGCCATCCTGATCTACCTGATTGCGTTGTTGCCGCTCTTTCCGTTGTTGGTTCTGGCCGTCGTTCGCCCCCCGGGAAACGAGTGGAAAGACTTCAATACATACGGCATGATCTACGCCATTCTTTACAACGGCTTGATCCTGCGCACGGTTGTCTTTTTCGGATCCGCATGGATCTTCATGAACCTGTTTCGCGGCGAGTTGGTCGATCGCAGTTTGCACTACTACTTTCTGAGTGCGGTGAGAAGAGAGGTGCTGGTCGTTGGCAAGTATGTTTCAGGGCTTGTGACCTCGATCGTTCTGTTCACGAGCACAACGGTCATCTCCATGCTGCTCCTTTATCTGCCGCACTTTTACTCGCAGAGCTCGCGGTACTTCACGGAGGGCCGCGGGCTTTCTCAGATTCTCACTTATGCAGGCATCACGATGCTTGCTTGTGTAGGCTATGGCGCTTTCTTCTTATTCGTCGGCCTGTTCATTCGCAATCCGATCATTCCCGCGGTGCTGCTTTACGGTTGGGAGTGGCTGAACTTCCTTTTACCTCCATTGCTGAAAAAGATCAGCGTCATTCACTATCTCAACTCGCTGGTGCCCGTACCGATTTCCGAAGGACCGTTCGCGGTTGTTGCCGATCCCACGCCGGCATGGATCGCGATTCCGAGTATGTTGCTGGTCACAGTGGTGGTGCTTGTCCTCGCCGCCTATCGCATCCGCCACATGGAAATCCGCTACGGTAGCGACTAAGAGGAACCTTAACCACGGATTTCACGGATAAATCCGGATCAAATCCGTGTTTATCGTGTCCTAAAGTTTTAGTTGACAGCCGGCGTTTAATTACTATACTCTCCGCCTAAAGTCTTAGGAGACCCTCGATGCCGCGCCGCAAGAGTGAGCAGATGACGCCCCTGGAGCTGGAGATCATGCAAGTGCTCTGGGACACAGGACCTGCCAACGTTCAGACTGTACAAAAGCAACTCAAACGCGAGCTGGCCTACACCACGGTCCAAACGATGCTCACCGTGCTTCACCGGAAGAACAAAGTTAAGCGTACGCTCAAAGATAAAGCCTACATCTACCGTCCGGCGGTGAGCCGCACGAAGTTTACCGGTCACGCCGTGCGTGAATTTATCGATCGGATGTTTGGCGGCTCAGCTGAAGGTCTCGTCATGAACCTACTGCAAGAGAATCATCTGACACCGGAAAGGCTCGCGAGGCTTCATGCGCTTGTAGAAAAGGAAGAACGGGATGCTGAGAATTAGCGAGTTCATCCTGAATTTTGTTTTGAATTCGTTCTGGCAGATCGCTGTGATTTTCGCGATCGCCGCCAGCGCATCGTGGCTTTTGAGGAATGCACCGGCCCGCTATCGACATACGCTCTGGGTTGCGGCGCTCAGTGTGTCTTTGATCGCGCCGCTATTCCCGGCAAATCGCTGGATTTCTAATTTTCGAATCGCCACCCCGGACACTCGACCTGCCATTATCGCCGCGCTGAAGAATGTTGCTCCAGTAGCGAGCCAGAGCGATAAAGAAGAAGTCGCAGTCGATCATGTGGGTAGCCGTCGCTCGCAAACGATTAGCACAAGCATTCGAACCGCATCACTTCTCGCATTTGCTTATGTGCTCTTCATCGTCTGGCGAGCGATCAGGCTTATTCGCTTCTGGAGGCGCAAGGAAAAGTTAAGTCGCACCGCAACTGACATCGGTTTATCAGAGGAAGTCGAAGCGGCCGCGAAACGTAGTCGCAGCCTTTTAGGTGTCGATAACGTGCGGATCACCAAATCCAACCAAGCACATGTACCTTATACATTGGGTTGGCGGCGGCCGATGATTGTCCTGCCTGAAGCTTTTTGCGCAGAGACCAACGAAGGCCGGTTGCTCTCTGTTACTGGGCACGAGATGGCCCACGTCGCGCGTCGCGATTTCCTGGTGAATTTTATTTGCGAGCTTATAGCTCTGCCGATCTCGTTTCATCCACTCACCTTTCTAGTCAAAAAGCAGATCAATCGCGCTCGGGAGCTTGCATGCGACGAACTTGTAACCAAACGCGTCCTTGCGCCGCGTGTTTATGCGCGTTCACTGCTGTGGGCAGCAGATCTTACGAGCCACTATTCGTCGCAGGCATTCATGTTGAGCATCTTTGACGCACACATCCTGGAGGAGAGAATCATGAGACTGACGAGAAACAAAAAGACCGTCGCACCGGGCATAGCGAGAGTCATCATGTTCGCGGCACTTTCGATTCTTTTCGTGTCCGTGATGTCGCTGTCGATGTTCTCGTTAGAATTGCAAACCCAGGCGCGTGCGATCGAATCGATTCAGTCGCTGAACATTCCCGCGATGCAGCATCCAGTTGCTCCCGATGTCGCAACTTCACAGTCTCCTCGTGAAACTCAGATCAACGCTCCGGGCGACGACGATCGTGCCACGACGGCGTGCGAGGCTGGCCGGCGAGGCGACGTGCAGGCAATTCCGTTGCTGATCGCGCAGCTTGGCGATGATAGTAAAACTCAATTCGTGAAATGCTGGGCCAGTCGCTGGAGTCCTGCTCTGCAAACTTTCAAACACTCCTCGCCGGGTGAGCAGGCGTCGCTTGTGCTTGCATCCTTCGGACGTCCGTCATTTGGGCCGTTATCCAACCAACTCGACAATCCAAACGCGACGGTACGGCGGAACGCAGCGTGGGCCATCGGCGAGCTGACGAACATGCTTCCGGGCGAAAGAGCGGGTGCTGTGCCGCAACTGATTTCACTGCTTGGCGACTCTGATGAGTGGGTGCGTATGGCGTCTGCGCGTGCACTGGGAGAATTGCGCGATGAACGCGCGCTGCCGCGATTAGTCGCCACACTCGCTGACGATAACTGGCGCGTTCGCCAATTGGTCGTGTGGGCGTTGAGTGAAATGAAAGACGATCGAGCGGTGACGGCACTATGTAACGTTCTGCTGGCGGATAAGCGAGTTGAGGTACGACGCGGCGCGGCGGAAGCATTGGGGGAGATCAGGAGTGCCGAGGCGCTTCCTTACCTCAAGCAAGCGCTGAACGACAGCGAAGTGAGCGCAAAAGCTGCATGGGCCATTTCCGAGATTGAAGGATAGTTGAGAAAGTTTTCGCGCAAAAGCGCAAAGAAGGCAAAGACGCAAAGAGAGAATTGAATCAGGATTTACTTTGCCATCTTTGCGGCTTTGCGCGAAATTCCTGGGAGGGCATCGCGTATGTCTAGCTACAAGTGTGTCTCGGCAACGATCTTTTTACTGTTGCTTACTGGAACGACGGCGGCGCAACCGAAAGCCGGCACTCTTAAGATCAAGCCGTACACCTTTGAAAACAGTAAAGGCGAGAAAGTCCCGGCGGAATTTGGAACGTTGCTTGTGCCGGAAAACCGCTCCGACCCCCAAACCAACTTGATCGAACTCGCCTTTGTGCGTTTCAAAAGTACCGCGAAAAATCCCGGTCCTCCGATCGTCTATCTCGCCGGTGGTCCAGGCGGTTCAGGAATCGGCACGGCCACTGGCTCACGGTTTCCCCTGTTCATGGCGCTACGTGAAATCGGTGACGTGATCGCTTTCGATCAGCGCGGCACAGGCTATTCCAAACCCAACCTCGGCTGCTATGAACGAATGTCTCTCCCGCTGGACGTGCCGCCATCGCGTGAAGCCGTATTAAAGGAGTTGGCCGTAAACGCGCGCGGTTGTGTCTTCTACTGGAAGGATCTTCAGCGCGTCGATCTCACGGGTTACAACACCAACGAAAGCGCAGATGACCTCGAGGATCTGCGAAAGGCGCTCGGAGCAAATCAGATAAGCCTTTGGACCATCAGCTACGGAACTCATCTCGCCTTCGCAACGATGCGGAGACATCCCAAAAGTATTCACCGGGCAATCCTCGCCGGCGCCGAGGGACCCGATCACACTTACAAGCTTCCCGGCAACGTTCAGAAGCACCTCGAAGATCTTGCAGCTCTGATCAAAGCTGACCCTGTCATTGGCAAGGACATTCCGGACTTCCTTGGCTTGATGAAGTCAGTATTCGATCGCCTGGATTCTCAACCCGAGACTGTAGAGATCACCGATCCACGCACAAAGCAAAAGGTCAAAGTGATCGTGAATAAGTTTGTCATGCAATACATTGTTGCTAACAACATCGGAACCACCGTCACGGAAAGGTTCCCGGCGCTGTTCTATCGCGCATCGAAGGGGGACTTCAGCAATCCCGCGCAGGTTTGGCTGAATGAATCGCGGCGTGGCATCGGATCGGCAATGTCATACATGATGGACTGCGCCTCCGGACAGACTGCGGTCCGCCGTGAGCGCATTGAACGTGAAGCGAAGGGGGCGCTGTTGGGAGATATCTCCAACTTCCCGTTTCCTGAGGTCTGTCAGGAGTGGAAAGCTCCTGATGTTGGCGATGAGTTTCGATCGCCATTGCGCTCAGACGCGCCGGTGCTTTTTATTAGCGGTACGTTGGACGCGCGCACTCCGGTGAGCAATGCTGAAGAGTATCGGACTGGTTTCACGAACAGCACTCACATGATCATCGAAGGTGCTGTTCATAGTGATCCGTTGTTTCTATCGTCGCCGAAGATAAAAGATGGGATGATGGAATTTTTAAGAGGACAGCCAGTGACGACCACTAAGATTGCGGCGCCGCCAATGAAGTTCAAGCTTTAACCACGGATTACACAGATAATTAGTAATCCGATCCGTGAATCATCTGTGTCAATCCGTGTTACCTGCTTACGTAACTATTGTTCTTAATCCAAAATCGCCACGGCTTGTCGATCCACGCTTCAGCGTAGTCGATGCCGATCCGCGGGCCTTTAGCGATGCGGCGCGTTGAGACGCTTTCGTACTCCTCGATCCAAACTCGATCACCTAAAAGATCCGCACCATCGAGTTGTCGGTCGATACCCATTGCGATGCACAGTTTGCCTGGTCCATTCGTGAGATTGTGATCCGGATGAGAATGCCTGCGCTCTCTCATTGTCTCTATTCCCTCAACCGGCTCGAGGGCGCGGACCAGGATCGCATGCGGAACGTCACCGACATTGCTCACGACGTTGAACTGGTAGTACATGCCGTAAACGAAATAGACATATGCCACGCCACCTGTCCTGTACATCGTCTCGGTTCGTTTCGTTCGCCGGCCGCCGTATGCATGTGAAGCTCTGTCTTCAGGCCCGCGATAAGCTTCGACCTCTACGATCTTCCCCGACACACGTTTACCATTTGAATCAGGCACGACTAAAAGCTTCCCGAGCAGATCTCGAGCAACGGTGAGGACATCCGGTCGAAGGTAAAACTCGCGCGGCAGTTTGGCGGCTTTAATGATCAGTACAGTCTCCAGGCCATTACGACAAAGATTATCAATCCAATCACTACTATCCCCCGGCGTACCCACTTCTGCCCAACGCGCATCGCCATGCTAGCGCCGAAGTAGCCGCCGGCCAGCGCGCCAACAGCCATTACGAGCGCATCTTCCCAGACCACCAGTCCCGCGAGCGCGAAAAGCAATACCGCGACGCTGTTGATGCAGATGCCGAGAAAGTTTTTGATGCCGTTCGCTCGATGGAGTTCGTTGAGACCGAGCAAGCCCATGGCTGCCAGCATCAGGATCCCATTCCCGGCGCCAAAATAGCCTCCATATGTCGCAGAGAAGAACTGGAAGATCATGGCGCCGCTCCACCACAGTCCCATCGGCTTATCGTCGAGCGAACCGAGGCGCAGCCGCTTATTGATTACGCCATGCGACATGAAAAGAAGTGTGGCGAAGAGGATCAGGAACGGAACGAGGTTCGAAAACACGCGCGACGGCGTGCGAATCAACAGCCACGCTCCGAATGCGCCGCCGATGATACTGGTTACGCCGAGTCGAAAGAGGATGGTGGAACTATTTTCGAGTTCCTTTCGATAACCGAATAGACCACCGAAGAGGCCCGGCCAGAGCGCAACCGTGCTCGTCCCATTCGCAACTCGCGGATCGAGTCCGAGCCAGATCAGCACCGGAAACGTCAGCAGCGTCCCTCCACCCGCAATAGAATTGATCGCGCCGGCAGCAAACGCGGCGCACAGCATGACAAGCCAGGGGAAGAGACGCATTTTGTACAAAGTACAAAGTCGCGAGCATAAAGCACAAGCGCTGCATGTTAATATGCGCGCCGTGTATCGCTATTTTTCGCGAGTTGCGCTGTGCTTAGTGTTCGCGCTGGCCCTGCTTTGGCCTGCCCGAATCACGACAGCGAAAAAGACCCTTCGCGTGATGACATACAACATTCATGTCGGCGTCGGCATGGACAAGAAGTTGGATCTTCAACGCATCGCTGATGTCATCAATCATCAGCGACCGGATCTTGTTGGATTGCAGGAAGTGGACAGGAACGTCAAGCGGACTGAAGGTAAGGACGAGATTGCCGAGCTCGCGGCTCTGACGCGAATGCATTTCTCTTTTGCACCAAATCTCGATTACCAGGGCGGAAAATACGGCGTCGCGATTCTTTCGCGCCTGCCTATCAAGGGCACCGTACATCGAATGTTCGAAAACAAACGCGAGACTGAGCGGCGCGGCCTGCTCAAAATCGATGTCGAAGTTGATGGGAAGCCTGTCAGTTTTGTCACCACACATCTCGACTACCAGTTTGAAGATGGCCGTTTGTTTGAGACCGAACAGCTAATGAAGTTTCTTGCTGAGGTGAAGGGACCTCTGATCGTTGTGGCGGATCTGAACGATGTTCCCGAAGGCAGCGCTTACAAACTCATGCGCACGGCGTTTGAAGATGCGTGGGTGACGAGTCGTGCCAAAGGCGATGGATTTAGTTATCCTGCGGACAAGCCTGTGAAGCGGATCGATCACATTTTTTATCGACCCGGAGCTGGCGTGCGCGCGAAGAAAGCATGGGTTGTTGCGTCGTTAGCTTCAGATCATGTACCAGTGGTGGCGGAGTTAGAAGTTCAGTAGAAGCCATAAAGAGGCACAAAAACACAATTGAACATCTCCCTTTAGCAAGGTCCCCCGGAATTAAACTCGGAAACCAAAATTGTATGCCTAAAGATGCTTATGAGATGACGGACAATGAAGTCCGCCAGCGTATCGTCACCCTTGGCTTTGGTGGCGACGAACGCCTCTTCATCGCGTTCTATCGCAAGCTGCAACAGGGACTTCCCGAAGGAACCGGAATCGTGTTGCGCGGCAGTGTGGTGACGAACAAACGTCACGAAGATGGTGCCCCTTTCGACTCTCAAGGCTCTCAAACAAGCGATCTTGATGTGACTCTGGTGGGCAGCAAAGTGATGGAAGAGTGGTCGCCGGACGCTTATTATCTTCCCGGGCTGCACACAAAGCCACTGTGTGATAAGGATCCGGACATCGCTCCTAACCTGAATCCTCTCCGCGAGTCGTTGCAGAAACTGGTCGGACGTCCAGTGAACATGCAAGCGACGTCAAGCCTCGTGCTTTATGGCCGCGACGTGTTGTTCGGCGAGCCGTATTTCGTTGTTGTCCCGCCCGGTGAAACTGCGTGACCCTCAGGCTGCTCAGCTACAACATCAGGTTTGGTGGCGTGGGCCGGGAACAAGCATTGGCGGAAACGATCGTCGCGGCTGCACCCGATCTCGTTGTGTTTCAGGAAGCAACGCATCCTAAAGTCATTGAACGTCTCGCACAAGCAGCGAAGTTTCCATTTTGGGCGGCGCGGCCAAATCATTCGATCGGGTTTCTCAGTCGACAGGCAGTCGATTATCACGAGTGGCACTATCCAGCGGGCGCGCGGCATTCGTTTCTCGAAATCGTGCCTGCCGGAGGTAAGACTCGTGTGTTTGGTTTGCACTTGAGTGCACGGTTTTCGAAATGGGATGAACGCCGTCGAACACGCGAGATCCGCTCGCTCCTGGCAGGAATCAAACGACACCAGGACGGTTTTCACGTTTTGGTCGGAGACTTCAATACGCTCGCGCCGGGGGAAGCTTTGAATGCCGATCGTATGCCGGCGTGGATTCGAGCGCTCATCTGGATTAGTGGGCGTAAGCTTCAGCGCGAGACGATCCAACTGATGCTCGATGCTGGATATGGTGATGGTTACCGGATGCTAAACCCTGAAGTTAAGGGATACACGTTTCCAACGTGGGATCCGCATGTGAGGCTCGATTACGTCTTCGTGCCGGGAGTATTCGCGAATCGGTTGGTTAGGTGTGAGGTGATTACGGAGCCGAAGGAGCGAATACAGGCGGCCTCGGACCACTGTCCGCTGGTCGCTGAACTGCGGCTTGATTAATCTTGTGAATCCTGAAAAATCGTGCAAATCCTGTTATCGGATTACAGGATTTTCAAGATTTGCAGGATTTGGCCAGTGTAGCCATGAGGGAGTTCAATCGCAGTGGGACTGTGAATGCAGAACTCGGTCGCTGGTCCAAGAGTCATTTGACGACCCCACAATGCGACTCCCGGCTGCGAGGTGAGTGGTTGCAACGCAGCATAGAAGTCGCTGTAGGAAATACCGGCGGGTTTGCTTAACCAAACGGCAAATCTCGATCGGGCCAGATCCTCTTGGCCGGTCCGCAGCCGATACAAACCACCGACGCCGTCCGCCGCCTCTCGCGCCACTCTGTTATGTGGCTCTTCACACGCGCCTGAAACGGCTGCTTCGTTGAGCGGATCCATCGCAGCCGAGTCGTCGAGCAGGTACCACTCCTCGTACGCATCGCCTTGCGTGTTCAACCACCCGGCACCATGAATGCGAAAGACGGTGGAGTGATGAAAGCCGGGCGGTTTATTCGACGCGAGCGTTCGGTGAAAAGCGCTCAAGTGGTCGACGTACGTATCCTGATCGATGTTCGGCTGTGGCCAGTGCCAAAAGACATATGCGAGCATCAGCTACTGGCCTGCATTTGTTTGATATCCTGAAGCAGCATTTGCTCGTGACCTTCAGGATTCACTTTGAGATACGTTTTGCGCAACTTACCTTCGGGATCGATCACGAAGCTCGTGCGGTCCCAGTACATCGTTCCCTTGTAATCACTCTGCCCGACACCCGCGGCCTTCAACAACTCATGATCGGGATCGGCAAGCAGATCGATAGTGAAGCCAAATTTGTTAGCGAAGTTCTTGTGTGAGTTGACGTCGTCCTCACTCACGCCGACGACTGCAATGTTCGCGTCGTCAAAGTCCTGCTTGCTTGCGGTGAATGATTTTCCCTGGATTGTGCAGCCAGGTGTGTCGTCCTTTGGATAGACATAAACGACGAGCCACTTGCCCTTGAAGTCGTCAAGCGTCACGGTTTCGCCGTTCTGGTTCTTGAGTTTGAAATCTACAAAGCGTTGACCTTCTTGCAAAGCCATGTTTTCCCCCACTGCTTATCTGTGTATTTTGTGCCTTTTTGTGGCGCGGATTATCACCATGCAACTGCGTAGCGACTGCGACGCGGGTCCGCACCCGCTGACGCTACACCATTCTTCGGATCGTAAAGGACCACCGTGGGTGCAGACAGCGTGCCCCATTCACCCTGGACCTTTACCTTGTGTCCCTTCTGAGACAGCTCTTGAATTGTTTTCAGATTCACACGCGATTCGACGTTGAGTGATCCGGGCAGGAACTCATGATCGTCGAATGAACTGACGTAATGTTGTGTGTCGAAGCGAGGTGCTTCCACCGCTTCCTGTGGATTCATTTCAAACTCGATCACGTTCAACAACACCTGAAGCAGCGCCTGATCCTGGTTGTCACCGCCGGGCGTGCTCAACACCATGTAAGGCTCGCCGCGCTTGAGCACAAGCGTGGGCGTCAACGTGATTCGCGGACGTTTGCCCGGCGCCACGACGTTCGGACTGTTTGGATCAGTTAGTGATGACTGTAATCGTTGGCCCATCAACACGCCGGTGTCGCCCGCTACTACTGCGGGTAGCCACGCACCGCTGGGAGTTGCACTGAACAGGTTGCCGTCTTTGTCGATGACGTTGACGCAGGTCGTGTCGTTAGCTCGCTCGATCTCAGGCAACGCGGAAGCACGGCCGATGGTCTGCACGGCACTGGCGAGAACAGCCTTCATGTTTAGCGGGTCGCCAGGTTGCTGTGCCAAAGACGCTTGCCGTTCATCGATCAACGGACGCCGCAGGGCTGCGTAGTCTTTAGACAGCAGTTCCGCCATCGGAATCTTCACGAAATTAGGATCGCCGTAGTAGCGGTCGCGATCGGCCATGCCGAGTTTAAGTGCTTCTGTCAGCGTGTGAATGTAAGAGACCGAGTTATGGCCCATCTTCTTTAGATCGAAGCCCTCGAGCATGTTTAATGTCTGGAGCAGTGCCGGACCCTGGGTCCAGAACCCCGCCTTGTACACCTGATAGCCGCGATAATCAGTTTCGACCGGTTGGCCTACCTTTGCAGCGAAGCGTGCAAAGTCGCCGGCGGCGATCAGGCCGCCATTCGCTTGCATGTAGTCGCCTATGCGACGAGCGATCGGACCGCGATAAAAATAATCACGTGCCGCCATTAGTCCGGCGTGACGACTATTGCGAGTACCCCTTGACGCGAGCCGTTCGGCGCGAACGATCTCGCGCAATGTTCGGGCGAGGTCAGCTTGCACAAAAATATCGCCTACTTTAGGTACTTCGCCGCCCGGCAGGAACACGCGTCTGGCGTCGGGCCATTGAGAGAAGATTGGAGATCTTGTCTTGATGTATTGCACTCGCAGTTCGTCGATCGGGAAGCCGTCCGCGAGTTGAATAGCGGGTTCCATCACTTCGGCGAGAGTTTTCGTTCCGAATTGATCGAGAGCAGTTACGCAGGCATCGAGCACCGCGGGTACTGTTGCGGACAATGGGCCGGTTGAGGGAATCAGTCCGGTTTTCCTGGCGCCCGGCATCGTGGTCTGACCCGGAGACGTTAACGACGGTTGCTCTTCCGCCCTGTTGACGAAGAATTCACGGGTGGCTTTCATCGGCGCCTGGCCCATGCCCTCGATGACCACCACCTTCTGACCTTTCAACTTGATCAGGATCGGCACTTCGCCGCCGAATGAGAAGTGAGAAAACTCGATTACCGATGCTGCAAGGATCGTCGCCACTCCGGCATCGACAGCGTTACCGCCTTGTTGCAGAATCCGTAGTCCGGCCTCGACTGACAAAGGCTGGCCGCCGGCAACGACCCCGCGTTTACCACGCACCACGGGGCGGAAAGTATCGGCGCGCGAGGTTGACGTTGGAATGCCGGCAAAGATGAAGGACGCGACGAGGCAAAAGACGAATAGCGTTCGTTTGCTGAGTAGCATCGGCGGAGGTACCTCTTTTCGATTTGAACTGGCGAATTGTCGGCTTGTTTTTGGCGGCAGTCAACAAGGAAAACATTTTTCTCGCGCAAAGGCGCAAAGGGGCAAAGAAACCGTTTAGAAACGCGGCAGCGCTTTGCGCCTTTGCGCGAGCAAACTTCTGCGACCGGAAGATTCGAGTAGCTTTTGCCCGAAAACTCAAATCACGTTTGGAGACCTCTGTGCAAAACATTTTTCTCGCGCAAAGGCGCAAAGAAAACCCTTTACAGTTTTACGGGAAACTTCAACTACGAATGAGTTTTGCTGGTAAGATAAGTTACAGACAAAAAGAGAGGGCGCTGACCTCCCCCAAGACCAGCGCCCTTGCCTTTATCTCAGTTCTCCCATGGAGAATTAACGACGGGGCAGATAGTAGCCGCGTATAGACCGGAGTAGGTTGCGCCTAGCTTGTAAAGTCTTTGCGAGGTTGTGACGAAAGTTTTTCAAATTCTCACTGACCACCGAACGATGCAGTTCGGAGATCACGAAATCGAGGGATCATCTTGGCAAATTCACCAACAATAGCGCCGTATGGCTCATGGAAATCACCCATCACTTCGGACCTGATCGTCGAAGGGTCGGTGGGTCTTAGTCAGCCGACGTTTGATGGCGACGACATTTATTGGCTTGAGTTGCGCCCAAAAGAGGGTGGGCGCAACGTGATTGTTAAAAGAAATGCGACAGGCGATTGTATCGATGTCACCCCAGCTGCATTCAACGCCCGCACGCGGGTGCACGAATATGGCGGCGGAGACTATTTAGTCAGCAACGGAATCGTTTACTTCTCAAACTTTTCCGATCAGCGACTTTACCGGCAGGAAGGTTCGGGTACGCCTGAACCGCTCACGGGCACTGCGGACATGCGTTATGCCGATGGCCGCTTGGACCATGCACGGGGACGTTTGATATGTGTCCGGGAAGATCACACTGGCGATGGCTCGGAGCCCGTAAATTCAATCGTAGCGGTTGACGTGCAACCTGGCGATGGCTTTGGTTCCGTGCTGGTCGAGGGTAATGACTTCTACTCATCACCAAGGCTCAGCCCTGACGGAACTCAATTAGCCTGGCTCACCTGGAACCATCCGAATATGCCCTGGGATGGTTGCGAACTCTGGGTGGGAGAATTTGGGGAGGACGGCAAGTTAGCTTCGACGAGATGGGTAGCCGGCGGTGCCGCGGAGTCGATCTTTCAACCTGAATGGTCACCTGACGGTGTGTTGTACTTCGCCTCCGACAGGAGTGGCTGGTGGAATTTGGAGCGGATTACTCCTGACGGCGGAATCGAACGTGTCACGCAATCAAAAGGTGAGTTAGGAATGCCACAGTGGGTGTTTGGCATGTCGTCTTACGCTTTTGCCTCAAACGATGTGGTGGTTTGTAGTCATATCGAACAAGGTGTTTCGACGCTCGCCACACTTGATTTGCAATCCGGCAAGTTAATATCCATCGATTGCCCCTACACGGATATTCAGTATGTGCGAGCAGCGAACGGGCAAACGGTATTTCGTGGCGGCTCGCCAACCGACGTGGCGTCGATCGTCAAATTCGATCTAAACCCAGGCCAGTTTGGGACGCTGCGTCGATCGAACGATCTCGAGACGTATCCACAATACTTCTCAGTGCCGCGCGCGATTGAATTTCCGACCGAAGGCGGATTGACCGCACACGGATTTTTCTACCCGCCACAGAACCCTGACTACCGCGCACCGGCTAATGAAAAGCCACCGCTGATCGTGAAGAGTCATGGTGGTCCAACGGCGGCAGCGTCGACCGCGCTGAGTCTGTCAGTTCAGTATTGGACCAGCAGGGGATTCGCGGTGCTCGACGTCAATTACGGCGGCAGCACCGGATACGGCAGGCAGTATCGTGAAAGACTAAACAAGAAATGGGGCATAGTCGATGTCGATGATTGCGTGAACGGCGCTCGTTATCTTGCCGAACGAGGGGAAGTGGATGGCGAAAGACTGATCATCACCGGCGGCAGTGCGGGCGGTTACACCACGTTGTGTGCGCTAACGTTCCGCAACGCCTTCAAAGCAGGCGCGAGTCACTTCGGGATCAGTAATACTGAAGCAATGGCACGGGACACTCACAAGTATGAGTCGCAGTACCTGACCGGTTTACTTGGGCCATATCCTGAGCGAAAGGACATTTACTTCGATCGCTCGCCAATTAATTTTCCCGAGCGGCTATCGTGTCCCGTGATCTTTTTCCAGGGTCTGGAAGACAAGGTAGTCCCACCGAACCAGGCGGAGAAGATGGTGGAGGCGATCAGAGGCAAGGGAATTCCGGTTTCGTACGTAGCGTTTCCGGGTGAGCAGCACGGATTCAGACAAGCGAAGAACATCAAACGAGCATTAGACGGCGAGCTCTATTTTTACTCACGAATCTTTGACTTCGAGCTCCCGGACTCGGTCGATCCGATCGAGATCGAGAACATCTGAAGCCACAAAGAGGCACGAAAAGCATGAAAGAATTTGGTGAAAACCATTTGTGCTTTTTGTGCCTCTTTGTGGCCTAACCGGCTTTGCCCGAAAAGTCGTTATCCGAGCTCTTCTCTGTGCAACCTCAGTGTTCTCTGTGCCTCGGTGGTTAGTATTCTTAGTAAAAACAACCACAGAGCACACAGAGAGCACTGACTTTCACTGAGAAGAAGTCTACCAAGAGACTTTTCGGGGAAAGACGGCCTAACCTATTGTATTGGTGGGTCGGAGCTGGTCGCTGAGGCTCCGTTCCGATCGCCGCCGCGCAGGACGCGAGTGGTATCGATGAAGTATGACCTGCTGCCGGTTTTTCCATACTCCAACGGAACCGCAGACACTTGAAACGTATCCGCGCTGACAGTCAGTTCAAATTTATAACCCGAATTCTCAACCATTTCCTTCGGAACCAGGTTGGCCGCAATTAACTGTTCGAGCGTTCCGTAACTGCCGTTACCTTTGTTCTTTTTGTACTGCTCCTGGGCGAGGGCGATTGAGTACATCACGCCCAGGGCCATTTGTTCATTGCGAATCTCTGGCGGTGGGTTGGCTGCGCCTGAGATTCCGACCACCGCCATCAGCACCAAATTCTTTGGAAGATGGATCTCATGCAGTGGTCCAAATCCTTCGTTGGAAAGCGAGTGGGTAATTGGTTGAGGCGTGGTGGTCAAACGCGTCAAGTAGCCCCGTGTTTGCTCGCTGATCAGCGTGCTCTCGCCCAAACTCTTGTAACTCTCCATCATCGCCGGAGAGATGTAAAGCTGGCCTTGCAACGGTCGCGGTATCCAGCGTGTGTAGCTTCTAAACTGAGTCTCGCTTGCAAGCGTATCGTGTTTTAAGTAGGAGTCGACGACGTGTCGAACGGTGGCGGGGTCTGGCGAAAGCACAAGAAAGTTTCCCACGAAAGCGTAAGAGAAGAGGTTGACGTAAGAAACTATTTCCGTGTCTTCTCGTCGCTCTGTTTGCGCGAACGAGTTCGCTCCTTTGAAGCCTAAGGCATCGACTAACTTTGGCATCAGGGCGCGCATGGCTTCGCGGTCTTTAAGGGAAATAGCGATTACGGGACCAGCGTTTGCCGGTGCTTGATTCGCCGAACTGTCTTTACTTTCGACCGCGATAGCCGTCCCTCTTGTCAGGCCGAATATACCGAAATCGTTAATGGGTAAGCGGAGCGCAATCTCTGAACCAAGCAACGGCAGAAGATCATCTTTGATTTTGATCTTTAACTGCCTCTCGATTGCGGCAAAGGGCGACTCCAATTCTATTTCGTTCACGGGTCCCGTCCTGCTACCCATGACAACAAGCTCAGACCTCCGCTGCGGCTTTGTCATCGCCTCGTAAATTTGTGGGAGATCCAGTGACATCATTGCTAACAGTTCAGTGTCTGCCGGAAGGATGTTCGGCGACTCGGGTACCACTGGCGGACCGGGAACCAGCATTGGCAGAAAGGGAATAGCGCCGGATTTTTCCCCTGGTGGGTCCACAAACAGCGCGCGAAAATCGAAAGAGTCGTTTTCGAAGGACAAGGCCAGGCCCAGTCCGTCGGGCCACTCTGTCTTTCCACTGAAAAACGATCTACCGAGCGCTGATAGTGCGGTCGAGACGGGGTTGGGCGTTGGCGCTTCTTTCACCACCTCAGGAGATTGCGCGGCTTGGAGTTTCGCCATCTCTTCAGCTATCAGGGCGGCTTTTTCCTCGTTGGTCAATCCGGGCTCTGGCACTTCTTCGACTTGCTTCGATTCTGCTCGAGCAGCTTTTAATCTCTCCTCCTCTTCCTTCCTTATCGTCTCGTAGCGTTTTTGCCGCTCTTCTTCTTCTCTTTGTATCGCTTTGAAATCGATGAACACGAAGAGCGGTTCGGAGTGGAAACGATTGCGGGCCGCGCGGAAGTTTTGGTCTTCAGCCAGAGGTTTACTTCCAGCCGCTTTGAGCTGCTTGAGCGTCATCGGTTTTGGCGTAAGCAGGATCAGCGACCCGGCTTGCTGAAAGTAGTAGCCCGGACGTTCCACCATGGTTGTCACTGTGAGTTTATCGGGCGTGTTGAATATGTCGGGCATGACAGGCTTATCAGGTTGACCAGGCGTACTCCCGGGCGGTGGCGGCAGGATGGTTGGCAAAACTTCGTTCAACGGCTTCGCAAATTTAGCTGCTTCCTCCGCCGAAGCGAACTCAATCGCAACTATCGCGTCGGGCAGATCTTTAACCCTGGGCCACATGGCGACCAGCAAACGCGAGGACATCACTTCGTCCGCATGCGCGTTCAGCCACTTCACGATCGTCTTGAATTCTTTAGGTGGTCCAGCGAGTTTCAGGATGGGCTCGATCAGTTCATTTACCGCACTGGATTGAACCAGTTGGCCCACACCTCTTACTTCACCATAGATGGTATAAGAGTCCGCGGGGATCAACGTATCGAACGTCAGCGCCGGCGTGGGAGTAACGGCGGCCCTGGGTGGTGTCTTCGCAGGTGTTTGACGTTTTTGCTGAGCGGCGGTTGTAGCTGTCAGGAAAGTTGTGAGCAGTATCAACAATGCAGCCGCTGTCGGGCGCGTGAATACGTTCATTTTTCAATTACCTCTGGGTCAGGACCCATCAATAAGCAACTTGGTGGCTACGGGCCACCTTACTATACCGCCGTTCTACGATTCTGTTCCAACTTTGTGTCGCAAACTCCAAACCTGCGCTGGACCTGCCCAAACGTCTTCCCCGTTAACTGGGCTTTGATGCGGGATACTTTCGGCATAAAAAAGTAATGTAGCTTGGGCCAACTTTGCCGGAAAAGACTGTTGCAAATTCCAGCATTGGCGGGTAGATTGATTTGGTTGCATACAAGGTAGAGGTGCTCTCCCGGCTTGGGGTGTACCCTGCCTCACATAAAGCGTGGGAGGAAGAAACTGTGCCGACCGGAACTTGCCCTGAATGCGATGCTGATGTCCACGTTGATTTGGACACGGACAAGGGCGAAATTGTGTCTTGCGAAGAATGTGGAACGGACCTGGAAGTTGTTGGACTCGATCCCGTTGAGTTAGACATTGTAGAAGAAGAAAGCTACGACGAAGACGAGGACGAAGACGAATACTAAAAGATTGCCAATTCCCGATTGTCAATTTCCGATTGTGTTATTGCAGTCTAACAAATTGGCAATCGGCAATTGGAAATCCGCAATTTACCTGCTCGCCGCTCGATACTCAGAGCGGCTTTGTCGCAATGTTAACCCGCGTGGGCCCTCAACCCTGATCGTGTGTAGTTGCCCATCTCTGCGCTTTTCTTCAGGCGGATAAAACGCCAAAACGTAGGCTGAACTGACTTCCTCCGCCAAAGCGCGAAACAACGGCGCGTAGTTGTTGTCGTTCGCATATACATTTCTGCCGCCCGTCATTTCAGCTAAACCGCTGACGTCGAGTGGAGTTGGTAAGGGAGTTTGTTGCGTCGATGCCATGACACGGGAATAAGACGGCAGCGTTACCACGAATACGCTGACGTCCGCCGCATTGGCCCTCTCGATCACCGTTTGCGGTTTTACTGTGTCGCCCACCGGAAACCCATCGGTCACGACGAGCACCGCGCGTTTCATCAATCGTTTCTCGCGCGTCCGCGGCGCGCTCCTCACGAGCATCCGGATCGCATCGTCAACAGCATCGTACGTATGCGTCGACAGCCCGCTGGGTGAATCCTTTGCAATTCGCTCGAGGGTTTCATCCAGTTTGCGTGGATTCGACGTGAACTTCTGCACCGTTTTCACGTGCATCCCGAAAGTCATGACTGCATACGCAACCGGGTGACTCGCGAGGTGATTTGAAAACGACTGCAGCGCGTCACGAAGTCGAAGGATCTCTTCCGAAGTCATGCTACCTGATACGTCGAGAGCGAAAACTATTGCGAGCGGTCGTGCCTCGCCTTGCCGTTTCTCAATTTGAAAAAAGGAGATCGGTTGCTCGCGCCCGTCGGAATAAAGCTTGAAGTCTTCCTGGCGAAGGTTGCGGACCGGACGGCCCTGGGCATCGATCGCGATCACATCGACTGAAACGAGATCAGTGTCAAACCGCAAAACATCTTCAGGTTCCTGCTCTTTGGGAAATACTTTGCGCGGCCTCTGACTCGTCGCCGCCGGGTCCTGCGTCTGCGGGACGCCGGCCATGGCGAGAGCTATGAGCAGAAGGGGAGGAAGGGATAATTGCGCTATAAGAGCCGCGGATTTCTTTGGCATTAATACTCTTTCCTCGGGGTGCCGTTCACGGATTATACGGGCGCGACCGGTGGAAGCAAACGGTGATATCATCCAGAGCGTCTCAAACCTGTGCGCGCGCCTAATCTGTCTGAGGTAGTACGTGAAGGATTGGCTATGAGATTCAATAAAACTCTGTTTATGCTGGCGATCATACTCCTGGCAGCGAGCATTTCGTTTGCTCAGGACAAGTCGCTCGGCTCGATCAAGGGCAAGGTCCGAGTTGAAACCGGAACTCCGGCCGGTGTTGCAGTTGTCGTGCGGCGTGGAGAAACCGAAGTCACGCGGGTCACCACAAACAAGAACGGGGAGTTCGTAGTTTCACGGCTAACGCCCGGCAAATATGGTCTCACGTTTCGGAAGCCTGGTTTGAGCATCGGTTCGGTGGAAGACATTGAGGTCAAGGCGGGCAAGACTCGCTCTCTTGGAGATCGTTTGATACTGACGATCGATGAAGGCTCGATCGCGTTTCTCAGTGGTAGCGTTTTTAGTGCAGGTGGGCGAAGCGTGCCGAATACTAAAGTTGAGTTAGCGAAAATTCTTGAAGACGGCACGACCAAAAAGATCGATGGACGCATCACGACCGAGACGGGTTCGTTTAAGTTTCGCCTTTCTCCGGAACCGGGCAAGTATCGGGTAAGTGTTAAGGCTGATGGCGCCGAAACAGTGAGCAAAGACGTGGAGATCGATGGCGCGGCAGTTTATCGGGTGGCTTTGTCGTTGCCACCAAAACCTTGAAACAGTTTCCCGCAAAGGCGCAAAGTTGCAAAGTCATTTGTTTGGCTCTTTCCTTTGCTTCTTTGGGCCTTTGCGGGAAAACAGTCTGAATCATGGAAGAGCGAGAGGAATTTCTGACAGCCAAGCAGATCGCCGCATACCTGCAAGTCAGTGAATCGACAGTGCGGCGCCTCGCTGCGAAACGTCGCATACCGTCAGTCAGGATAACGCCCCGCCTAATTCGGTTTCATCTCGACGCAGTGCGCGAAGCCCTCGACGTACCACGCCATCGCATTCGTCACGGTGAGTACACCGAGCCTGTAGACGATGCCCAACTGTCTTTTGACGATCTGCTGTTGTTGAGTTAACGCCTGTTGCCGCGCCGCGGGTTGAACTCAATCCATTTATCGTTCTGCTTGATGTAGATCCGCGGCGGGCTGATCCTGAAACTCTTGCTGAACCCCGGATTCGCGGCCAGAAACTTTCGCACCGTTGATTGATCGCCGGTGGCCACCCGCCATTTTCCATCTTCACGCAGCAGATACTGCTGGACCACAATCTTTCCTTCCGCCTGGATCGGAGCGACTACTCGCCCGTAAAGCACCGTGTCGACCACCGCAAGATTACCCATGACTTTCGTCGAGCCGATCTCCAGCCGATCGAGTTGGTAAAACTCCTGTGCACGCTGAAGCGCGCTGACGAAACGATCGCGCGACATGCGGCTGCGTGAGGAGCCGGGCAATAGATCGTAAAGATCGTTGTAGTTGTGAGCCTTCAACTGGTCGAACACGCTTTGGACCGTGGCGCGAACGTCGGATTGATCTGATGCGCTAACTAATACCTGTGACGATAGACAGATTAAAACTAAAACCGCGATATTAAGAACGTACTTCTTCATCAGACTCCTCATTTTCAGATTTCTCGTGCAGCGCCAGCGACTCACGTAGTTGTTGTCGATAATTCAGAAACCAGCAAACCGCTCCGCCGGCCGCGGCGACGAAAGCCTTTTCATAATCTCCCTGAAACGTAAAGAACAGGGCGATTACACCGCACGCGGCCGACATGATTACCCAAAACGTCTTCACTTGATGTTCACCGGTACCTTTAGATCGAGTGCGCCTGGCGCATAACAAACTTTGTCATCACATGCCTGGACGCGCAATTTCGCGAAAAGGTTGTGTTTGCCGGTCTGGACGGCGTGATCTACCTTCAGCCGCGCCGTCAGCGTGGTCTCTCCTTCGTAAACAGCCAGTGGCTTGTCGGCAAAAGAGAACTTTTTCGTCAGCGGGTCCGGGTACCTCATAAACTCGACCGCGATGCCATCTGCGGGTTGGATTTCGAGTTCGGTTGGTTTCAAGTATGAGAAGCTCGGAGGATTGGCGTTTACGTGATAACCGTCGGCGATCTTGAGTGACACTAAGACGTCGCCCGATTCGCCGCGCGCGAGAGTGGCTTCTTGTGGAGTCGCCTTGACGACATCAGTCGAAGCTATGCGCGGCGGTTCGTTGGCTATGGCTCCGGGTGTTTCCGTGTTAGTCGCCGGTGATTTAGAACACGAGACCGCCAGCAAACCTAAGATCAGCAACACGGTTCCTCTGCGTATCTCTGCGTTAGTTTTTCGCATGGATTTAGTTTAACGCAGAGACCGCAGAGAAATGCAGAGGCCCACTAGAAAATTTACTCTGCACTCGGAGTCGACAGCGCTTCCGCTAAACGCATCCGCTTCGCGCGACGCACCACATACCGGAGTACCAAACCCGAGGGCAACACGACAAACACCAGCACCGGAAGTATCACGATCACAAAGCGAACAAAGAAGAGAACCATTTCCGATGCTAATTCGAGACTGTCTGAAACAGCGTCACGCAAGTTGCTGCGAAAACCTGTCGTGCTCACTGTTACCACTTTCGGCGCCTGAATGTTGATCGTGATCGTCGAAAGGCGCGAACGGTTTTCGAGGAAGCGTTTGCGTCCTTCCAACTTCTCAATGTCGGTTCTGACTTCAGCGATCTGGCGCTGTACTTCGAGTGCATCAGCGACTTTACTCGCGTCTTTCATTATCTCGAGAAACTGAAGTTCGAGAGCTTTCTGCGTCTTGATACGCGCTTCGAGATCGATAAAGTCTTCGGTTACGTCCTGGCTGGTTACGTTTGCTTCGGGAATGTTGCCGGCCAATGTTTTGATCTGATCGAGTGCGGGCCCAAATTGCGTCGCGGGAATACGGACCACGAGCTTGATGTCGAGGGTACGTTTCGCCGGATCGATGTTCTCTCGTTGTTTTGCTTCCGAGGTGACGACGAAGCCGCCATGCGATTCGGCTATGGCAGTCACGCGGTGCTGTGCTTCGGTTGTCGAAGCAACTTCCATCGTGATATCGGCGTTGCGAATGATCTTCCGGTCGGCAGCTTCGGCAGTTGACTCAGCTCTATCGACATCAGTGAGCGAGACTTTCTGCTGTTGCGCACCATAATTTTCCGTTTTCGCCTGCTCAGCAGCAGTATGCGCAGGCTGGGTGGCGGTAACGGACCGCATTTCGGATTGATATTGCCGGGAGCAGGACAATGAGAAGCTCAGCAGGGCAAGCAACAGGATGATGGGAGATTTCATGATTGGCCTCCATGCAAGTATCGGTATTACGGTGTTGGAACGTTAGATACACCGAACACTTGCACGTATTGTTATTGAGACCAACGTGAGTTCCCACAGTCTCGCGGGGTGGAAGCCCGTTATGATGAGAAGACTAGTCGACGGTCAACAAGCGCTTGCCATGAACGATAGCAGCAATCGTAACGACGTTTTCATCAACTCGATAGATGATTCGATAGCTATAAGCGAACCATTCACGAATACTTTCATCAAGAGAGATATATTGAGCAATCGCTTCGAGGTCTTCAACAGCGCGTGAGGACCACTCTACTCGGTAAGCCATTTGCCTGGCTGCCGCTCGACTTCTTCTTGAGGAATGGTTCCTTGAGCCTCAGCTGCTTCAAGCCCATTACGCACCTTCTCGATGACATACAGGTGGTATTGAATGTCCTCAAGCGAACAATCGTCAGGCAATCTATTTAACAAGGCGTGAACTTCTTGCTTAACCGTATTCAGATGCAGGAATTTACCATAAGATTGCGAAGCCCCGCACGTGAATGGGAGCATCGGTAATATCACTCGCCTTCTTCGCCGTCCCTGTCGCCGTCGGGCTTCTTGATGCCGAACTTTTCCAAACGATATTGAAGGGTTCTAAAAGTGAGGCCGAGGAGTTTGGCGGCTTTGGTGATGTTGTAGTCCGTCTGCTCCATGGCCTGGGTGATCAGGTTGCGCTCGACGTCTTCGAAGTTGATTCCCTCGGCAGGTAACTTGAATGCTCCGTCCGCCGCTGGTCCAATTTCCTGACGTACCTCAGAAGGCAAGTCTTCCAAAGTGATCAGATCGCCTTCGCTCAAAAGTATCGCGCGCTCGATTGCCGACTCCAGTTGACGCACGTTCCCCGGCCAACTGTACTCGTTCATTAACTTCTTCGTCTCCGGAGTTAGACCATTCACCGGCCGCGATGAGTTGTTCGTGTGTTTCCTGAGGAAGTAGTCGATCAAAACCGGAATGTCCTCACGTCGTTCGCGCAGCGGTGGCACGTCGATGGACAACACATTGATGCGGTAATAAAGATCGTCTCTGAAACGCCCGTCAGCGACCATCGCTCGCAGATCTCTGTTCGTCGCAGCAATCACTCGAACATCCACGCTGATCTCGTGGGTACCACCGACGCGCCGGATCTTCCGCTCCTGGAGTGCGCGCAAAAGCTTCGCTTGAATGCCAACATCAAGCTCGGCAATCTCATCAAGAAACAACGTCCCGCGATCCGCGATCTCAAACAGTCCTTTCTTCTCCGCATGAGCGCCGGTGAACGACCCCTTCTCGTGTCCGAACAGTTCCGACTCGAGCAGGTTCTCGTTGATCGCAGCGCAGTTCACTGCCTGAAACATTTCCTCAGAACGCGGCGACTGATTGTGGACCGCTCTCGCAATCAACTCCTTGCCGGTACCAGACTCGCCGCGAATCAACACCGTCGAGTTTGAGCGCGCGACTTTCAGGATCATCTTTTTCACTGACTCCATCTTCGGAGACGCGGAGATGATCTCGGTATCGATAGCATCGAGACGATCCAGTGCGCGATTGATTGTTTCCAGCAGCGCGGCCTTGTCATAAGGTTTTTCGAGATAGTCGAACGCGCCGCGACGCAGTGCTTCTTTCGCCGACTCGATCGATCCATGCGCGGTGAGCAGGATCACGATGATGGAAGAGTCGTAGGCCAGCAGGTGTTGCAGCAACTCGATGCCGTCCATGCCCGTCATCTTCAGATCAGTCAACGCCAGATCGAATCTTCGATCCCTGGCGAACTTGAGTGCTGCCTCGCCAGACGCTGCTGTCGTAACGTCGTAACCTTCCTCCGCGAGGATCAACTCGAGAATTTCTCTCTGCGACTTTTCGTCGTCTACAACCAAAATGTTTTTTCGTGCCATATTCTATTTCTCTTTCGCCGGCAGGATTATCGTGAACGTCGTACCGCCACCTTCCTTTGAAGCAACACTGATCGTGCCGCCATGATCGTCGACTGCTTTTTTTACAATCGCGAGGCCCAGGCCAGTGCCAGTCTCCTTCGTCGAAAAATACGGTTCGAAAACTTTCGAGATATCCTGGGCCGCAATACCACATCCACTGTCGGTGATTTCAACCTTAACAAAGTCCGCGTCCGTGTTCGATAACTTGATCGAGATACTGCCTCCTGCGCCATCGATTGCTTCGACCGCGTTAATGACGAGATTAGTGAAAACTGATCGCAACGATTCGCGATCGGCAAGTACCGGCGGCAGCGTGCCGTCTTGAATTATTTCGGTCTCAATGCCGCATTCCTCAGCCCTGGCTTCAACAAGACGGAGCGCATCTTCCGCTTCGATACGGATATCCACGTTTTGCAGATCGAGTTTTGACGGCCGCGAATACTTCAGGAAGTCGGTAATGTGACGGTTGATGCGGGCGACTTCGGTCTTTAATTGATCGGCAAGCCGGACGAACGTCGCTCTCTTGTTCGGATCGCTCGGAGCAAATGAAGATCGAAGGTGATCGAGCGTCAGGTTGATGTAGTTAAGCGGGTTACGAATCTCGTGTGCGATCGCCGCGGCGAGCCGTCCGACGACTGCGCCTTTCTCGGCTTGATGAAGCTGAGTCTCGAGTTCGCGAGCTCGTCCGAGTTTCGCAGTCATCTCGTTGAAGGCGGAAGCGAGCGTGCCCATCTCGTCGTGTCGATCGGACTGCACCTGAACATCGAAGTTGCCGCCGGCGACTTTACGCGCGGCGATTGAAAGTTCCTTGATCGGCCGAGTGAAACGCCAAACGAAGAAGCCGGTGATCAGCGTAGTAACGAACAACACTGCGAGCGTATACAGCGCAGAACGCGACGCCTGTCTTTCCAAAACATTTGTCAGTATGTTGGCGGAATCGAGCACGACGATGATGAAGCGCCGGCCGCGATCAGTCTGCACCGGAAAATAGAACGCGCCCGCTTGACCGAAATCAGTAGTCGCCGAGGGCGGAATCCAGGCAGGAAGTTGTTCGTGCTGGTTTGTAAACTGGACCGCACTTCTCAGCGGCAGGAGTTGAATGTCTTTGAACTGAACATAAGTGGTTTGATCTTCGCGTTCCCGTGGATTGAATTCGGGGATAACGCTATCAAGCACGTTACCGTCATCGTCCAGCACCAGAATGTTTTTGACTCGAACATTCTTTTGATTCAGTAATGGCTCCTGCAGGCCGCCGATTATCTGATCAAGGTACTGCTCGCTCTGGAGGCTTTCCAAACCCAGCGCGATGCCGGTCATGATCGCTTGTTCCTGTTCGATGATCATGCGCGCGTTGGCGCGAACCGTGCGCAGGTTGAAGTAGTACTGAATGCCGAGGGTCAGACCGAGCATCAACGCCAGCAACAGCAGGAGCCGGGCTCGAAAACTTTGTATCTGGGCGCGCAGTCTCATCGAAAACTAAGAGGAGCGTATGAGCATCAGACGTTGCGTCTTGGAGAAACGAACGCTTTAGGCGTTTATCTTTATTTTACGGTCTGACAAACACAGGGCCCGCGCGAGTGGAACCCTCTAAATTGGAACAACCCGATGGCGGTAGCACATTGCGTTCCAGCGAAATATGTATAATCGATTACTTTTTCATTGCCCTCAAGTAGCTGTTGATGTTATATTTGCGGCGGTCTCAAATCAATGTCCCCAGAGACCGCCCGTTAGGGAAACTCTTCCCGCCCTCAATGTTGCAGCAGAAGGTTTGTAGAAGTACGAAAAGAGGCGTTTTTGAGAAAGCTCAGAACTGCAAAAGGTTTTTCATTTGAGGAAGGTTGCCAGACTCGGCAACTGAAGTTTCGACGTACTCACGAGTTGGTGAGTAATCCCTAAAAGAAAGGTACTGAGGCCTGATGACTCTAGATTTCTATTCCCCTAAGTCCCGGCGGTTCGTTTTTGTGCTATTTATCTTAATTTGCCTGGCTTTTTCCGGGACAGTCTTCGGGAAGAAGAAACAATCCTCGGGCAGAAGTGCCCGCAGTCAGAAAAGTAAAAAATCCACTGCAAAAAATCGCTCGACGTCACGGCGAGGTCGCCAGGTTGCGAGGAGTTCGCGACGCGGCCGCGGCAGCCGTCTTTCGGCTCGTGAAGCTCGGCGACAAGAAGCTAATTCGGTACGCGCGCTACAGCGAAGACTCGGCCGGCCGCTCACTAAGCGCGAGTTGCGTCGCATGTCCGCTCGTAATCGTCGAGCCGTTCTCGCCGCGCGACGCAGGGCGGAAGCGGCACGCCGGGCCGCAATCGCACGACAGATCGCTTTGGATAGGGCCATGCGCGCA
>JAICGZ010000005.1 GCA_025922875.1 Pyrinomonadaceae bacterium
TCGGTGTAATCTGTGTGTAAATCTGTGGTTAAACTGCTTAATCAAAGGACTGGAAATGAAATTTAGACGACTGTTTTCTGCGCTCCTGCTGGCGCTCTTTAGTTTACAAACACTAAATATTACTGCGCTTGCCGATGAAGGCATGTGGACGTTCAACAACGTTCCGCGCGCTGAGATCAAGAAGAAGTATGGGTTTGAAGTTACCGATGAATGGCTGAACAAGGTCCGGCTCGCTTCGGTCAGGTTCAACAACGGCGGCTCCGGCTCGTTTGTCTCTCCGAACGGTCTCGTTCTGACCAACTACCACATCGTCGAAGACATCGTGGGCGAGGTAAGTACACCGGAGAAGGATCTGGCGAAAGAAGGCTTTGTTGCGAGGACTCGCGCCGAGGAGATCAAAGCTCCGAGTCTCGAATTGAACGTGCTGATGAGCATCGAGGACGTCACCTCGCGCGTGAATGGCGCAGTGAAGGCCGGCGCTACTGACGCGGAAGCGTTCGCAGCCAGGCGTGCAGAGATCGCGGCTATTGAAGCCGATTCATTGAAAGCTACCGGCCTGCGTTCCGACGTCGTCACGCTTTACCAGGGTGGTCAATACAATTTGTATCGCTACAAGAAATATACAGACGTCCGGCTCGTGTTTGTGCCTGAATTTCAGGCCGCATTCTTCGGAGGCGATCCTGACAACTTCAACTTCCCGCGTTTCAACATCGACATGGCATTGGTGCGTGTTTACGAGAACGGTCAGCCAGTGCGTCCGGAACATTACTTCAAGTGGTCCACTGCCGGCGCGAAGGAAGGAAACCTTGTTTTTGTAACCGGTCATCCGGGTACGACTTCTCGTCTCGACACAGTCGCCCATTTGGAACAACTGCGCGAAACGAGCATTCCGATCATTATTCGTTTGCTCGAGCGTCGTGAAGAGGTACTCAAGAAATACATGTCGCTTGGTGAAGAGCAAACGCGCCAGGCGCAGAGCGAGCTGAACAGTGTGCAGAACAGTTTGAAGGTCTATCGCGGCCAACTGAAGGGACTCAAAGATCCCACGTTGATGGCGCGGAAACA
Organism: Pyrinomonadaceae bacterium; assembly: GCA_025922875.1. Classification (GTDB taxonomy): domain Bacteria; phylum Acidobacteriota; class Blastocatellia; order Pyrinomonadales; family Pyrinomonadaceae; genus PSRF01. The sequence goes on from JAICGZ010000005.1 coordinate 1,066, forward strand.
GAAAGAAGAGCAGGCGCTGCGTAAAGCGATTGCGGCGAATCCCGAACGGCAGAAGATGTATGGCGATGCGTGGGATGCGATTGCGAACGCCCATAAGGCTTATCCGACTTACATCCGCGAGCGCCGGATCTTCGAGCAGGCAGGCGGCTTTAACAGCACGTTGTTCACCTACGCGCGGACGCTGGTGCGGCTTGCCGCCGAGAATGAAAAACCGAATGCCGAGCGATTGCCCGAGTACACAGACGCTCGACGCGCTTCACTCGAGCTCGGGTTGTATTCGCCGGCGCCGATCCACGAAGACTTTGAAAAGTTGAAACTCGCGGATTCGCTCGGTTTCATGGTCGAGCTTTTGGGCGCCGACAACGAGCTCGTCAAACAAGTGCTCGCCGGCAAGGCTCCTGAGGCACGGGCCAACGAACTGATCTCGGGAACCAGGCTCAAGGACCCGGAATTTCGAAAAGAGTTGGCGAAGGGCGGCAAGGCTGCTATCGACGAGTCCAAGGATCCGATGATTGAAGTCGCGCGAATGATCGATGCGAAAGCGCGGGAAGTTCGGAAGCGTTACGAGAGCGAAGTGACCGGTGTCGAGCGCACCAACTACGCGAAGATCGCACGTGCGCTGTTCGAGACCGAAGGAACAAAACTCTATCCCGACGCGACCTTCACGCTGCGCCTGTCATACGGTGCGGTCGAAGGCTACATGGAAAATGGAAAGAAGGTCCCGGCGTTCACGACGCTTGGCGGGCTTTATGAGCGCTCGGAGTCGTTCAAGCGGCAGTTTCCATACAACCTGCCGCAGCGTTGGTGGGAAAAGAAGAATGCGGTGAATCTGAGCACGCCGTTCAACTTCGTGTCGACTAACGACATCATCGGTGGAAACTCAGGCTCACCGACGATCAATCAGAATGGTGAACTCGTGGGATTGATCTTCGACGGCAACATTCAATCGCTCGTCGGAGATTTCATGTACGACCAGTCAGTGAATCGAGCAATCTCGGTTGATTCACGCGGCATGTTGGAAGTCTTGAAGAAGATCTTCAACGCAAACGAAATCGCCGCGGAGTTAACGGCGAGCTAATTTAACCACGGGTAACACGGATTAGATCCGGATCTAATCCGTGTTATCCGTGTTACGCTTTTTCCAGGCCAGCGTACTTCTCGACTAATTTCTTCTGCCCGTAACCCGGAAAACTCACCGTTAACTTTGCAGATTCCCCCGCACCCTCGCGACGCAGCACGAGCCCGCGTCCATACTTCGAATGCTTCACATACGATCCTGGCTTGATGTCACTCGTAGCTGAAGATGAAGTCGGCTGTGAATGCTTGTTGGAAATATTCGGTAAGCTGCCGGCTGTTTGGCCCATCTGGCGATTGCGTTGTTTGAAAAACTCCGCGATCGAATCGGCGCTGTCGTAAGTCTTGCCCGCGTATTTCTTCCGCTCCTTTTTATACTCGCCCTGCTCGTAATCTATGTCAGACGAACCACGCGCAAAGGACAACCACGACTTGCCGAGGCTCAAATCCTCGAGCAGATCGATCGGCATCTCATTCAAAAACGGCGAAGGTTCGGAAGCGAGTTCCTCGCCATACACACGGCGCTTCATCGCGTGCGTGACGTACAGGTAACGTTCCGCGCGCGTCATCGCGACGTACGCGAGTCGACGTTCTTCTTCGAGTTCCGCGCGATCGGTGGCCGAGCGGGAATGCGGAAACAAGCCGTCTTCAAGCCCAACAATGAAGACGAGGGGAAACTCCAGACCTTTCGCGGAGTGCGCAGTCATCAACGTGACTGGCGCATCGCGTTTGTAGTCGTCCTGATCGGAGACCAAAGCCGAGTGGTCGATGAATTCTCGCAGTCCTTCAATTCCTTGTTCGTCGTAATCGACGGCGGCGTTCACCAGTTCCTGCAAGTTTTCGAGCCGACCTTCGGCTTCGTCTGTTCGTTCGGACCGCAGCGCATTTTCGTAACCCGTTTCGATGATCGCCGCACGCACGACATCTGAGACTGGTGACGTGGATTGATTCTCGGACTCCGATTCCGCGAGGCTCGTGAGGTGATTGATGATTCGCCTGAAACTCTTGAGCGCGCTGATCGCTCGTGAGCCAAGATTTTCAGGCTGATCGATTACGACGCTGATCGTTTCCCACAACGAGAGTTCGTAATCGCGTGCGCGCCGTTCGATCTCGTCGATGGTTTGTTTGCCGATGCCACGCGGCGGACTGTTGATGACGCGTTGCAACGCGATCGAATCGTTTGGATTCAGCGCGAGCTTCAGATACGCGATGATGTCGCGCACTTCCATGCGCTCGTAGAACGAAAAGCCACCGATGATGTTGTATTGCAAGCCGGCGCGGCGCATGGCTTCTTCAAACACACGCGATTGGGAGTTTGTTCGATAAAGCACCGCGGCGCGTATATCGAACTCGTCGCGTCGATGCTCGACAATCTTGCTGGCGACCCAGCGTGCTTCAGCCTCCGCATCGAATGCCTGGTAATAGCCCACGCGACCGCCGCGCGGATTGGATGTCCAAAGAGTTTTCCCCTTGCGCTCGAGGTTGTTCTTCACCACCGCGCCCGCGACGTCGAGAATTGTTTGGGTGGAGCGATAGTTTTGCTCGAGGCGAATGGTTTTAGTGTTGGAAAAATGCTTTTCGAAGTTGAGGATGTTGCTGATGTCCGCGCCGCGCCACTTGTAAATCGACTGATCTTCATCGCCGACGACGCAGATATTCTTGCTCTTTTCAGTGATCAACCTGATGAGCTCGAACTGTAGCGAGTTCGTGTCCTGGTATTCGTCGACGAGGATGTAACGAAATTTATTGTTGTACTTTTCCCTGACTTCCGGAACGTCGCGCAAGAGTCGCACTGTTTTGATTAGCAAATCGTCGAAATCGAGCGCGTTGTTCGCATGCAGTCGATCTTCGTACATCTTGTAAACCGCGCCCATTGCTGCGCGGCGCTCGTCGACGTACTCCGCGTGAGCGGCGAAGGCTGTCGGATCTTCACCGCGATTCTTTGCGGAGCTGATGGCGGATTGTGTCGCACGCGGGCCGAGGTACTTCTCCTCGTAACCCAACTCCCTGATGCATTGCTTGATCAACCGGATTGAGTCGTCCTGATCGTAAATCGTGAATCTGCGTGTGTACTTGTCGTTCAGCTTTTCGAGATCCTGACGCAGGATGCGAACGCAGAGACTGTGAAACGTTGATACCAGCGGCAAGCTCGAGCGTTCCTGGGTGCGCAGCAGGCGTTGTACACGCTGGCGCATCTCGTCGGCGGCTTTGTTTGTGAAGGTCACCGCCAGGATATTCCAGCTTGGAATATTCTTTTCCGCGATCAGATAAGCGATGCGATGCGCGATTACACGCGTTTTGCCCGAGCCTGCGCCGGCGAGGATCAACAGCGGACCCTCTGTAGCGAGCACAGCTTCTCGTTGTTGTTCATTTAGTTGTGACAGGAATTCCGAGTCCACGAGTGAGTGCATTTAACCACGGATGACACGGATTGAAAAACACGGATCGACACTGAAATAAATCCGTGTTTTTATCCTTGTAATCCGTGGTTAAGTTTGACTGCAAGAATCGGGTAGATTCAGGATATCGTTATATCTACAATTCCCGCATGAACAACGACGAACTATGGCAAGCGGTGATCGCGAAAGATGCGCGCTTCGATGGCCGATTTGTATTCGCCGTCAGCTCGACGGGAATTTACTGCCGTCCTTCGTGTCCTTCGCGTCGCGCGCATCGTGAGCGCGTTAAGTTCTTCGATCTGCCCGAGGCTGCCGAACAGGCGGGCTTTCGCGCTTGTTTGCGCTGCCAGCCGCGACGCACTCGCGTGCTCGATCCGCAGATAGAGTTGGTTCAGCGTGTTTGTCGTTTTCTCAACTCGAGTGATAGCGAAACTCTGAAGCTCGCCGAAGTCGCATCGCACGCCGGCGTCAGCGTGTTTCACTTACAACGCACGTTCAAGCGCGTGATGGGTATCAGTCCGCGCCAGTATCTCGCGGCACGGCGGTTCGGTAATTTCAAAACCCTTGTTCGCAAAGGCGAGTCAGTGACCAGCGCGCTGTACGAGTCAGGATTCAATTCCAGCAGTCGTCTTTACGAACACGCCGCGGAAGAACTCGGAATGACGCCGGCAACTTACAGTCGTGGAGGTCGAGGCGTGAGTATCAGTTACACGATTGTCGCTTCACCGATGGGCCGTTTGCTGGTGGCTGTCACTGAGCGCGGCGTGTGTGCAGTGAGAATGGGTGACGCAGATGCGGAGCTCGAAAAAGATTTGCGCGAAGAGTTTCCCCACGCGCAAATCAAACGCCACGATTCAGTTTTGCGCGAGCCGGTTCAGAAGATTCTGAATCATCTCGATAACAACGATCCGCGCCTCGATCTGCCGTTGGATATCAGATCAACTGCCTTCCAGCGCCAGGTTTGGGAGAAATTGCGCGAGATACCTTACGGAGAAACAGTCTCGTACGGCGATGTGGCGAAGGCGTTGGGCAAACCGGGCGCGGTCCGCGCTGTCGGGCGCGCATGTGCAACGAATCCGGTCGCCCTCGTGATTCCGTGTCACCGCGTTGTGCGGGAAGACAAAAGCCTTGGCGGTTATCGCTGGGGATTGGAGAGAAAGAAGAAATTATTGGAGCACGAACGCTCGCGGCCCTTTTCGCCTCCGGATTGCGCGTTAGAGGAGGCGGGGGGCAAAACGGCTCAGTAGCCAGGCACTTCTTGGGGGATGTAGTGCCGCAGCCGTTTTGCCCCGAGGGGCCACAAAGAGGCACTAAGAAGGCTTAACTACTCGACGGTGACTGACTTCGCGAGGTTGCGTGGCTGGTCCACATCACAACCGCGACGAACTGCGATGTGATACGCGAGTAGTTGCAGCGGAATGATCGAAAGAATCGGCGAGAGAAGATCGCTCGCCGCCGGAATTTCAATCACGTGATCCGAAACTACGGATGATATCGAATCGCCTTCAGTCAATACTGAGATCACGATACCCTCACGCGCCTTAACTTCCACGATATTGGAATGCGTCTTTTCATAGCGAAGCTCTGAAGCGCGGTTGCCTTCTTCGCGAGTGTTGATGAACAGCACTGGCAAACGCTCGTCGATCAGCGCGTTTGGACCATGCTTCATTTCGCCCGCCGGATATCCTTCAGCATGAATGTAGGAGATCTCTTTCAGTTTCAGAGCGCCTTCCAGCGCCACAGGAAAGTTGATACCGCGGCCGAGATAAAGAAAGTCGGTTGAGCGAAAGAACTCTTTCGAGAGTTCCTCGATGCCATCCGAATCGTTGAGCAGGTGCTCGAGTTTAACCGGGAGTTCCGCCAGCTCCTGTGCGTGGAAGCGAGCCTGGTCTTCGGAAAGCGCGCCACGTAGTTGGCCCAGGTATAAACCCAACAGGTAAAGCGCGACCATCTGACCCGTAAACGCCTTCGTTGAGGCGACGCCGATCTCGGGACCCGCGTGAGTCAGGATCGTGCCGTCAGCTTCGCGCACGATCATCGACCCTTGCACGTTGCAGATGGCCAACACCTTCGCGCCGAGTTCTTTGGCTTCGCGCAGCGCCGCGATCGTGTCAGCAGTTTCTCCCGACTGCGAAATAACCAGCAACAACGTGTCTTCATTCATCACCGGATCCCGGTAACGGAATTCGGAAGCGTAATCGACATCAACCGGAACACGCGCGAGCTGCTCGATCATGTACTTGCCGGCGAGCCCTGCATGCCACGACGTACCACAAGCAGCGATCTTGATCGATGAGAAGCGTTTGAAGTCTGCCTCAGTGATGTTGCTCATTTCGTCGAGAAAGACTCGTCCAGTGTCGAGTGATATTCGTCCCTGCACCGTGTCGCGAACTGAGCGCGGCTGCTCGTAGATTTCCTTGAGCATGAAATGCTTGAAGCCGCCCTTCTCCGCCATGATCGGATCCCAGGTGATTCGCTGGATAGCCGGCTGCACTGAGTTGCCTTCGAAATCGGTGACGCGAACGGCGTCCTTAGTGATGGTCGCAATCTCGCCGTCGCCGAGGAAAAAGACGTCTCGTGTGTGTTGGAGAATCGGTGGAATATCCGAGGCAACGAAAAACTCGCGATCGCCGAGACCAATAACGACAGGAGGTCCCTGGCGAACGGCGATGATCGTATCGGGCTCGTCGGCGTTGATGATCGAGAGGGCAAAGATGCCGCGTAATTCTGTAACCGCCGAGCGCACTGCCTGTTCGAAATTGGAATCCTTTCTGAGATATTCCTCGATCAGGTGGGCCATGATCTCCGTGTCAGTTTCAGTCACGAAGCGATGATCCGATTTGCGCAGCCGCTCTTTTAGTTGAAGATAATTTTCGATGATGCCGTTGTGAACGACGACTACACGGCCGGTGCAGTCGCGATGCGGGTGTGCGTTCTCTTCCGTGGGGCGGCCGTGCGTGGCCCAACGTGTGTGACCGATGCCGTAGGTGCCGTCAAGCGGGCTAAGACGGATCGTCTCTTCGAGGTTTCGCAGTTTACCTTCCGCGCGACGGATCTCGAGTTCGTGGCCTTCATTGACGACAGCGATGCCGGCTGAATCGTAGCCGCGATATTCGAGTTTTCGCAGCCCATCGATGATGAGCGGCACCACCTGTTTGTTGCCTACGTAACCAACGATTCCACACATGCGTTCTGATTAACTCCTTAATTTTGTCCCGCAAAGGCGCAAAGAACGCAAATGAAAACTAACGAATTACTTTGCGCCTTTGCGGGAAAACTACTTTAACCTCTTTTTCACTTCCGCCGGCACTCCAGCCACTAACGTATCCGGTGGTACGTCTTTCGTGACCACGGATCCGGCGCCGGTTACCGAACGAGCTCCAACTCGCACCGGCGCTACCAGCATTGTGTCCGACCCAACCTTAACATCGTCTTCGATGATCGTTTCGTGCTTGTTTTTGCCATCGAAATTGCACGTCACCGTGCCCGCGCCGATGTTTGTTCGTTCCCCAATTGTCGCATCGCCGAGATACGTGAGATGCATCGCCTTAGTCCCACGCTTCAGTCGCGACTTCTTGACCTCGACAAAGTTTCCGACAGTTGCCTTCTCTTCCAGTATCGCGTTCATCCGTAAGTGTGCAAATGGTCCAACGGAACAGTTCGCTTCAATGTCGGAATCGACAATCACGGAATGATCCTTCACTACAACGCCATCACCCAAACGAGAGTTTGTGATCCGCACGCCGGCACGGATTACACAACCTTCGCCGATGATCGCCTTTCCCTCGATCGTGACATTTGGATGAATTATCGAGTCGCGCCCAATCTGCGCTTCGGAACTGATGTAGGCATGAGCCGGATCGATGAACGTCACGCCGCAATCGGTCATCAGGCGGCGAATCGCGCTTCGCCGCATTAAGTTTTCAAACTCAGCGAGCTCAGCGCGCGTGTTGATTCCGTAAACTTCGCGTGGCTCGGTGTGCACAAAAACAGTGACGGCGCCGCCGCGGGTCAGGATGATCTCGGGAACGTCCGTCAAGTAATACTCACGCTGATCGTTCTTCGGCTCGAGCTTGCGCAGTGCTTGAAAGAGCTCTTTTGCCTCAAAGCAGTAGATGCCGGAGTTGATCTCTTTGACTTGACGTTGCTCGTCAGTTGCGTCTCTCTGCTCGACGATTTTCTGAAACGCATCGCTTTCGTCACGAATGATACGCCCGTAGCCGGTGGGGTTTTCGAGACGAACACTCAAAATCGTGCAAGCGGCGTCGGTGCTGCCGTGATGCTCGATAAGCTTTCGTAACGTATCGACGCGTATCATCGGCACGTCGCCGGAAAGAACGAGCACGAGCGAATCTGAGTCTTCGAGTTGGTTGCGTGCAGATTCAACCGCATCACCGGTCCCGCGCTGTTCCGCTTGAATCACGAAGCCGGCGAGTTCTCCGATTTCTGCAAGCACCGCACGCTCAACTTCCTCAGCCTGGTGACCAACGATGACCAGAATTCGTCGCGGCTCGAGAGCCTGAGCTGCCCTGACGACGTGCGCGATCATCGGTGCGCCACCGAGTTCGTGCAGCACCTTGGCCCGCTTCGATTTCATCCGCGTTCCCAGGCCGGCTGCCATCACTAAAACGTTCAGTGGCCGGGGTGATGTTTTATCAGTCATGCAAATATTAAACTGAGACAGTAGCCAGTGCTTGCTTTCGGCAGTTGAGCACAACCTGGGCCAGGCGATCCGAGTGGTGCCTGACTTTCTCTCCGTCGTGCAGCAAGTCTGCACGGACGATTTCAGTCGTTTGATCGAGCGCATCGTCAATTGAATCGTGCATCCCGATTTGATAAGCCCCCTCGGCGGCGTAGCGTTTCGCCTGCTCGTCGCTGATCCGGCGATTGTTCACAACCACAAAGTCAAAATGAATTTGAGGTGCATACTTCTGGATCGTTTCGAGATGCTTTCGCGCGTTATATCCGTCAGTTTCGCCGGGCTGCGTCATGAGGTTGTTCACAAAGATTTTGGTCGCTTTGCTTTGCCCGATGACGCGCGCGACCTGGGCAACCAGAAGGTTTGGCAAAATGCTGGTGTAGAGCGAACCTGGACCAACAGTGATTATGTCGGCGGCGCGAATTGCTTTCAACGCTTCGGGTAATGGCAGGCATTGTTCGGGCTCGATTCGAAGTCTGCGGATTGGAACTTTCGAAGCCGAGATCTGTGTCTCACCGCGCACAACGGAACCATCCTCGAGTTCCGCGGCTAACCTGACGTCGCTTATCGTCGCCGGGTAGATGTGACCTTTGCTGGCGAGCACTTCGGAGGATAAACGTATCGCTTCGGTGAAATCTCCTGTGACTTCTGTTAGTGCCGCCAAAAACAAGTTCCCGAAACTGTGTCCGCCGAGCTCTCCCTCACCGCGAAAGCGATACCGGAACAGGCGCGACAACAGCGTCGAGTCTTCGGAGAGGGCGATCATGCAGTTGCGGATGTCGCCGGGCGGGAGCATTTGCAGTTCCTCGCGAAGGCGTCCGGAGCTGCCACCATCGTCGGAGACAGTAACGATTGCCGAGAGGCTCTCAATCCACATCTCCTCCTCAGTCTTGCCGACAAGTCGCTTGAGACCAGAGAGAAGACATGAAAGCCCGGTACCGCCGCCAATGGCTACCAGCTTCTGACCACCTGTAGTTGTCGTTTGTTGCAAATGAAAGCCTCGGGGAGAGGGTGTGAAACACAAACGCCGCTAAATCATACCTTAATTTGAAACCTGTTTCCCGCAAAGGCGCAAAGGGGCAAAGTAAGACCGCGGATCAAATCTCTTTGCTTCTTTGCGCCTTTGCGGGAAAACCTGTTGGGGCTATGAAGGATTGCTAAAGATCAGCCGATCGAAATCGGGGTCGTTACGCAGTGGGTTCAGGTCGTGGTCGTGCTGCGCGCGGACACGGAGGTTTGGTTGAAGATCGAGCGCGCGCTGGAGCGACTCCAACGCCAGATCGATCGAGCCAAGTCGAGCACGGGTCGCGGCCAGACCGTAATGAATGTGTGCAGCTTCCGGTTCACGCTTGAGGGCTCGTTCGAACATCTCCTGGGCTGCCACATACTCGCCCCGGTTAAGTTCGATGACTCCTCGATCGTAAAGCGAGTCAGCATCGCGTGGGAGAATGCTTTCAGTTCGCAAACGAGACTCGGCAATCGCGAGGTACGTTCGCGCCCGAGCGGCTACCTCTGAAACTTGCGAGTACTTGTCCACCAGAATTCGAAACTGATTGCGCGCCTCAGCAAATCGACCTCTCGCAAACTCCTTGTGAGCACGTTCAAATGCCGCAAGGGCAGCAGACTCATCTTGTGTCGGCGGACGCGGCGGAGGTGGTGTTGGAGTGGCTCTGACTGCTCTGACAGCCGCAACCTTCTGCGTCGTTTTGACCCTCGAACTGACGGGCAGCTTCTTGCCAGCAGCTTTCCGAGCGAGTGGTTTCGATGCAGCTTTTTTTGCTTTGGCCGCCGGCTTGGCTTTTGCGGCTGCCTTTTTCGCAGCACGGACCGGCTTACGCGCAGCCGTCTTCGAAGCGGTCGCCCGCTTCGCTTTGGGTTTGGTCGACGACTTTGCTTGAACAGCGCGCTTCGCGGTTTTCGCGGATGATTTTGCCTTTGAACGCGATGTGGACCGTCTCAACCCTTTTGTGAGACTGCTACTCATGGGCGGTTATCAAAAAGCTGCTCACCCCTTAGCGAGCAGCCGTAGGAATCGCCCCGGAGCTTACCACAGCCCCGCCCCTAAATCAACGAGTACAAGAATTTGCGGCTGCTTTAACCTCTCAAAATTGGCCCAATCTCTGACACATGTATCAACAAAGAAAAACACTTGAAGGTCAATGTTGGCTATGTTAAGGTACGTCTTGGCTTACGGAGGCTTAATCCACCTCGGCAAATAGCCCCAACCGAATAAGAAACCTCTTTTAGTTCAAAAATTTTGCAATCCGCGGAACAGGCGTAAGGCTTTTACTCTTCCAGGTAAACATCCCGCCCCGGCCTTCAATCAAAGAGTCGCAAAATGGCAGACACACCAATCCTGTTGCGTGAACAGCAATACCATCAAATCAAGGCTGTCCTGGCGCGCTTGCGGATGGACTCGTCAGCGAAGGTAGTTTTTCTGGTGGACAAAGACGGTCAGGAGATCGCGTCGCAGGGTGAAGTGGGAAATCTTGACACAACCAGCCTGGCATCACTCGCCGCCGGCAACGTCGCCGCCACGGGTGGAATGGCTCAACTGATCGGAGAGAAGGAATTTCCAACCCTCTCTCACGAAGGTGAAAAAGAGAGCATCCATATCTCGGTGGTCGGCAGGCTATTGCTGGTGGTCGTTTTCGATGAGCGTTCCAGTCTCGGTTTAGTAAAACTCCGCAGCAAGCAGGTTTCTCAGCAACTGGCGGCAATGTTTGAGGAGATTGCTGCTGGCGACTATGACGACCTCGATTCACCCTTTGCCGGAATCACCGACGAGGACATCGACAGTCTTTTCAGTTAACGGCATCCGCTATGACCTTTATTAATTACGCTTCCCGAGAAATCAACTGCAAGATCGTCTACTACGGCCCAGGTTTGTGTGGTAAGACGACCAACTTGCAGTACATCTTCGATTCGACCGCTCCCCAGGCACGCGGCAAGCTGATCAGTCTCGCAACCGAAACCGACCGCACGTTGTTCTTCGATTTCATGCCACTCGAGCTGGGCACTGTCCGCGGGTTCAAGACGCGGTTCCACCTGTACACAGTTCCGGGTCAGGTTTTTTACGACGCATCGCGCAAGCTGATTCTGAAGGGTGTTGATGGGGTTGTTTTTGTCGCTGATTCTCAGGAAGAGCGAATGGACGCCAATATCGAGTCGTTATACAACCTTGAGGAGAACCTCCAGTCGCAGGGCTACGATTTGATGAAGATCCCTTACGTGCTGCAACTCAATAAGCGCGACCTGAGCAATATCGTTGCGGTTGAGGATCTTGCGTCGGAGCTACAGCGAAAGGGCGAGCCTGTTGTCGAGGCGGTTGCCTCCACGGGTCAGGGCGTTTTTGATACGTTGAAAGCTGTTGCGAAACAGGTGTTGACGGAGTTGCGAAAAGGGTAGGCAGGTTTTCGCGCAAAGGCGCTAAGACAGCAAAGGCGCAAAGTAGGAATTAAGTTCTACTTTGCGCCTTTTGCTTTATCTTTGCCCCTTTGCGGGAAACTTTCGAGCTACTCGAGCGATTTGAGCATCAAGAGGCCGTCGCCACCGTTTGAATAATATTTCGGCAGTCGTTGGGTTATTGAATAGCCGAGGCTCTCGTAGAGCTTCTGGGCGGGCGTGTTCAGTGTTCTGACCTCGAGACGCACGAGTCTCACGTTGCGTTTACGAAACCCCTCTTCAACCTGCCACATCAACCTCTTCGCAAGGTTTCGGCGCCGGTGTTCCGGGGCGACGCCGACAGTGGTGACGTGTCCCGTGTGATCCGGCTCGACCAGACCAATCACGAAGCCTGCCATCACTCCACCCGTGGTGACGGCTCGAAACGAAACTGACTCCGGAGCTGTCAGCAGGTAGTCGAAGGTTTCACGACTGTAAGCCTCGCCGTCGATGAAGCAGCGCTGATCGAGCCGCCAACACTCGTCCAGTTGTGAAATGGTGAGCGGACGAATGTCGTAGCTGGCGCCCCACGAAGGAGTGGGCGCCTTCTCTTTCTTTTCGCGATCGTATTGAAGATCGGACTGAGTCCACCAGCGGGAGCGAAATTTCTTTAGTACAGCCATGGCCTTTGTCTTATCGAGACGAACATCCCGCGCTAGTTTATCATCCACGTTTTTATAATGCCTACAGGATTAACATGCAATCTCCGTAACTGTAAAACCTGTATACTTGTTCCACGGCGTGGCCGTAGGCACGCAGGACGAACTCGCGGCCGGCGAAGGCGCTGACGAGAATCAACAGGGAAGAGCGTGGCAGGTGAAAGTTGGTTAACAAGGCGCCGGCGATTTGAAAGCGATAGCCTGGTTTGATTGTAAGCCCCGCCACACCCTTACCGGGCACTATCTTTCGATCCTTTGTGGAAGATTCGAGCGCACGCATCGTCGTCGTGCCAACGACGATCACTCGCCCTCCGTTTGCCCGCGCATCGTTGATGGTTTGCGCGGCTGACTCGGAGATCTCGTAGTGTTCGCCACTGACTGAGTGTTGGGCCACGTCGTCGACACGCACAGGTTCAAAGGTTCCATATCCGACGTGAAGCGTTATTTCTGCCAGTGCGGCGCGCTCAGCAACTTCTGCGAACACCTCGGGAGTGAAATGCAAACCCGCAGTCGGCGCGGCAATCGCACCACGATGTTTTGAATAGACTGTTTGATAGCGTTCACGATCTTCTGAAGACACGCCGGCAGGTCGCTTGATGTAGGGCGGAAGTGGTGTTGAGCCAAGCTGCGCGAGAACGTCGTCGAAAGAGCCTTCGCAATGGAACCGCACTCGACGCAATTCCGCACCGGGTTGGTCCAAAATCTCTGCGATTAATTTTCCTTCGCCAAAGATTACTCGCGCGCCTTGTTTCAAGCGGCCGCCGGGACGCACCAATGCTTCCCAAACCGCAGTCTCGATCTCGCGCACGAGAAAGATCTCGACCTGACCTCCGGTCTCCTCACGCTGGCCCGTCAATCTTGCAGGAATCACGCGCGAGTTGTTTACGACAACCACATCATTCGGACGAAGGTATTGTGTGAAGTTTTTGAAGGTCGAATCAGCCCAGGTTTGCTCGCCTCGATCGAGCACGAGCATCCGCGAAGCATCGCGCTCCTCGAGCGGTATTTGCGCGATGAGATCAGCGGGAAGATCGTAATCAAAGTCCGAGATGTGCATCGTCCTTAACGCTGAAAGCGTTCGCTAACCTCAGCCCGGGGTTGGAGCGCAGCGACAACCCTGGGATAGCAATTCCTGCTGTAAACAACCCTGAAAGGGTTAGCGTCGCACATGCCTAACGCTTTCAGCGTTGATATTCCCTTTATGTTTCGTACCCAGGGTTGTCGCAAAGCCTCCAACCCTGGGCTGAGGTTAGCGAACGCCTTCGGCGTTAGTTTAACCAACACCCTTCGGCGTAATTTAACCAAACACCTTCGGCGTTAGTTTAACCAACACCCTTCGGCGTTAGTTTAACCAGCACCTTCGGCGTAATTTAACCAGCACCTTCGGCGTAATTTAACCAGCACCTTCGGCGTTAGTTTAACCAGCACCTTCGGCGTTAGTTTAACCAACACCCTTCGGCGTAATTTAACCAACACCTTCGGCGTTAGTTTAACCAACACCTTCGGCATTTGTGATTGTAGCTGCTGGTGATGAAGGATGTTCGTAGTGGAAGACTTTGGTCAACTGAGCGCCAAAGAGCAGGATTAAACTCGAAACATAACTCCACGTAAGGACAGCCACCACGGCGCCAACCGAGCCATAGATCTGATCGTAATGAAAATACTGCAGGCTCGAGGCGAAGATGTACTTCGCCAGTTCCCACAACAAACCTGCCAGAAAAGCACCGGGCAAAGTGTCGCGCAATGAAACCTCTGCCTTCGGCATGAAACGATAGACCAGTACCATGAGTGCAACGGTAATCAGGTAGCTGCCGATGAAAATCAGTACCTGCCAAAATGCACTGCCCGCTGTCGCCAGCAGCGTATATCGTTCGATCTGTCGCGGTGAAAACCGGCTTGTCATTTCACGAAGTGCCACGAGGGCCGACGTCATGAGGACCGAAAGCGTCAATAACAATCCCACCAGCCCAATCATTCCAACCGTGAGCGCCCTTCCATGCCAGAACGTCCTCGATATCGATCCCCAAATACGATTGAGCGCGCGTTCAGCTACTGCGAAAACCCATGAGCCGGCCCACAACAGAATGACGACGCAGGTAACGACCGCTCCGATGCCGAGATCCGAAAACGATGAAATCGTATCGCGCAGGAATTTGCTTGATCCGGGATAGACATCAACCGCATGTGCAAGCATTTCGCTTCCGGCAGCGAGTTTGTTGCTAATGGCCAGCAGTAAAAGCAGCGCGGGAAAGAGCGCCATCAAACCGAAGTAACTCATCGCCGCAGCGGAAGTGAAGAGATCGTTTTCGTGAAACTGGTGCAGCGCGTGCCCCAGCATCGATCTCCAGGGCGAGCGGTTACGAACGCCGAATGAATGACGCGAGAATGAAAGAAAGCGCTTCATTTTTATCAGCCACGGATTTTCACGGATGAACACGGATTATTCACTGTTCTGATCCGTGTGCATCCGTGTTCATCCGCGGCCCAATATTAGCGGGGGTCGAACAGGCTGGGCACCCTTGATCCCGGGGTCTTGATACTGAAATGCTCGTACGCCAGCGGCGTCGCCAGACGGCCGCGCGGCGTCCGATCCAGAAATCCAATTTGAATCAAATAGGGTTCGATAATCTCCTCGATCGAGTCTTTCTCTTCGTGAATGGAAGCCGAAATCGTGCCCAGGCCGACTGGCCCACCGTTGAACTTCTCAATGATCGTCAGCAACAGTTTTCGATCCATTTCGTCGAGGCCGTAGGTGTCGACTTCCATGCGGTCCAACGCATGGCTCGCGACCTTTTGATTGATGCGTCCGTCGTAATCGACTTGCGCATAGTCGCGGACGCGACGAAGCAAACGGTTGACTATGCGTGGCGTGCCGCGCGCACGCCGCGCGATCTCACGCGCGCCTCCATCGTCGATCTCCACTCCAAGAATGTCAGCGGAACGTTTGCAGATCACTTCGAGATCTTCATGCGGGTAGAAGTCGAGATGGAAGACTATGCCGAAACGTCCGCGCAAAGGAGCTGTGATTAAACCGGCTCGCGTTGTGGCGCCGATTAGGGTGAATTTTGGCAACTCGAGTTTGATAGAACGTGCCGCGGCGCCCTGGCCGATCAGTAGGTCGAGTTGATAGTCCTCCATCGCCGGGTAGAGCTTTTCTTCAAGAGCAGGCAGCAGGCGATGGATCTCATCGATGAAAAGTACGTCGCCTTCCTGTAGGTTCGTCAGCAACGCGGCGATGTCGCCGGCTTTTTCGATCGCGGGGCCGGCGGTCGATCTCAATTCGGCGCCCATCTCGTTCGCGATGATGTTTGCCAGCGTCGTTTTACCTAAGCCGGGAGGACCGGTCAGCAACACGTGATCAAGCGCTTCGCGGCGACCAAGCGCGGCCTTCATATAGATGCGCAGGTTCTCCTTGATCTGGCGCTGGCCAATGTAGTCCTCGATGCGATTCGGGCGCAGCGTGAGATCGAGTTGGCGATCATCGTCGTTGGGTAAGCTGTCTTTCACGCGTGCTGATATTGATTCAGGAGCCATGATTTCACACCCGTGCCAGTTTCTTCAGACTGCGCCTCAATACAGACTCGACTGTGATGTCTCCACCTTCGCCGAGTGCGGCGTCGACTGCTTTTTCCGCGGCCGATCTTTGATATCCGAGATTGAGCAATGCGGATAGAGCATCGGCGCGAACGGTGTCTTCGGTGGATTCGGCGCTGACTTCCGGTTTTCCGCCCAACTCTTCTTCAAGTTCCGCGGATGACATTTCAGCGACTTTTTCGCGCAGCTCCACGATCAAACGCTCGGCAGTTTTACGACCAACTCCCGGAATCAGTACCAGTCGTGCGAGGTTGTTTGTTCTGATAGATGCGATCATCTCGTCGGCGCTCATGCCGGAAAGTAGAGTGATGCCTAACTTTGGTCCGATTCCGCTCACCGAGATCAGCTTCAAAAACAATTCACGTTCGCGCGCGGTCTTGAAGCCGTAAAGCTGCAACGTATCCTCGCGTACGTGCGTGTAGATGCGAAGCTTGACCGTTGAACCGACATCTTCAAGGTCATAAAAACTTGAGACCGGAATAGCCACTTCATAACCGACGCCGTTCACGTCAACGATCACGGAAGTCGGTTCTTTAGAAAGCAGTGTGCCGCTGAGATGCGCAATCATTCGGCCCGGGATTGTATCAAAAATATATAAGACCTATAGGACGTATATGACCTATTTGCGGTATAGCGCTATACTGACGGTGCTCATGAAGTCCGAGAAAATATCAGAACTAACAACAAGCCGGTTGAGCGTTTATCTTCGCTGCCTCAATGCACTTCACGCTGCCGGAATAAAAACCATCTCGTCGCAGGCACTGGCTGAGCAGTTCAATCTAAACTCCGCCCAGATCAGGAAGGACCTGGGTTACTTCGGCGAGTTCGGCGTGCGCGGCGTTGGGTATTACGTCGCGGATCTGCGCGATCACATTACAAAGATACTTGGTCTCGACAGCCCGCATCGCGTCGGTATCGTGGGGGCCGGGCGCTTAGGCACCGCGCTCGCTAATTACAACGGGTTTGCCAGGTCGAATTTCACCGTGGCGGCGGTGTTTGACAACGACCGGCAAAAGATCGGCGGCAGGATCGGTGACGCGAAGATCGCGGTTCATGATGTGGACCAACTTGCGAAAGTGATTCGCGAGGAGTCGATCGACGTGATGGTGATCGCTGTTCCGGCGAAAGCCGCGCAAAGAGTTCTCAATCAGGTGATGTCCGCGGGTATAAAAGCGGTGCTCAACTTTGCTCCAGTGTCGTTGACGTCACGACGCGGAGTTAAGGTGAAGACTGTTGACCTGACGACGTCTTTAGAATCGCTGTCGTATTTCCTTTCACAACCTTCAAGCGTCGCGGTTACACAACCACGATCGCACTCACGCAGTGAGGAAAGTTTCCCGCAAAGGCGCAAAGGGGCAAAGGCTGAAAACCTTTAGCGTTTATGGATGAGCAGACAACAAAACGAGATCTGATTCGCGTTTGCCACCTGATGTACGAACGGAGTTACGTCGTTTCGTCTGATGGCAACGTGAGCGTGCGTCTGGACGACGGCCGCATCCTCGCAACGCCGACGATGACGTCCAAAGGACGCATGACCGAGGACCTGATCGCGATCACGGATCTCGAGGGCAGGGCGCTCAACGATCGAAAAGCTTCCAGTGAGCTCGCCATGCACTTGCTGATCTATCGCGAGCGTCCGGACGTGAAAGCAGTTTGCCATGCGCATCCGCCGCACGGGACAGCATTCGCAGTTGCGGGTCTCGCAATCGATCAGCCGATTCTTTCGGAAGTGATCTTGACGCTTGGATGTGTGCCGCTTGCCGCCTACGGGACTCCTTCAACCGACGAACTGACGCGCGAGATGCAACCGTTCGTGAAACATCACAACGCGCTGTTGATGGCCAATCACGGCGCGGTTGCCTACGGCGCGGATCTATGGCAGGCGTGGGATCGTCTGGAGACGTTGGAACACACTGCGAAGATCGCGATCCTCTCGCGCGTGCTTGGTGGTTCAAAGAACCTCCCTGCGGACGCGATCGAGAAGTTGATCAACGTGCGCGAAGCCGCCGGTTATCTCGGCGAATCTGCACGTGGTCAAGCTTGCGGATACTTGCGCGAAAGCCCGGTTGAGAATGGCGCCGGCAAAATCTCGCTCACACGCGAAGAGCTGGTTGAATTGTTAAGTCAGGCAGTAAATGGTAAATAATCCGTTTGTAATCCGTGTAATCTGTGGTTAAAAACTTCTTTTAGGAGCATCTGAATGCAGGAAGCACTCGGAATGGTTGAAACAAAAGGCTTGGTAGCAATGATCGAAGCGGCCGATGCGATGGTGAAGGCCGCGAACGTCACCCTCGTTGGTTACGAAAAGATTGGCGCCGGCTTTGTGACTGCGATCGTGCGTGGCGACGTGGCTGCCGTGAAGGCCGCGACCGACGCAGGCGCTGCGGCTGCCCGGCGCGTCGGTGAATTGGTTAGCGTGCACGTGATTCCACGTCCGCATGGCAGTGTCGATGAAAGTCTTCCGGTTGGGCTCGATCGATAATCAGCATGATCATCGCTCGCATTCTGGGCACTGTTGTCGCCACGCAAAAAGACGAACGGTTAAGCGGAAAGAAATTGCTGATCGTGAGACCGATCAACGTAGACGGCAGCGATACAACCGGCTATGTAGTCGCCGTTGACACAGTGGGCGCCGGATTTCATGAACGCGTGCTGGTGGTTGCGGGATCGAGTGCACGCCTGGCGCAGGGAATGAAGGACGTGCCCGTGGATGCAGCGATTGTCGGTGTGATTGATACGGTTGATGTGAGGCAGTGAGATGCAACTCGCACGCGTCATCGGTACAGTCGTAGCAACCATCAAGAATGATTCCCTTGACGGACGGAAGTTGCTCGTGGTCCAAACTGTAGACCGCAACCTGCAGTCGACCGGTAAACCGATGGTCGCGATCGATGCGGTGGGTGCGGGCGTCGGTGAGCTTGTGTTCTGGTGCCGTGGCAAGGAAGCGAGCTTTCCGTTCAAACGTGAAGACACGCCGACCGATTGCACGATCATCGGAATCGTGGATTCTGAGCAGCACGTGACAAGATGATTCTCGCTCGCGTTGTTGGAAATGTCGTCGCCACGAAAAAAAACCATCGCTACGAGAGTGCGCGCGTGATGTTGTGCCAACAGATCACGCCGGAAGGTGAGGAAACGAGTTATTCGGTGCTGGCGCTCGATTCGGTGGACGCTGGCGTTGGCGACACGGTGCTGATCGTTCAGGAAGGTTGGAGCGCGTCGACCGCGGCGACGGGTAAGGTTGGAGCAGCGATTGATTCCGCGATTGTAGGTGTTGTGGATCGCATCGATTTGTTGTAGGGCCAATGGAAGATCAGGCGAGACTAATGGCAGAGAGGATTGCGCGGCGTGTGGCTGGAGATACGGCTACTTCCGCGCCGAGTTCGCCCGATGTTGCTTCCGAGCTCGCTGCGATGCGCGCGAGTCTAAATGAGATGCAGAACCGGTTGACTCAGATCGAGGCTAAGGTAAGCGTTCCGCGTGTGCATTCACCATGGCATCCCAGTCTTGAACGCTTTGGTGTTGAAGAAGCAACCGTCTCGGAACTGGTGGATTACTTTCAAAATGAAAAGGCTTGCAGCATAGAACCAGGCGGCAAGCCTTGTGATCACTGCGCGATGTGCAGTTCGAGAGGTTTTTAGACCACGGATAAATCCGGATTTTAAATCCGTGTTATCCGTGTTACTTGTTTTGGTTTTGCCTTAACGAATTCGCGTTAATCTGCGGCACTGTTCGCGCGCCCTCTTCCGCCCTAAAATACGGCTCTTCCTTGAATCCAAAAAGCTTCGCTGAAATCACCGTCGGAAAACGCGCGCGCGTCGTGTTGTAGTCCTGCACGCTCGTGTTGTAGTCGTTGCGCGAAGTCGCGACACGGTTTTCAGTGCCCGCGATTTCATCCTGCAACTTCAAAAAGTTTTCGTTTGACCTCAGAACGGGATAATTTTCCTGCAGCACCAGCAATCGTCCGATCGTACCGCCAAAACTGTTTGCAGCATCGATCACTGCCTGCTTTTGTTCGGGAGATTTGTCTCCGGCGTCACCCTGCGGCGCCTGATTTGTTGCATTCAACAACCGTGAGCGCGCCTGTGCGATAGTGCCGAACACTTCCTGCTCCTGGATTCCGGCCAGCTTCGCTGCCTCTACCAGGTTGTTTATGAGATCCGCGCGACGTTGTAGCTGCGTTTCTACGGCGGCCCACTTTCCTTTCACGTCTTGTTGTTTTGTCGTCAGCGTGTTGTATCCGCAACCGCTGGCAGCAAACGAAATCATTGCTACAGCGAAAAGGATCACTAATCTTCGCGTCTTCATCTCCAAATCTCCCATGTTTAAGTTACAGCCCTCCGAACCATTGGGGGGCTCCCTACGAGCTCGAACCATGTTCGTGCCTAAGCTCGTCTACTGCTTCAACAACCTGCTCAACCTGAAACAGGTAGGCTCCGAAAAGATCGTTAGCCTCGTTTTCCGATGAGGGGAGATCACCGCCAGTGCGAAACTGAAAAATTCTTTCGAAGGGTGCGGGGTCGAGCTTTAAGAGACTCGCAGTCGCGCGCACACAATCGGGTTTAGCCACCGGTGCTTCCTGCCCGTGCAACAACAACGCGGCCCTGAACAACGCCGCGAAACTCGACAAACTATCGCTCATCAAATCGCATAACTTCTCGATCGAAACTGAAGCGGGAATGTAGAGGCGACGCAACTGGATCAACTTGCTTCTCAGTTCGTACTCAGTCTGATGTCGCAGGTTTGCGTCCGAGAGTTTTACAAACTCGAAAGGATCGTGGCCGTAAAGAACGATGCGCGCGTTTGCCATCTGATGAAACTCGATCGGAAATACGTCGGCGGCATCGGAGAGTTCCTCGACGGTGAAATACACCGGCAGCGGGTGGCCCAACCTCTGCCACTCGCGCATGGGCGCTTGTGCCTGGCGCAAGTCTTCCGGCGTGATGCGATTGAGCGCGATGAGCAGGTTGTAGTCTGAGCGCAGTTCAATGTGATCGCCGGCTGCGGCCGAACCGTAAAGGACCACGCAGGCGAGATTCGCTCCGTGCGTAGTGCGCAGATCTTCAACGAGTCCGTTTAAGGCTTCCTGTACTACTGTCTTAACCATAAGTTTTATAGAGCCACAGATTTTCACGGATTAACGCGGATAAAGCAAAATCCGTTTTCTATCCGTGAAATCTGTGTTACCAACTGCCACCCGCTCCTCCACCACCGAAGTCACCGCCGCCGCCAAATCCTCCGCCGAAACCTCCACCGCCACCGAAGCCTCCGCCGCCGAATCCGCCTCCACCCCAGCCACTTCTCGATCCCCAGCGACTGCCTCCACCCAAATTACTAAATAGACTTCCCCAAAGCAGTGCCTGCAAACAGCCACCACCACCTCCGCCACGTCTGCGTGACGAAGAGAAGAGCACCATCAATATGAAACCAATGATAATTATTCCCAGACACATACTACTTAAACCTGTTTGCGCCGGTTGCCGTTCTTCCTGCGGAGCGTCGCGATATACAAAACGCTGATCGATCCCCTCGACACTGAAACCACGCTTCGATGCGAGCGTTGCAGCATAAGACTGAATCGTATCGAGTATTCCTTTGCTGTAGTTTCGTTGCCGGAACGGAGGCACCAGTCGTTCACGTTGAATTTGCCCGATCAAGCCGTCAGGCAAATCTCCTTCGAGATGACGGCTTACCTGTGTGAAATACTTGCGATCCTGGATCGCAACCACGAGCAGAAAGCCAGCCTTCTCTGAGTCCTTTGGTCCAATGCCCCAACCTCGAGCAACTCGCAGCGAATAATCGAAGATGTCCAGACCGCCCGTCGTATCAACTGTCAGTACCGCATATTCAATGTTCCCGCGCTCTTTCAAATTTAAGTAGATCGATTCCAGTCGTTGCCTCGTGCCGGCATCGATCACGTTGGCGTTGTCTACGATCGGATTGAAGGGAACAGGAAGTGGAACTGGAGATTGCGGTGTTGTCTGCGCGTTTACTTCAACGGCTAACAGCGAAAAGACCAGAGCCAGCAGGCCGAGGCCCAGCCACACAGAAGCAAATTTTTTCAAGCGCAAACGCAATAGCGAAATTCTCGTCAGTGCCAACCCTCGAACAACCGGTGCAACAGGTAGAACAGGGCCACCCCTCCAAAAACGACAATTGAAACCGTGGGGTTTCTTTCTTCTTTGTGATTCACTTCCGGAATCAAGTCACTTGCCGCTACATAGAGTGTGACACCTGCCGAAAATGGCAACGCATAACTGACCGAATTGCTGAACCTCGTTTCCAGCAATGCAACACCAATCACACCTGCCAGAGTCGCCGCACCGATTGCGGCGGTCGCAATCAACGCCTTCTGCGTAGAACGCCCGCTTGCAAGCATGATCGATGCCACAGTAAAGCCCTCGGGCATCTTATGGAGCAGAATCGCGATAAATACCAGAAATCCGACTTTGAAACTGACCAGGAAAGCGGACGCTATTGAGACACCGTCAAAGAAAGTGTGAATCCAAAGGCCACCGACAGCGGTGTACGCCGCTGAAGGCCGCATGAATGATTCCGGATGAGTTTCGGCGCCGAAGTGAAAGTGTGGAGCGAGGGTGTGTTCGAAGAACTGAATCGATAAATAACCGAGGAGCAGCAGCGCCATGGCTCCGGCGACGGCTTCTGCCGGAGCTTGACTGGGTGCGTTTCTTGTCCAGATGCCGATCGTTTCGGGAAGAATCTCGATGAAGATCGCGGCGAGCATAAAGCCCGCGCCGAGAGCGACGAGATACTTCAGGAAACGTTCGCCAAAGCGGTGAACGCCTGACTTAACGAGAACCAGCCCTCCGAGGACATTCGCGCCCGCGGCCAGCAACCCGAAGAGGAGAATCGATGTCATTGTATGGCGGGAGAGTGTACATGATCGTTGAGGCGCGGAGTATAGGTCCTATTGGTCCTAATAGGACTTATTGGGCCTATAACAGGCCGACAAGAGGCGATCACCTCATCAAGCTAATCTATTGACACTCTCTGGAGCGCGGCGTAGTATCCGGGCTTGGGTGGTCAAAAGTGGTCGGAAGTGGGTCCAACCTCGTAGCAACACCGATCATTGAACAACACTTTTCCTTTTGGGCCACCCACCAAAGCTCTCTCGTCAGGCTCAAAATATGCTGCGAGGAAATTACACAGCACGTATTGATGTTAAAGGTCGCCTCAAGATTCCAACAGAATTTCGGCGGCTAATCGACGAGAAGCACGGCAAAGACTTTTATATCACGAGCCTGACAGGTGATTGTGTTCGGATTTACCCGTTGCCGGAATGGGAGTCGATCGAGCAGAGACTTTCGTTATTGCCCTCGATGGACCCGGCGCGAAGAAAGTTCCTTGACAGAACGAACTACTTTGGTCAGCAAGCTACGATGGACGGGCAGGGCCGCCTGTTGATTCATCCGTTGCTGCGCAAGAGTGCGGAAGTAATTGGAGATGTCGCAGTGATGGGCTACCTGACCTACCTGGAAGTTTGGGAGCTCGACAAGTTCAAGGCTCGCATGCTCGCTGATCCATACACGGAAGAAGACGAGGCTGCGATTGCGAGATTGGGAATTTGACATTGACGGATCTTTGAACGAGATCACGGGGCGGTGGTGATGGCTGCGCCTTTGGGGGGCAGAGGCGCGCCCCATCGCCCCGTGCTGCTTGAAGAGACACTGAAGTTCCTTGCTCCTGAGCGAGGAGGTCTCTTTGTAGATGGCACGGTAGGACTTGGCGGACACAGTGAAGCAGTTCTGAAATCCTCCGCTGACACTCGCGTAATCGGCATGGATCTCGACCCGTCGGCGCTCGAGTACACCAGACAACGACTGCGGCTCTTTGGAAACAGGTTCCAGGCGTTTCAAGCCAACTTTCGTGCTATCGCTGCTGTGTTGCAGCAAGCGAATGAGAGCGAACCATCGGGCATTCTTGTCGATCTGGGGGTGTCTTCACTGCAGTTTGATTCACCCGAGCGTGGATTTAGTTTTCGATTCGACGCTCCTTTAGACATGCGGATGGATCCGGCAACCGGAGCAACCGCAGCCGAACTTCTACAGCAACTTCCCGAATCGGAAATTGCCCGAATCATTTTTGAGTACGGCGAAGAACGACACTCGAGACGTATCGCCCGTCGCATCGTGGAACGTCGCGAACAAGGAAAGCCAGTCACGACGACCACGGAGTTAGCAGAGCTGGTTCGAGCCGCTGCCGGCGGTCACAAGAAACACCAGATTCATCCGGCGACGCGAACGTTCCAGGCATTGCGTATCGCCGTTAATCGAGAACTCGAGGGGCTTGGAGAATTTGTCGAGACAGCCGTCGATCTTTTAATACCCGGTGGACGGTTTGTGGGGATCAGCTTTCATTCATTGGAGGATCGAATCCTCAAGCGTGAGCTGAGAAGACTTTCGGGACACTGTGAGTGTCCGCCACGTTTGCCGGTTTGTTCGTGCGGCGCGCGCAAAGCAGTTGAAGTGTTGACGCGCCGTCCGGTAGTGCCGGGGTCGCGCGAGGTCGAGGAGAATCCGCGAGCACGCAGCGCGAAGCTTCGTGCGTGCCGGAAGCTATAGGTCCTATAGGACCAATAGGCCTATTAAGGTCAAACAATCATGAAGAGATTCCCAGAGCATCAACTAAACGCAAAAGTCCGCCGCAGTCGAGACACTGCCGCGCTTTCACGACTCGCACTGTTGTTGTTTTGTGGATTGGTACTGGCAGGTGGATTTGTCTTCGCGGCCAAGCAGCACTTCGCGGCCGTGCAGTTTGGTTATGAAAACGAAAGCTTGCGCACTGAGCGTAAGCGCTTGCTGGAAGAGAACCAGCGACTCGCGCTCGAAAAGGAACGCGCCATAGCGCCTGACAAACTCGAGCCCGCCGCTCGGCGATTGGGATTGAAACCGGCGCGACCGGGACAGATTGCGATACTCGCAGCGCAGCAGAACCTCCCGCAAAGGCGCGAAGATGCTAAGGAAGACGCAAAGAAAGAGGTAACGAAAGAAGCAAAGAAGATTCGACGCTGATCTTGATTGGCGTCTTTGCGCCTTTGCGGGAAATTTCGCGGAGCTTACAGCGTCCTCATCACGCTACTGGTTAGGGGGAAAACAAGTAGGTGATGCTGGCACGCCTCGTTGCTCGATCAAAATCCAGACCGGATGTTTCACCAGGCCGCGCGCTTTTTGTCGCGGCTTTTATTGGCTTTTGGATGCTGGTCGTGTGCGCCAGATTGGTCTACCTGCAATTCTCGCAGTACGACACTCTCGCCAACCGCGCCCGTCAACAACAACAAAACTCAATCGAAACCAGCCCGCAGCGTGGTGAGTTGTTGGACCGCCACGAACGCCAACTCGCTCGCAGCGTGCAAACAGTTTCATTGTTCCTCGATCCCGATGGTCTCGATGCAGACACGTTGGACCGCACTGCTCAGAAACTCGCTCAGGCGCTGGGCAGGAAGGACGCGGATCTAGCAAAAGAGTTTCGTGAAGCCCGAGAAGAGAAGCGAAGGTTCGTTTGGGTAGCGCGGCGTCTGGATGCGGATCGTGCAAACAAGATTGTCGCGATGGATCTTCCGGGCATTCAAACGCGACTCGAGCCGAAGCGTTATTACCCCAATGGTCCACTTGCAGCACACGTGCTCGGATACGTCGGACTCGATGGACAAGGTCTCGGCGGCGTCGAACAGTTTCACAATTCCAAAATCGCAGGCGAACCAGGCCGGCTGTTTCTTGAAAGAGATGCGAACGGCAAACCATACGAGAGTTACGAGATCGCGTCGAAGCCAGGCCAGACAGTAGTGCTGACGATCGATCAGTCGATTCAGTATCAGGCTGAACAAGCACTGCTCGCTGCGGTCCAACGTTCAAGAGCAAAGTCTGGAACGGTGATCGTGCTCGATCCACGCAACGGCGAGATTCTCGCGCTCGCAAACGCTCCGACGTTTGATCCGAACAAGGTAGCCGACGCTAAGCCGGAAACACGATCGAATTGGGCGCTTCAAAATATTTACGAACCGGGCTCGACGTTCAAAGTTGTTGCTTTCTCGGCGGCCTTGGAGAAAGGGCTTGCAAAAGTTGACGACCGTATTGACTGCGAGATGGGTGCGATCACTGTCGCTGGTCGCGTGGTCCGGGATCACACGGCGTTCGGCGCATTGACTATCGCCGAGGCCCTCGCGAAGTCGAGCAACGTAGCCGCGATCAAGTTGGGCATAAGAGTTGGCGACCCGACGATGTATGACTACATCAAGCGGTTCGGTTTTGGATCGCGCACGGGGATTGAGTTGCCTGGTGAAACAGCAGGCCTTTTGAGGAAGGTTGAACGCTGGCAGGCTTCATCGATCGGTTCGATCGCGATCGGCCAGGAGATTGGTGTCACACCGGTGCAGATGGTCGCAGCGTTTGGCGCGCTTGCCAACGATGGCGTGAGAGTTGCGCCTCACTTGATTCGCGAAGTTCGCAATGCTGAGGGGACAGTCGTCTATCGCGCTCAACCCGAACAGCGACGCGTGATCAACGCTGAGACGGCAATTGCAATCCGAGGAATGCTGGAGGGAGTGACGCTCAGAGGAACTGCGAAGCAGGCACAGCTGGATGGTTACTCAGCAGCGGGCAAAACAGGCACCGCGCAAAAGATCGATCCAAAAACGCGCAGCTACTCGGCGACAAAGCACGTTGCATCGTTTGTCGGATTTGCTCCGGTGAGTAATCCGCAGGTGGCGATCATCGTTGTGATCGATGAGCCGGCAGGCGCGTATCACGGCGGCGACGTCGCCGCGCCGATCTTTCGTGAAGTTGCCGAACAGATCCTGCCGGGGCTAGGAGTTATGCCTGACATAGAAGTTAAGTCAGTGCCCGAGTTGTTGGCACAGGTCCACGAGGATCCGGAACGCGCCGCCAAAATGCGTGACGAACAAGTGCAAGCGGAACAACAGCGGAAAGCCACATTGCCAACCGTGGATAGCAACGGAGGACGCAGCGGAGAAGTTGTTTACGCTGTAGCGACGAAGAAGGCGATGTTGATGCCTGACCTTCGGGGGCGTAGCGTGCGCGACGTGGCGAGAACCTGCGCGCAACTCGGATTGCAAGTTGAAGCGCGCGGCGAGGGCAGGGTTTTGAAACAGAATCCCTCAGCCGGTACGGAAGTGAGCACAGGACAGCTTGTCTACGTTGATTTTGGGAGGTCGCAGTAAGTTGTTACACCCGACAGATGAAGAAACTCTTGAAGATGACGTAAACTACGGCATTGCTGACTGCAGAAAACGACTGCGCAGCCAGCGTTCAACCCTCCGGGCACAACATCATCCCCCAAAAGATGGCTCGAACGGTGACGTGAGTCCGGCCGCTGGGCGTGTTGGGAGCTATGCCGAACGGGAAGAGGCTGTAATAACGTGAAGGTTGGAGAGGCAGCGGATTTGATGGGCGCGAATGCCACGAGCCTGAGCGCCGAGATGTTTGACAAACAGATTAGAGATTATTCCATCGACTCGCGTTCGGTAGGCGCGGGCGAGCTGTTCTTCGCGCTCTCGCAACAGGACTACGCCCGCGCCGGTTTTAATGGTGAGTTTGTCGATGCGCATCGCTTCATCAAAGACGCGTTCGAGCGTGGTGCAATTGCCGCTGTGGCGCGCACGGATCGTGTCACGGGCGATCCTGATCTCGAGAAGATGAAGGATCGACTGTTGCTGGTTGACGACGCGATCGCAGCGTTGCAGCAACTCGCGCATCGCGTGTACACGGCCTGGGGAAAACCAGTTGTCGCAATCACCGGCAGCGCTGGAAAGACGACGGCCAAGGAGTTAACTGCACAAGTTCTTAAAGGCGCAGGTCATCGCGTTCTGAAGAGTGAGCGTAATTACAACAATGGTTTGGGACTGCCGTTGTCAGTGTTGCGGATGATCAGCGAGGATCGTTCACCTGATCAATTCGATCTGGCAGTGCTTGAGATGGGAATGTCATCCCCCACGCACGAGATTCAGCGGCTGTGCCGGATCACACCGCCGGATGTTGCCGTGGAGCTGATGGTCGCGCCGGTCCATCTCGAGTATCTCGGAACGATTGAGAACATCGCCGCGGCGAAAGCGGAATTGATCGAAGGACTCAAGCCCGACGGCACGGCGATTCTGAACGCCGATGATCCTTTGGTGATGAAGATGCGCGACAAGCATAAGGGGAGGACGTTGACGTTTGGTATTGACAACGTGGCGGATGTTTCCGCAACTGAGATTGACACGCGTTCATTGGGAAAGATCGAGTTTCGTTTGCGAACGCCTTTGGGAGAAGCCCGAGCCACGCTGGCTATGAGCGGGCGTCATAATCTCAGCAATGCTCTGGCGGCGTCGGCGGTGGGTACCGCGTTTTCGATACCTCCGGAAGAGATCGCGAGGGCGTTGAGAAGCGCGCAACCGCCAAAGATGCGGGGTGAAGTTTTTGACTTCGCGGCTGGGTTTACGGTGATTGACGATTCGTACAATTCGAATCCGCGATCGTTGCTGAATATGGTGCGAACGATGGCGGAAGCGAGTCACGGCCGGAAGCGACTGGTGGTGATTGCGGGAGAGATGCTCGAGCTCGGACCTGATGCAGTTTCGTTACACAGAGACGCTGGCAGAGAGATCGCGCGGAGTGGGATTCATTTGCTTTGGGGAGTGCGCGGTTTGGGTAAAGAGATCGTCTCAGGTGCAAATGAGGTTGGATTTTCCGCGACGAGGTTTTTCGATTCGTCTGACGAAGTTGCGCAGGAGTTGATCAAAGAGGTGCGAGAGGGTGATTTGATTTTGATAAAGGGTTCGCGTGGCGTAGCGACGGACAAAGTTGTGAAAGCGCTGCGTGAGCGGTTTCCGTTGGCTGGAGAAGACCAAAGGTAGTTTCCCGCAAAGGCGCAAAGGGAGCAAAGGTTACTCTTAATTGTTTTTCTTTGCTCCTTTGCGCCTTTGCGGGAAACTTAGATAAAGCCAAATGATCTACTACTTCCTTTATGAGCTCCTCTACATCCATTTCAGGGATAAGGACTGGTATCTCGTAAAGGCCCTCAACGTTTTTCAGTACGTCACTTTTCGTACCGCTTACGCGACTATAACCGCGTTGCTGATCTCGCTCTTCTTTGGCGGCACGCTGATCGAGGCGTTGAAGAGGTGGAACATTGGTCAGCAGATTCGCGAAGAAGGACCGAAAGAACACATGGTCAAACGCGGCACTCCCACGATGGGCGGAGTGCTGATCGTCGGCGCGGTCCTTATCTCCACTCTCCTGTGGTCGAAGCTCTCCAGCGTTTATGTCTGGACCGCAATGGTTACCACGTTGCTCTTTGCCGCGATCGGTTTCGTGGACGACTACTCGAAGATGGCGAAGAAACGCAGCCTCGGGCTGACTGCGCGGCAGAAGTTGTTGGCCCAGTTGCTGGTTGCAGTTGGTGTTTGGGCAGTGCTCTTCACGTCGACGAGGTTCTGGGGCGGCACTGGTTATTCGTGGAATTTCAGTATTCCATTTTTCAAAGCGACGGCCGATCCATTCGGAAAGAGTTTCATAGGTCCTTATATCTACCTGATCCTGATCATCGTCGTGCTGTTGGGATCATCGAACGCGGTGAACCTCACTGACGGATTGGATGGACTGGCAATCAGCGTCACGTTTATCGCGATGACCGCGTTGACTGGTTTCACTTATCTCAGCAGCGACGCGCGTTGGGCCGGTTATCTTGAATTGACGCACCGCCCGGAAGCAGCAGAGCTAACGGTTTTTTGCGGAGCGATGGCCGGAGCAAGTCTCGGCTTTCTCTGGTACAACGCGCCTCCCGCACAGGTCTTCATGGGCGACGTCGGCAGCCTCGCCATAGGCGGGGCGATGGGGACAGTCGCAGTGCTGACGAAGCAGGAGTTCATGTTGTTGATGGTGGGCGGAGTGTTTGTGATCGAGGCGTTGTCGGTGATGTTGCAGGTGAGCGTCTTCAAGATGACGAGACGCACGACGGGCACCGGGCGGCGTCTCTTCAAGATGACGCCGCTGCATCATCATTTCGAGATGCAGGATTGGAAGGAGTCGAAGATCGTCTTTCGCTTTTTGATCCTCGCGATTTTATTTGCGCTGTTGAGTCTATCAACACTTAAACTTCGTTAACTGTTTTGTGTTTTTTGTGCTCCGTCGTGGCAAGAAAGTTTTGATAATCGGGGCGGCGCGAAGTGGAATCGCGGCCGCAAGGTTTCTGTTGGACCAGGGCGCGGTCGTAGCGCTCAGCGATCAGAAGCCGATTGAAAAATGGACGGCGGAAGCGTTGGCGTTGAAAGAGTCAGGCGTTGGTTTGTTGCCGGGCGAACCACCGAGCTGGCTGCTCGATCAACTCGATCTGGTCGTTGTTAGTCCCGGAGTACCGGCGAACATCATTCCGATTCGTTACGCCGAGCGGGCCGGAGCGGAAGTCATCGGCGAAGTCGAACTCGCCGCGCGCTATTTAAAAGGACGCATCATCGCCATCACGGGCAGCAACGGCAAAACCACTACGACGTCGCTTACCGGCGAATTGTTGCGCAATGCCGGATTGCCCGTGCAGGTTGGAGGGAACATTGGTAAAGCGCTGATCTCCTTGGTCGAGACTTCTCGAGACGATGGTTGGACGGTCGCGGAGCTTTCGAGTTTTCAATTGGAGACGATCAAGACTTTTCACCCGTCGATTGCAGTTGTATTGAACGTGACGCCGAACCACATGGATCGCTACGAAACATTCAACGACTACGCCGCGGCGAAGCATCGCATCTTCATGAATCAAACTGGTGAAGACGTGGCGGTGCTCAACGCTGACGATCCGACAGTTTCTTCGTGGGCGAGTGGGTTGCGAGCAAAGGTGATCGAGTTCAGTGTGAGAAAAGAACTGGATAACGGTGTGTTTCTGCGTGGCCGTGAACTGATTTACCACGGAGAGGTTTTGCTGAATGTTGACGAGATGAAGCTGCGTGGACTGCACAACGTCGAGAACGTTGCGGCAGCATTCGCAGCGGGGTTGGCGGCGGGTGCCGATTCTAGATCAATGAACGCCACCGCGAAACGATTCGATCCCGTGGAGCACCGGCTCGAGTTTGTCGCTGAGATCGAGGGAGTGAAGTTTTACAACGACTCGAAAGCGACAAGCGTTGATGCGACGTTGAAAGCACTCGAGGCGTTCGCGCAGGAGCCTGGCAAAGTTGTTTTGATACTTGGTGGTCGAGGGAAGAAAGCTCCGTACGCCCCGCTTGAACCGCTCGTTCGCGAGAAAGTCAGGAAGCTTGTGCTCATCGGCGAAGATGCGGAGACGATCGCAAACGAATTGGGATCGAGTGCTCCATACGAACGCGCGTCAGATATGAAAGACGCGGTTGCGCGTTCATTCAACGCCGCCGAGAAAGGCGACGTTGTGCTGCTGGCTCCGGCGTGCGCCAGCTTCGATATGTTTGAGAGTTTCGAACACCGCGGGAAAGTATTCAAAGACGAGGTTGGGTTTCGCGCAAAGGCGCAAAGGAGCAAAGAAATAACATGACTCTTACTTTGCTTCTTTGCGCCTTTGCGGGAAAACCCTCGTAAGAAACACGAATCGTTGAAATGGCTAGAAAGCTCGCACCAGATAAATGGCTCTTCGCGGCGACCACAGGGCTCGCGCTCTTTGGCGTTGTGATGGTCTACAGCGCGTCCGCCGTCATCGCGCAAAAGGAGAACGGCAATCAGTTTTACTACGTGATCAAGCAGGGAGTTTGGGTCGCGATCGGCTTCATCGTCATGTTGCTGGCCATGCAGTTCAACTACCAGCAACTCAAAAGCCGCCGCATTGTCTACGGTCTGTTGTTCCTTTGCACGATCGGCCTGCTTGGCGTGTTTGGTTTTAGCAGCACCAATGGCGCGTATCGCTGGTTGAAGTTTCCGGGTTTCTCGATCCAGCCGTCGGAGATCTCAAAGCTCGCGCTAATTATTTTTCTCGCTTACTTCCTGGAGAAGCGGGCCGGTGAAGAAGGAGACTTCTGGCGAACTTTTGTTCCTTGCGCGGTCGTGACAGGCTGGCTCGCAGCACTCGTAGTGATCGAACCTGACTTCGGCACCGCGATGATGCTGGCGTTGATCTTCGCAGTGATGATCTACACCGCCGGCGCGCGTGTGCTTCATCTGGCGATGGCGGCCGCACCGGCGTTAGTAGTCGCGGCAGGATTATTGATCTTTGTTCCCTGGCGATTGAAACGCCTGGTGACGTTTCTCGATCCATGGGCGGACCAGCAGGGCGCAGGGTTTCAGGTCGTGCAGTCGTTGATCGCGATCGGATCCGGCGGCACCAATGGTCTTGGCTTCGCTCAGGGCAAGCAGAAGATGTTGTTTCTTCCGTTTGCTCACTCCGATTTCATCTTTGCCGTAGTCGGCGAGGAGTTGGGATTAGTTGGGGCAGTCGCCGTGATTTTAGTGTTTGCACTTTTTCTCTGGCGCGGGGTTCGTACGGCTTTGCTGGCGCCCGACAGGTTTGGAATGTTGCTGAGTCTCGGAATTGTTACCAGTATCGTGGCCCAGGCGCTCTTTAATATTAGTGTCGTGCTTTCGCTGGTGCCGACCAAAGGAATACCACTGCCGTTCATCTCGTATGGCGGATCGTCTTTGGTGCCGACACTCGCAGCCGTCGGAATTTTGCTCAACGTCTCGCAGCACGCGAGCGGAGGGATTGCCAATTTCCAATTGCCGATTGCCAAATTTAGTAAGAGGCATGAAGAGCGTCTAAATCGGCAATCGGCAATCGCCAATTGACAATGAAAGTACTGATCGCTGCCGGCGGCACTGGCGGACACATTTATCCGGGCATCGCCGTTGCTCAGGAGATCATGCGACGCGATGCCGGTTCGAAAGTGCATTTTGTCGGCACCGCACGCGGGTTGGAGACGCGGCTGGTGCCGCAAGCGGGTTTTGAGTTATCGCTCATTGAAAGTGCGGGGCTGAAGAACGTGAAGCTCGGCGCGCGTGTGAAAGGCCTCGTCATCCTGCCGAGGAGTTTTATTTCGGCGCGAAAGCTGATGCGAGACTTTCAGCCGGACGTGGTCGTGGGAGCGGGTGGTTATGTATCGGGTCCGGTGGTACTTACTGCCGCGCTCACGAACCGGCCGACACTCGTGATGGAGTCAAACGCGCTGCCGGGTTGGACCAATCGGATGCTCGCTCGCTTTGTGGATCGTGCGGCGGTTTCGTTCGAGCAGGCGCTGCCTTACTTTCGCGGGAAGGCCAAAGTGACAGGAAACCCTGTGCGGCGAGAGTTTTTTGAAATACCACCAAAGCGGCGTGAGCCGGGAAAGTTTTCGTTGCTGGTGTTTGGTGGATCGCAAGGTGCGCGCGCGATCAATGAAGCGATGATCGCGGCGTTGCCGAGATTGAAAGAGGCGCCCACGACGCTTCGCATCAAGCACCAGACGGGGCCCGCTGATTTTGAGAAGGTGAAGGCGGCTTATCTCGATGCAGGATGGAGTGAACGCGCTGACGTTAGTAGTTACATTGACAATATGGTCGCGGATTTCGCTGAGGCGGATCTCGTGCTCTGTCGCGCGGGAGCAACCACGACAGCAGAGCTGATCGCTGCCGGCAAGGCTTCGATCATGGTCCCGTTTCCACAGGCCGCTGACGACCACCAGCGAAAGAACGCGGAAGCGTTGCAGGCAGCGGGCGCCGCACGAATGATCTTGCAGCACGAGTTGAGTGGGGAGCGATTGGCGAATGAGATCGAGAAGCTGGTGCAAGCGCCGGAAGAGTTGGACCGAATGGAAGTAGCGAGTCGGGGATTAGCACATGGTGATGCAGCGGCGGCAGCCGTAGATATGATGGAGGAGCTAAGTCACAATCGTAGGTAGTAGTACAAGATTTACAGGATTTTGCATGATTGACATGTAAATCCTGATAAATCCTGGCAATCCTGTAAATGTTTAGAAGAATCCAACACGTCCATTTCGTCGGCATCGGAGGCATCGGCATGTCCGGTATCGCCGAGGTGCTTGTGAACCTCGGCTTTCGCGTGTCCGGTTCCGACCTGAAACGCTCCAACGTCACCGATCGCCTGCAACAAATAGGTGTTGAGATCTTCGAAGGTCATAGTGCTGAAAATGTCGGACACCCTCACGTCGTTGTTCGTTCGACTGCCGTGCGTGACGACAATCCGGAGATCGTTGAAGCGAATCGCCGCTCGATTCCGGTTATCCCGCGCGCTGAGATGCTCGCCGAGTTGATGCGACTCAAGCCGCACACAGTCGCCGTCGCAGGCTCACACGGGAAGACGACTACGACGTCGATGGTGGCTACGGTGTTGGGCCATGCTGGTTTGGATCCGACGATGGTCGTCGGAGGCGTGGTCGGAGCATTTGGATCGAATGCGCATCTGGGCACCAGCGATCTGATGGTTGTTGAAGCGGATGAAAGTGATCGGTCGTTTTTAATGTTGACGCCGACCATCGCCGTCGTCACAAACATCGATCGCGAGCACATGGACTACTACCACGATATGGACGACGTGCGTGCATGCTTCGCGAGTTTTGTGAACAAGGTACCGTTCTACGGCTCGTCGGTTTTGTGTCTTGACGATCCCAACGTACAGGCAATCATCCCATTGCTCGAGCGCCGCCGTATGACTTATGGCTTGAGTGCGCAGGCTGATGTTTCTGCTCACGGAATTCGTCACGACAACAACTTCGGTTCGTCGTTTACCGTCTGGCGCGGAACAGATGTGATTGGCGAGATGGTCTTGCGCGTGCCGGGTGTACACAACGTCTACAACGCGCTGGCAGCGATCGCGGTGGGGTTCGAGTTGGAAGTTTCATTCGAGAAGATTGTCGAAGGACTTCACAGCTTCACGGGCGCGGGCCGAAGGTTTCAGCCAAAAGGCGAAGTCGATGGCGTCCTCGTCGTTGATGATTACGGACACCATCCGACGGAGATCAGGGCCACGCTGGCCGCTGCAAAGCTCGGATCAGGCGGCAGGCGCATCGTGGTCTTGTTTCAGCCGCACCGTTACTCGCGCACTCACGATCTGATGCAGGAGTTTGCGCGTTCCTTCAATAACGCAGACGTCCTGTTCATTACCGACATTTACGCCGCGAGTGAAGATCCAATCGAGGGGGTTACGGCTGAGGCGTTGACTGCGGCCGTTAAGCGTTTCGGACACAAGAATGTCAACTATGTCGGCGCGCTGGACAGCGCCGCTGCCGCATTGCGCGACCATGTTCAGCCTGGTGACCTTGTGTTGACGCTGGGCGCGGGCACCGTGAACCGCGTGAGTGAACAATTGTTGTTTTTATTGAGAGAACAGTTAGCCACAGATAAACGCGGATGACGCAGATAGAAGAGATTGCAGCGAGACTTGGCGTGCGGGCGGAGCGTGGGCGACGTTTTGCGGAGTTGACGAGTTTGCGAGTGGGCGGCGCGATCGATTGGGTCATCACGCCTGACACTGAAGAGCAGGCCGCGGCGATCGTTCACGAGTTAGATAATGCAGGCATCGGTTGGCGACCACTCGGTTCGGGCAGCAACGTGTTGGCTGACGACGGCGATCATCACTACGTGGTCCTGAGTTTGAGCAACATGAAAGGCGAGGTCCATATCGACGGCGAGCTGGTTTCAGTGAGTGCGGGTTACTCGCTGCCGAGACTCTGCATCGATGTTGCTCGCGCCGGACTTTCCGGAATCGAAGGGCTCGGTGGCATTCCCGGCACAGTCGGCGGCGCGCTTTGGATGAATGCCGGAGCTTACGGTCACGAGATCGGTACCGTCACTGAAAACGTTCGTGTTGCTCGTGAAGGGAAGGTGGTTGAGATTCCGGGTGAGAGCATTCAGTGGAACTACCGCCACACTTCATTCGCGGATGGCGAACTACTACTCGGCGCAACACTGCGTTTGGAAAAGGATGATCCGGAAAAGATTAAGGCCCGAATGGACGACGCGAAGAGCAAGCGGCTCGCTACGCAGCCACACGGCGCGCGTTCAGCAGGTTGCTTCTTCAAGAACCCACCGGCGAGCACGATCGGCACCGGCAAGATGATCGACGAGATGGGAATGAAGGGACAGCGCCGCGGGAGCGCAGTGGTTTCCCCTGTGCATGCCAACTTCATCGTGACTGAAGGTGAGGACGCGCGCGCGGAAGACGCACTCGCACTCGCCGAAGAGATTCGAGAACGCGTGCGGCGCGAGCAGGGGATCGAGTTGGAATACGAGGTTGAGCTCTGGCGAGCGAATCCAGGGACGCAGATTAACGAGGATGAGCAGACACAGATGAACGCGGATCAGAGTGGAAAGGAGCAGTGAGCGTTGAGAGATCCGGTCGCAGTGCAGAAGGTTGGTAATCGCAGTGGGATCAGTAAGGGTCGCTCCGGTGTGGGCCAGCGTCCCGTGCGCCGTGCTCCGGCCGAGTCGATTGGCGCTCGTCTTAAATCGCTGTTGGGTTACGTGCCGCTCGCGCTGAGGATCGGCGTGATCGCAGTCATTCTGTTGATTGGTTTTGTTGGATATCGCGCGGCTGCCTCGGCAAGCTTTTTCCAGATCCGGCGAATTGAAACGAAAGGGACTGCACGCGCTTCGATTGACGAAATTCAAGCTGTTGTGCGCCGCGATGTCGGTCAAACCGGAGTGTGGCGAGCTGATCTACAGGAGCTCAGCAATCACCTCGAACGTCTGCCGTGGGTGCGCACGGCGGTGGTCAGTCGTGTTTTGCCTGACGGGATACGAGTGCGCATCACTGAACGCGAACCAAAGGCGGTGGTGAGAACCTCAGCGGGGCGCTTTATCTGGGTTGACGACGATGCCGTGTATCTCGGCGAAATGTCGCCGACCGATCAAATGCCTGCATTCTTTCTGCGTGGCTGGAACGAAGACGATTCCGCCGCGGCCCAAGCTGAGAATCGCGACCGCGTCGCCAGGTTTCTCGAGTTGCAACGCGATTGGGGTACGCAGGGATTGTCAGAACGTGTGAGCGAAGTAAATCTGCTCGACCTTCGTGATGTGAGAGTGCAACTTGCGGGTGACGATTCGCAGATCGAAGTTCGTTTGGGCTCACAAGACCAAAGCGCGCGACTCAGCAAGGCGTTGACGGTGCTCGACGCGCAACGCCAAACGTCACGTGGACCACTCATCAGTTACATAGATCTCACGCAGGGTAAGAGAGCGATCGTCGGGTTGGTGACCGGCAACCACACAGTAGCTGAAAGTAAGAATGAATAAGAAAAAAATTTCTCGCGCAAAGGCGCAAAGGCGCAAAGGGGCAAAGGAAGGTCTCTGGAAACCGAAAGTGTTCCTTTGCGCCTTTGCGCCTTTGCGCGAGAAGTTTTTTTCTCGACCTGAGGACCCCGACTAAATGGCTAAACGTACACAGCACACGATCGGTCTCGACATTGGGACAAGTAAGGTGACGTGTATCGCCGGCGAACCTGGTGAAGGCGGACTCCTCGAAGTAGTTGGAATCGGAGAAGCGGACGCTCGCGGTTTACGCAAAGGAGTCATCGTCAATCCTGATGCAGCCGTCGACGCGATCAAAAAAGCCGTCGAAGACGCGGAGCGAATGAGTGGACTCGAAGCGGAGGAAGTAACGATCAATCTCGCCGGCTCGCACATCCTCGGCTTCAACGGACAAGCCATCGTCGCGGTCTCAGGTCGCGACCGCGAGATCGTCGCGGAAGACGTGCGACGCGCCATCGATTCAGCCTGCGCGATTCAACTGCCGGCGGGCCGCGAAATAGTCGATCGACTCCCGCAGGAATTCATTGTCGACGATCAGGATGGCATAAACGATCCGGTAGGAATGATCGGTGCACGTCTCGCCGTGAAAGTGCACATCGTCACTAGTCCCGTAACGGCACGACAGAACGCGATTAACGCCGTCAACCGTGCTGGCCTGGTTGTTGCTGACATGGTTCTGGAGCAACTCGCAGCCGCTGAAGCATCGCTAACTGAAGATGACAAAGAGTTTGGGGCCGCGCTCGTCGATGTGGGCGCGGAAACAACCGGACTCATCATTTACCAGCGTGGAGCGGTCCAGCACACCGCGGTTTTTCCTCTCGGGGGCTCGCACTTCACGAACGACATCGCCTTCGGACTGCGGACGCCGATTCCGGAAGCTGAAAAGATCAAGCGAACTGTCGGCTGCGCGTGCAGCAGTTCGTTGAGTGAAATGGAACGCGGCGAACTTGTCGATGTGCCTTCGGTTGGTGGACGTCCACCACGCCAACTCTCGCGACAGATCCTTTGCGACATTCTTCAACCGCGCGCTGAAGAAGTGTTGATGCACGTCGCTGACGAGATCAAGGACGCAGGTTGGGAACGACAACTCTCGAGTGGCGTCGTGTTGACTGGCGGCGGTGCTTTGCTGCATGGCATGACCGAGATTGCCGAACAGGTTTTTGATGCGCCGGTGCGAATCGGATATCCGGAACGAGATCGGTTTGGTGGGTTGATTGAAGATATTCAGAGTCCCGCGTGGACTGCCGCGGCTGGTTTGGCGTTGCTTGCATATCGCACGCAAGCCGCCGAGATACGTACGGGCGTGAGCAGGCGTGGATCTACAGGCAAGCTGACGCACTTCGTCTCACGCTTTAAAAATAGATTCGGTAGTATTTTCTGACAAGTTGTTGTATGCTTGCGCCCCGGTTGCACAAGATATTGTCCGCAAGA
Organism: Pyrinomonadaceae bacterium; assembly: GCA_025922875.1. Lineage (GTDB taxonomy): Bacteria > Acidobacteriota > Blastocatellia > Pyrinomonadales > Pyrinomonadaceae > PSRF01. The sequence continues at coordinate 39,572 of JAICGZ010000005.1, forward strand.
TATCGATGCCGTTGGCTCAAGAAACCCAACATAGAAGGAAGAGGCCCTGGAAGCCATCCCGTTTTGGGAGAGAGGAACTAACTATGACACCGGACAGTCGTCAACCGGGAACCGGCATTAATATTTTCATTGATGATGATCCGCCACTCACCGGAGCGCGGATAAAAGTCATCGGCATTGGCGGTGGAGGGAGCAACGCCGTCAATCGCATGATTGAATCGGGCATCGAGGGCATCGAATTTCTCGTCGCGAATACCGATCTCCAGGCGTTGAAGCGTTCGCGCGCGCCAATCAAAATTCAACTCGGAAGCCGCTTAACCAAAGGACTCGGCGCCGGCGCGGATCCCGGAGTTGGGCGAGAAGCTGCGCTTGAGGACACTGACAAGATCATCGAAGTGCTGGAAGGCGCTGACATGGTCTTTGTCACGACCGGTCTCGGCGGTGGCACCGGCACCGGCGCCGCGCCGATCGTCGCTTCACTCGCAACGGAGCTCGATGCGTTGACTGTTGCCGTGGTGACGAAGCCGTTTCATTTCGAAGGCCGCCGTCGCATGCAACAGGCCGATCAGGGGCTGAGAGAGTTGCGCGAGTGCGTCGATACCGTAATCACGATTCCTAACGAACGACTCCTGCACACCGTCGAGCGTGGCGTGTCGCTCGCCGATTCGTTCAAAGTTGCTGACGATGTTCTGCGCCAGGCGGTGCAGGGCATCAGCGATCTCATCACCGTGCCCGGCTTGATCAATCTCGACTTTGCAGACGTGAAGTCGATCATGCAGGGAATGGGTATGGCGTTGATGGGTGCTGGAAGAGCAACCGGAGAGAACCGCGCCATCGAAGCTACCCAGCAGGCGATCTCGTCGCCGCTGTTGGAAGAGGCGACGATTCAGGGAGCCAAGGGTGTTTTGATCAACATCACTGGCGGACCCGATCTGACGTTGTTTGAAGTTAACGCCGCATCGTCGATCATTCGTGAGTCTGCCGACGACGATGCAAACATAATCTTCGGCGCAGTCATTGATGAGACCCTGACTGACGAAATGAAGATCACTGTAATCGCGACTGGATTTGACCGAGAAGCCGTATCAGTTGCGTCTGCCGCTGCCACAACGGCGATTCCCGCGCCGCCGCCACGTTTTGTAGCCAGGCCGTCCGATGACCTCCCGCGGCCAATGATGGCTAATCCGCGTGTCGACGATCTCGACGTGCCGACTTTCATTCGGAAGAAGGCCGATTAGAGATCAAATTATTGGTCATATACATTTGGCATTTGTCGTTTCGCTTCAGATCGCTGAACTCGAAAAATGAGCAATGACAAATGGTAAATGATATATGACCAATAATCTGTCTCCACTTGCATAGTTCCTTGCATCTAAATCTTGCATTTACGATAGTTTTCCCCTTTGCTTTTTCTTCTTTTGTTGTGTAGCATGTCGCTCATTCCTTGCAGGAAATTCCATTACGGGTATAGTTCGTTCCTCTCCTCGGATGGGCCGCCGCCTGCGAGACTTTGACACTGTTCTGTACATCTAAGCCCTGTGTCCTATACATCGCCTAGTTCTCGACGGGTCTAATACCCGTCACAGATTTTTGGAGGTAATAATCAAGTGAATCGTAAACTCATCAGAACCACACTCGCGGAAGTTAAAGGCAAAGCCCGAGAGGTTCCGCAGCCCAGAGAGCGTTCGAATGGGAGCTCCCGCGCCTCAAATAATGACGGCGGCCAGGCACGCGAACGTGCCGCGCAACAACACGCTTCGGTCCAGGTAAAGAAAAGAGTTCCGCCTCCCAACGAAACTAATGCGGAAATCTTTTATTACAAAAAACAGATCGATGCTCACACGTTGATGGTGATTGTTCTCACTGACGGCGAAGAGATTGAAGGCACGATCGAGTGGTACGATCGTGGCGCGTTGAAAGTCAACCGTAAAGGCGCGCCCAATCTGCTGATTCTCAAACGGAACATCAAGTACATCTACAAGGCAGACGAGCGTGTTGAAAGCGCCAGCGCTTAGGAGATTTACCTTAGCCTCGCCCTGAGTTCCTCGCCCTGGACAACAGTGCGTCGCCTCAAGTCATGCGACACTCAGACCAAAGCTCATCGAACCCGGGACCTCGACCCAGGCGAGTTTTGCCGCGCATCGGCATAACCATGGGAGACCCCGCCGGGATTGGGCCTGAGGTCGTTCTCAAAGCTGTCGCCGAAGAAGAAGTCAGACGAGTTTGTGTGCCGGTCATCATTGGAGATGCACAAGCGCTGGCGCACACTGCGCGCACTCTCGATCTGCAATCGGGTTATGACATCGTTCGCATTGGAGAGCCGTTTCCAGATCATTTCGAACCTGTCATTTATCATCTCGACAATATCAGCGGCTTCATCGAACCCGGCATCGAGTCAGGAGCGGCAGGCAAAGCAGCGGCTGGTTACATCGAAGCCGCGGTGGAATTGTGTGCCGCGGGAAGCGTCGATGCGATCGCCACAGCGCCGATCAACAAGCGGGCTCTGTTTCTCGGCGGTTATAGTTTTCCTGGTCATACGGAGTTTCTCGCTCATCTCACCGGAGCCGAGGAATATGCGATGGCTTTTGTTGCCGCAAACCTGCGTATAGTTTTATTGTCGACTCACGTTCCGCTTGCGGAAGCGATCAGGCTCGTCGAACGCGATCGCATAATTCGCGTTGTCAATCTCACGAATCGTGAGCTTCAGCGCTGGGGCATCGAACGACCGAGACTCGCAGTCGCGGCGCTGAATCCGCACGGAGCCGAGGGCGGACTGTTCGGCGTTGAAGAGGCTTCGGAGATGGCGCCGGCGATTGAGACTTGTCGCCTCAACGATGACATCAACGTGCAGGGGCCGTTCTCGGCCGACACTGTTTTTCTACGTGCTTCGCGTGGCGAGTTTGACGCGGTCATCGCCTGCTATCACGATCAGGCGATGATTCCGGTAAAGTGTTTGTCGTTTGGCGAGGCTGTCAACGTAACATTGGGCCTGCCTTTTATAAGGACTTCGGTAGATCACGGCACCGCCTTCGACATCGCGGGAAAAGGTCTTGCGGAACATTCGAGTATGGTTGCGGCTATCAAACTCGCAGCCGAGCTTTCCACTCAAGCAGGCGAGAGTTGCCGCGCAGTAGAAGTTTGAAAACAGGAAAACACACTCACATGGACAATAACGACGCAGCAGTTACAAACGATACGAACCGCCGAATGCTGGTAGCTGATGACGATCCGGCCATCCTTCGCTTGATAGCTACGATTCTCGAGAAGGACGACTATACAGTCGTGGCAGTGCGCGACGGGCGCGAGGCTTACAAGGTCCTGCAAACCGACGCTAACTTCACTGCGGCGATTCTCGATGTGGTCATGCCGCATATCTCCGGTCCTGAGTTGGTTCGTTACATGAAAGCGGAGGAGCGGCTGAAGCGAATTCCGGTGATGATGATGACCGCCGAGCAGGATCCGAAGCTGTCGTCTGATAGTTTTTCCGCCGGCGCGGTTGTGTTTTTACCGAAACCGTTTACGACCGCGCAACTCCAGATCATGTTGCAGATGTTGATCGGTAAGAAGACTGAATAATGGTATGAGACTTATTCTTGTCTTCGCAGTCGCGTTACTCACTCCCATTCACGCTCGCGCCGATCTCAGTCCCGATCTGAGTCAAAGCCAAGCTCGCAAAGTTATTCAAACGATGGCAGGCTGGTCTCTGCCAGGCGATTCCGTTCGCATTCGATCCGTTAGATCGAACACTGCTGAGACTGCGGAGGTCAGCGCTGAGATCCAAGCGGTTTTTCGTCTGGCGTTGCGTGAAGGTCATTGGCAGTTGAGCGAGATCAGGACCGCACAGGATCGTTGGGAGCGTTTAGAGATTCTCGCGCGAGCTGCGAATGTTGAGTTGCCGACAGGTGAGTGTGACCCGCCGTTACGGTTTGGGCGAACATCGTCTGAACTCACTAACAAACGCGCGCGTTGCCTGGTTGCGAGTCTGCTTGGAGTCGCGCTTCCGTCGGACGACGTTAGGATTAAAGAGATTTCGCCTTTTGGATTGTCGCTTGGATCGGAGTCGGCGGCGCTGGCGATTGCTCTTGTTCGAGTTGAGTTTCGGTTAACTCGTGATCGGCAAGGCTGGCATGTCGCTGAGTTCAAGAGTGGTGGTCGCGACTGGGTTAACGTGAGCGACGTGCCTGTGGCCGTCGATCAGCTCAAGCGCTCCGTCGCCAGTGATGAACTTTCAGTAATCGCTACGGCTCTCGACAAATTTCGCCGCGAACGAGGGTATTTCGTGGTTTCTGACAAAGAATCGGTGCTAATCGACCATCTCAGCCCGAAGTACCTGGCCCGCGTAATTCGTGTGGATCCGTGGGCGCGTCCCTATCAATACGACGGCCAGCCAGACCGTTATTCCCTACGCTCCCTCGGCCCTGACGGCAAACCCAACACCCCTGACGACATCGTCGTCTCCAGCCCTTAACCATAAGGCACAAAGAGGCACAAACAGCACAAAATGGCTGTTTAATTTCTTCGTGTGCCTTTTGTGTCGGTTTGCGGCCTGAAACAAACTCTTGACTGCCGCTTCCTGCGGGTGTTAGGTTTCCTGTCGGGGTCTCTTCCGAGGCCCGCTTCGTAACGACATGCCCGCGCCATCCGTGCATACGCACTAGGCCCCGCCGATGGTGCAATTCAGCTAAAGGGATTGGCTTTGCTAGCTGGACGCAAACTCCTACTTGCCGACGATTCGGCCACTATTCAGAAAGTTATCGACCTTACGTTCGCTGACGAAGGTGTGCGAGTCATGGCTGTCGGCAACGGCCAGGAGGCAATCGATCAGCTCCTGGAGTTTGCACCGGATATAGTTCTCGCAGACGTCTTCATGCCTGCTCGCACTGGCTATGAAGTTTGCGAATACGTCAAAACAAACGAGAAGCTGAAACACATTCCCGTGATGCTGCTCGTGGGCTCATTTGAGCCGTTCGACGAAGCGGAGGCGCGCAGAGTTGGCGCGGATGACATATTGACGAAACCATTTCAATCGATACGACGACTGATCGACCGGGTGGGAGCGCTCGTGAGCAGCCCGCCTGTTGTCGAGAGAGATAGTGCAACGGCCGAGCTTCCGCGAGTTGAAGAGCCGGAAGAAGAAGTGCGTTTGGACACGCAGGAGTTGGAGGTCACGACGGCAGACACGTTGCCGCTTGACGATGAAATAGCGGCGCAATCGTTACCCTGTGAGGAGAAAATGGAAACGCGAAACGATTCTGACGTGCTGTTGGACCTTGGTGAGTTTGAACCAGTGGGCGCGAATACGGATGACGAGTTTGTTTTAGACCTCGATGATGAACCTGCTTACGAACCGGCTCCGATGCGTGCGTTTGTCGAGCCGCAGGTGAAGGAAGCTGTTGCCGCGGCGGCTAGTGGTTACGAGTCGAATTATCAACCGGAGGTTCACAGTTCCGCGTTTGCAGAGACACAGGAAGTGCTGTACGCGAGTGAGCCGACGTACCAGTCTGAGGCGCCGTACGCGAGTGAAGCGCACGACGTTGCAGTTGCCGAACCCCAGCCTATGTTTGCTGAACCCGCACCTGCTCCTGTTGCACCGGCAACCTCCATCAGCGCCGACCAACTCTCACCCGAAATGATCGACGCCATCGCCCGTCGCGTTGTCGAGATGATGTCAGACAAAGTCGTCCGCGAGATCGCGTGGGAAGTCGTCCCGGATCTTGCTGAGCTGCTCATCAAGCGTCAACTCGAAGAGAGGCAAGCGAAGTAAACTTTTGAGCTTGCAAATTGCAACCTCAAGTTTCGCACCCACGTCCAATGTTTTGAGATCACAAAATGTGATCTCAAATTAGAAATCTCCCGAAATCCGGCGGAAATCGAGAGTTTTGAGATCACAAAATGTGATCTCAAACTTTTTTGGCACTCATTTGAGTCGCAGATTGCGACCCAAAGGGTTGTACGCGCCTACCGCTTGTTGCTCGCCTTAAATCCGATTGGTTTGCGGGTTGATAACGTCGGCCCCCACGTCCTGGTTTTGAGATCACAATTTGTGATCTCAAAGCCTCCGTTTCGTCCTTGGTTAGTTGGAACATGAAATCTTCCGGAAACCGTTTGAGATTTCGCTGAACTTGCTGATTGAGAACCCTGGTTGATACTCCATAAAGAGCTGCGAGATCGATATCAATCATGACCTTGTGGTCACGAATCAAATAGATTCCGCGCTCAACAAATTGGACGGAGACGGCGACACCAGGCGCTGTGAGGTTTTTCTTGTGAGGCATGCCGACAGAATATCAGCAAAGCCTTTGAAATCAAGTCAAATTGTAGGACGTTAGCTCGATCTGACCGAGTTTTGCGGCCCATTCTTCGCAATATCGTTAAGCGGTTTTATTTAGCTCTTCCCAAGTTCGATCGAAGGCTCTTTGTAATTTTGCATGCTCGAGCGCTGTATCACCACAAGCTTTGTTGATAGTTTCGATTAACCGGAAAACGTCTTCTCGATAAGTACTTGTTGATTGAAATTGGCCCATGGGTTGTCGAACTTCATTTGCCTTAACGTCCAAGAGGAATGTACATACTCTTGACTTGACGAATGTTGCAGCTTTGATAGTGCTCCGGCTTCAAACAGCAACCATGGTGCATTCATATTGTCTCGAGTTACACAGATAATTCCAAAATTTGATTGGTCTAATTCAGCAGATATCACCGAACTCCATCTAGCTCCTTTTTCTATGTCAGCTTCCGACATCCAAGGGTCGAGCGCTGGATAACATCCTGTAACCAATCGCGTAAAGCCTGAGCTACGGCTCCGCTGCGTGAGCCTGACCAACTAAGGAATATTTTCATATTAAGACCAGCAAACTAGGTAAAGGGGTAACTCACTTTGGCATGCTAAAACAGTTGTCCCCTCCTGTTTTTGGTTTTCTGTTACCTCACTAGTCTTCCGAGCTTTGGTGCCTTGAGATTGCTACGGTATTTGCATTGATGGAACATGAAGTCCGCAAGATGACTTTTACTCATTCCTTAATCGGCCGGTTAATTAAGTAAATTAACTGCTAGGCTTCTTAGTTTTAGAGATCTCGGGACATCCGATCAAGTTTAAGAACGAGATACTGTCGACACATGCTGGTATTCCGAAGGAGCTCAATACCATGTAGATGGAGTAAGGCATTTTGAACTTTCCGCGTGGTCTGGCGTAGACTCTAGCTTTTCGTTTTTAACTCAAGCAAAGCATAGAGTCGCATGGATATTCCTAAACAGTACGACCCCAAAGAGGCGGAGCAGCACCACTACGAGCGCTGGGAGAAGAATGGTTATTTTGCGCCGGAAATAAATAAGGATCCGAGCGCGCCCGTATTCAGCATAGTTATTCCGCCGCCCAACGTTACTGGCTCGCTCCACATGGGCCATGCGCTGCAGCACACGTTTATGGACGTGATGACGCGGCATAAGCGGATGTGTGGGTACCGTGCGCTGTGGTTGCCGGGGATGGACCACGCGGGTATATCCACGCAGTTGATGGTCTCGAGGGCGCTGAAGAAGGAAGGGAAGTCGCGCCACGATCTCGGGCGCGAGCAGTTTGTCGAGCGCGTTTGGAAATGGAAGAACGAGTCGGGTGGACAGATCACCGTGCAGATGCGTCGCGAAGGCGCCTCGGTCGACTGGTCGCGCGAAAAGTTTACGATGGACGAGGCTCTCTCTCGCGCGGTTCGCGAAGTGTTTGTGGCGCTGTACGATGAGGGATTGATTTATCGCGGCAATCGAATCGTTAACTGGTGCCCGCAAGACCAGACCGTACTGTCGGATCTCGAGGTCGACAAACTCCCGCAGGCCGGAAAACTCTATTACCTGCAATACCCAATCAAGAACAGCGACCGGCGGCTGACCGTCGCAACGACGAGACCCGAAACGATGCTCGGCGATACTGCCGTCGCGGTAAATCCAAATGATGAACGCTATCGAGATCTGGTGGGCCAAACTGTCCTGTTGCCACTTACCGATCGAGAGATCCCGATCGTTGCAGATGAGTACGTCGATCCTGAATTCGGCACTGGCGCGGTAAAGGTCACCCCTGCGCACGATCCAAACGACTACGAGATGGGCCTGCGTCACAACCTGCCGCAGATCGTCGTGATCGATCCGCATGCAAAGATGACGGCCGACGCTGGTGCCAAATACAGCGGTCTCGATCGCTATCAGGCGCGCGAGAAAATCGTCGAAGATTTTGAACAGCTCGGACTGCTGGAGAAGGTGGTTGACTACGAGTTCTCGATTTCAAAATGCGAGCGTTGCAAGACGGTTATCGAGCCTCTGATCTCGACGCAGTGGTTCATGAAGATGGACCAGTTGCGCGACCTCGCGCTCGAAATGATGTCGCGCGAACAGAAACCACGGTTCGTTCCGGAGACCTATGAAAAGATCTATACGAACTGGCTCGAGAACCTTCGCGATTGGACGATTTCGCGCCAGCTTTGGTGGGGCCACCAGATTCCCGCCTGGTACACGCCGCAGGGTGAAGTAATCGTTGCCCGATCCGAAGAAGAAGCGCGCGAGAAAGCAGGCACAACTGAACTCACGCAGGATCCGGACGTGTTGGACACGTGGTTTTCATCAGCACTCTGGCCTTTCTCAACTCTTGGTTGGCCCAACGAAACGGACGACCTCAAAACCTTTTATCCGACGACGGTGCTGGTCACGGCGCGCGACATCATCTTCCTGTGGGTATCGCGCATGGTGATGATGGGGCTGAAGTTTATGGGCAAGGAACCTTTTGCCGACGTTTTCATCACCGGAACAATCCTCGACAGCCAGGGGCAACGCATGTCGAAGACGAAGATGAATGGAGTAGATCCAATCGACGTGTTCGACAAGTTCGGTGTCGACGCGACCCGTCTCACACTCGCGCAGGTCGGCAGCACGGACATTCGTTGGAATGAGAAACAGGTCGAGTCGTATCGCAATTTCGCAAACAAGATCTGGAACGCTGCAAGGTTTTGTATGCTCAACTCCGAAGGCGCCGGAGTTGAGCCTGAAGTACTCGAGCGAAGCACTTCACTGCATGATCGTTGGATCGTTTCCCGGCTAAACAAGACCGCGCGCGATCTCAACGCCGCAATCAACGATTACCAGTTTCACGAAGCAGTGCAGACTTTGTATCACTTCTTCTGGGACGACTTTTGTGACTGGTATATCGAACTAGCGAAAGCCGATGTGACTGCCGAAGAACAAAGCGCAGCGCGCACGGAAGCGCGTACGCGGCTGTTGACAGTGCTCGAACAGGCGCTGCGGTTATTACATCCATTCATGCCGTACATCACCGAAGAGTTGTGGCAACGTTTGCCAGGCGAGAAGCAGTTACATGCTGCATACGCGGGTGCTGAACCGACGGTAATGTTAACTGCATTTCCTGAAGGCGCCGCAAATCTGATCGACGAGGCGGCCGAATCGCGGATGCAGGCGATCATCGAGCTGATCTCGCGCGTGCGAAATATTCGTTCGGAGATGAATATCAAACCCGGCGAGCGCATTCCGATTATTGTCGGATCACCTGACCAGAACCTGCGTCGTGTTTTTTCATCGGCACGAGAACAGATCTCGCGACTGGTGCGCGCGTCTGACGTTTCTATTGGCGAACGCCTCGACGCACCGAGGGCTTCGGCCCGCGCCGTGTTAGCCGGCGGCGCCGAGTTGGCTGTACCACTCGAAGGCTTGATTGATTTCGAACAGGAACGCCGGCGTTTGCAGCGCGAGCAGGAGAAACTGCACGCAGAAGCTGCGAAGCTCGAGGCCCAACTTGGGAATCCCAACTTCGTCTCGCGAGCGCCGGAAGAAAGAGTCAACGAAGTGCGTGAGCGAATCGCGGCCATCGCTCAACAGTCCTCTCAACTTCAGCAAACAGTCGAGAACCTCCAATGAACTGGATCGACGAAGGCGCGCTTTACTCACAAATCAGCCTCTTTCTGCGTGAGGATCTGGGACGCGGCGACATCACCACACAGTCGATCATCGCCCGCAACACGCGCGCTCGCGCTCGCTTTGTCGCAGGTCAGAACATGATTGTCGCGGGACTCGAAGCGGCGGAGGAAGTTTTTCTGACGCTCGATTCGCAGCAACAACTCGAGGCGTTTGTTTCAGACGGTGAGCCGGTGGAGGCAGGCAAAGTGATTGCACGCATGATCGGCTTTGCGGACGTGCTGATTTCCGCTGAGCGGGTTGCGCTGAATCTTTTGCAGCATCTCTCGGGTATCGCTACGCTAACGAATGAATATGTCAAAGCGGTCGATGGTACAGGTGCTCAGATAGCAGACACGCGAGCGACTACGCCAGGGTTGCGTCTGTTGGAGAGATACGCTGTTGAACTTGGCGGTGGATACAACAGCAGGTTTGGTTTGGATGATGGTGTGGTCGTTACTTCGAACCATGTTTCGATTCTTGGTGGAGTCGCGGATGCGGTGAAGACGGCGAAAGAGAAGCTGGGTTATATCCACAAAGTCGCTGTTGAGGTGTCTTCAGAAAATGAAGTAAGAGAAGCGGTGGCGGCAGGTGCTGATGTGATTGTGATCGAGCATCTCAGTGCGATGGATTTTGCGCGGCTTGCCGCGGTTGCGAGAGAGTTGAGCGACTCAGTTGTGGTTGAGTGTGGTGGAAAGATTACGACTGCGAATGCTCGTGAATATGCTGAGGCGGGTGCGCAACTGATTCGTGTTGAGGCGTTGACGAGCGCGGCCGCAGCGATGAATATAGGTTTCAAAGTTCAGCCTTTTTAGCCGCAAAAAAGGCAACAAAAGCACAAAATAGAAATGTGGGGAGAAGGGACGCGCAGGAAACTTGCACGCAGGGCGCTCGAGCGTCAACTCGCTTATCAAGAGCGTAAGGCCGCGCATGTTAGTGGGCGTGAGGAAGAGATCATCCTCGCGATGAAGACCTCGTCGTGGCGCGTGCGTGAACTGCTCGAAAAGTTTCAACCCATCAAGCCGGATGCTCGAGTTGTTGAGGTCGGTAGCGGCGCCCATGGGCTGATCTTTTACTTTGGCTCAAAGCGTGGATTCGGAGTGGATCCACTCGCTGTGAGTTATAAAAGCCTGTTTCCGAGCTGGCAGGGTTGCGCGCCCACATTGGCGGCGGCCGGTGAGTCGCTGCCCTTTCCGGATCAGAGTTTTGACATCGTGCTTTGTGACAATGTGGTCGACCACGCGGAGTCGCCTGTGAAGATTGTCAGCGAATTAGCGCGAGTGTTGTTGCCCGGCGGCTTACTGTACTTCACAGTCAATATTCATCATCCAGTGTACGCCGTTGCAGCTGGTGTGCATTCGAGCTGGCGGGCTGTTGGCTTGCCTTATGAGGTCGGTCCGTTTGCGGATCACACCACGCATCTCACGCTTGAAGCTGCGAAAAATTTGTTTAAGAACTTACCACTTCAGATTCTGAGTGCGAAGAGTAATGTCGAGGAAGCCAGGACACGCGCCCGCAAACAGCCGCCGAGGCACGTTGGCGACCGGCTCAAGCGAGTCTTCTTCAAGAATGCGCTGTATGAGGTCGTGGCGCGCCGCGTGTAGTTTTTGGAACCGTGCGCGTCGACGCAACGTGGAAGGCGGGAGCTTAGGGCATCCGGCTGGAGCTTGATGGCATCAGGATAGCGGGGTATCTTAGAGCGGTACGAAAAGGAGTACGAACATGCCTGTCTGGATTCGTAGTTACGTCAAGTTCCTCGTCGCCGTCTGCCTGGTTATTAGCTTTTGTTTAATTGAAGGCGAGGCGCAAACTCGCAGGAAAAAGCGTCCACGGCGGACGACGAAACCCGCGGTTGCAAGGCCAGTAATCACAAATCCTCCAGTTGCGCCACCAACAACCGCGGAAGGCACTGACACCGGTGACGTGAAGATTATCAGTACCGCTGACGAAGCTCAGGAAGGTACGCAGCCAACGTCATCAAAACCTGCAAAGACTCCAGCCGCACCCGAGCAGGATCAGATGCAGCAGACGATCACCACGCTTTCCAATCAGGTGAACAAGCTGAATGACAAGCTCACGCAGATGCAGGACGACGACCGCTATCAGCTTGATATGGAGCGTTTGACTCGCGCTGAGCAACGTGCCGAGCAGTTGCGTTCGCAGTTGATTGATACACAGAGCAAGATTGCCGACTTCGAATCGAGGCTCGAGCAGCTTGACTATGCGTTGAAGCCGGAGAACGTCGAACGGGCGACGCAGGGTTATGGAACGGTACATCCGGAAGAGGCCCGCGAAGCGCGCAAACGCCAGCTCGAGAGTGAACGATCGAGGGTGCAAGCGCAGTTAAGGCTGGTTGAATCGAGTAAGACGCGTTTGGAAACGGCCGTGTCGAATGCTGATGCGGAAGTGGATCACCTGCGCCAGAAGCTCAATCAACGCCGCGAGCAGATGGATGCCGCACCGGTTGAAACGCCGAAGCCGCGAAAACCTGAAGAGCCACAATAAAAGTATTAGCCACAAAGAAGCACAAAAAGCACAAAAACGGTTTCAGTTTTGAGTGCTTGTGTGCATGGCGACGGCTTTCCAGCCTCCGATCTGGTAAATAAACACTAATGTGTAAGACTCACCACGGACGATAGCTGTGTCACCATAGATTGAAATACTCGCCTTTGCCGCATCGGGTTTTCCATACTTAACTTTTCCCGCGCGAAGATCGTCGAGCAATTGTTGCCGAGCGACTTGCAGGCCGCCGCGCGTCCACATGAAAGTTGAGTCCGTCAAACCGGTGAGCTTATCAACGTCGGCGGCCGTTAGTGCCTGGTGAAACGCAGCTTCAGTTGCCGCCACTTCGCTCTTGCTCTCTGCTTCCGTGCGAGGCATGCGCGTGGATTGCCAGTTCACCACTTGCCACTTGCCATCGCGCTTCACGAATGTGCCGGTGTTGAGCAGATTAGCGACTTGCTTGCCCGCGCCTGTTTCGGTTGTTGCTACGAGACGAAAGGCTAAGACGGCGGTGTTGCCGTACTGTTGAATCTGGATGTCCTCAGCCGTGTAGACGGTTTTCGGATCCGTGGACTTCGGAGCCGGCGCTGAGCGCACGTCGCGCATCACCTCAGCTTTGTTGACACGACGACCAACTGAACGCGTGTAGATCAAGTCGTCAGCCCAGAACCGATCGTGCACGGCGGGGTCGTTGCGCGAGGCGCCCGCCAAAAAATCATTCAACAATTTAGTTAACTCGATGGCATCCGAAGTGGGTTGTGCAAACGCGCCACAGGTCGTTACCAGAATGACGATCACACACGAAACAAGTTTTCTCATGGGCACGGATATTAGCAGGATAATCCAGAGATTACACAGATCAGCGCCCTTTCTCGGCAACCGTGATCGCCCACCATGGTCCGTCTTCACGCAACGCCGACCAGTACCACGCGGATACATCGGTCCAGCTCTCACCAGACCCGCTGTGGATCCTCTCATAAACACGCAACTGAACGTTCCCCTTACTCGCGGCGAAGCTGGACCATAGCAAACCGCTGTCGTCACGTTGCAGAGCGAGAGGTTTGACGCTGTAACCCAGACCCTGAAAGCAATCGGAAGCGGGATGCAATTTGCGCGTCGCTTCGGTGACCCAACGAATCACGATTTCTCGTTCACCGTCGGTGAAGCGGCCGATCCGGCCTGGAAAGTCACTCATGAATCGTTGCTCGAGCTCTGTCATCGGCAACGCCGTCAGCGTCTTGCCCTCGAACTGATTGGGCCAACCTGTGAACGCGATCGTAGTTCCTGACGTTTGCACAGAGTGCGCAGACAGAAACGGCATGAACGACGCTATCGCGCAGGCAATTATGTAGAAGAGACTGCTGCGTCGCATACATTCCCTCTCCGAAGCTTGAACATAATGAAAACGATACCGGCAGCTTCCAACACAAACGCGATCAGTCCGGCGTATTCGTGACCCCACGAAGGCATTTGCAAAACGCCCGCCTCTAAATAAAAGAGCGCCACAGCGCGGAATACATTGGCGGCGATGATTACAACGAACGTGAGCGGCAGCAGCAACATCGCCTTGAGCACGGGTAGTTCAAAGAGACACAAAAGAACAAAGGTTAAGAACATGCCCACCCAGAGCATCTTGATGCCACTACAGGGCGCGTCGATCCAGATCATTCGTCCGGCCCAATTGAGACATGTTCCTTCCTGCACGACTGCAAAACTACTCATGCGCAGAATCGGAGCCGTTAGTTGGGCCACGACGACTCGCATTGGATAACCACCGAAGAATTGCAGTGTGGGAATGGTAGGCAGAGAAAGATAGAACAACCCAAATAGTCCCGGATGAAAAGACTTTCCAAAACGCAAGGAACTCAGTGTCAGCGCCAGTGCAGTAAAGGCCATCGTCGCTCGTCCGAGTGGTGGCAAAACGAAGTACGTGGCGATGTAAACAACTATGAATAGCGCCGGCAGAAACAACGAGGGTTCTGTGCGAGGCAAAGGCTTCTTTGAAGCTAACAAAACCACTAACGCAGCAATGAACGCCAGCAAGCCCCATGGTTGGTCCCATGAGTAGACAGCGCGTGTGAAATACCATCGCCACACTTCCCAGAACGCAACTAACTGAAGGGCGAGGAGCAACAGAGTCCACTTCAGACGGTGCACGTGCCGCTACCTCCGTTGCGATATTTGATATAGAAGATGAAGATAAAAAAAGCGCCGGTCACTATCAACAGGGCCACCATCTCGGGTTCGGGAATCGTCGGCACCGTTCCCGGATCAACTGGTTGCAGACCAGTCGCGCGATATTGCTCCGCAGTTTCCAGCACGACCGCACCGCTAACTGGCGTCACGAGTTGATAGCGAACCGCGAGCATTGTTGCCGCATTGTTCAACGACTCATCTCGTGCACTTAAGATTCGCGCTACTTCATCGTTGGCCCAAAGCCTTGCGAGGTGGCCA